>JBCCWH010000013.1:0-53781 GCA_039193915.1 Planctomycetota bacterium
CTGCTGCTGGATAAAACCGAGAGCAAAAAACTCCGTATTTTCTGGGGCTTAGCGGCGGGCCTCGCGATCGTTTTCCTGCTGGGCACCGGGTCCCGAACCGGAGCTCTGATGCTGGCGGTAGGCACGCTCCTGTTTTTCCGCCTCCGCATCTTCAAACTGCTTTTTGTCGCGCCGATCATCGGCGCGTTCGTTGCTTTGGTTTGGCGATACACCACGGACGTGACGGTCGCAAGCAATCGCCTGTTGGAGACAACCAATACACGCGAAGGCAAGTGGCAGACGATGCTGGCCGACTTCGCAAGCCACCCACTGATCGGAACCGGCTCAAACAAAACGCCGGAGAACTCCTACCTCGCAACCGCCGCTAACTCTGGATTGCTCGGCCTGTTTGCGATGGCCGTCTTCGTCTGCATGCTGCTGCACGCTGTTGTCGCCGTTACGATGGCCCGTAACAGCCTGGGGGCTTTGAAGGAAGTGCCCAACCTCGTGATCGCCGGGATCGGCGCGCTTCTGATCGGCGCGGTCTTTGAAGCGTTCCTGCTGGGGACGCTCAACTTCGTCTTAGTTGTTCTTTTTGCGTACATGGGCCTTTTAGCAACTGCGCTAGACGCTGCAGAGTACTCCCCGCAAGGCGAGCGTGCCCCATCGCCGCGCCCACAAACCCAGCGCAAGCCCTGGCTGCAACAACCATAAGGCCGCGCGCCAAGCCTCGGTCCGAACGACCGGCCATCAATACGGCTTGGCTTGGCCGCCGCGATCCCCAGCGCAGCATGTTCGGCCCATCGTTTTCTTGCGGCGGGCAGAGCGGCTGCTGGGGCAACCTATGCCTGCAGCACCCTCCACCGCAGCGGGAGAAACCCTCCAAGCCCTCAAGCCAACCGCGCCAACGCCTAAAACCGTGCTACAATAGAAGCAGCACCGGCTAAACGCCGGCTCGCTCTTTGACAACGGGGCCGACTGGAATCGACCGGACAGGGAACGTCTCTGTGTGGCGCGTCGAGGTGTACGTAGGCCTCGCTAAACCACGTACAAACCCATAAATGCCAACGATAACCCAATCGCTGGTCGGATCGGCTTCGCGCCGGCCCGCCTCGCTGCCTAATCCGTTAGACAGCAACACCCTCGGGCCGCCCGCTGGCGGCTGCTCGGGGGTGCACGTAATGCCAGATCGCTCAACGATGACGCCGTAGCGTCCGCGAGCTAAACAACACTCCGGCTGGCCCAGGCGTAGGGTGTCGCTCCCCGACGACTGGGCAAGACTAAACGAACGACTATACGCGTAGAAGCCATAGACCGACTGTCTCGGGACGGGGGTTCAAATCCCCCCGGCTCCACTTCCTCTGCATCAAGCCCCCGGCCTAAAAACCCGGGGGCTTGTTTGTTCGGCAAACGACCCGCCCATCCGATTCACCCAACACCCGCGCTACGCATCAACCGTCTGCACAAAGTCGGGCCAAGGCCCCTGGCTGATCGCGGCTTCATAGAGCTCATGCATCTGTGCAGCGCAGCGGTCCCAGGTGTACTCCGCCTCGATCAGCCCGCGGCCGCGCGCGCCCATCGCCCGGCGCTCATCGTCCCCGAGCGACATCGCCTCGCGCATCGCCTGCGTAATCGGCCCCGGGGCCGCATCCACCCACCAGCCGCACGACCGCTCGACCAACTGCGCCCAAGGAGCACCCTTCGTCGCGACCACCGGCGTCCCCGACGCAAGCGCCTCGATCACCACAATCCCGAAGTTCTCCCAGTCCGAGGGCAGGACCAACAAGTCGCAACCCGCCAGCAGATCCAGTTTCTCCTGCCCATACACCGGCCCGGTCCACGTGACCGAGCCCGACTGACCCGACGCCTTGAAAGCCTCCCGGGCACTGGATTCATACCCCGCGTCCGGCCCAGCAATCATGAGCTGCCAGCCAGGGAACTGCGGCGAAAGCTCACCCCAGGCCTGCGCCAGCCGGCCCAGCCCTTTTTTCGCATTTAGCAAACTGAGGAACAGCACGCGGCGCGGCCTGCCCGGGCGGGGGTAACGCGCATCCAGCCGGGCCTTGGCCTCGCCACCCTCGCAACTGAAACTCTCCAGGTCGACACCGATCGGCACGACCGCGATGGGCATCTTGAGGCCGTAGGACCGGATATGCTCGGCCTCTGCCTCAGAGGTGGCATGGATACAGCTCGCCGCGTTGAGGTTCGCATCAACAAACAGCTTGGCCATCACAGCCTTGCGCAGGCGGTTCTGGGCGAGGACCTGCGGATAGAGCTGGCCGTGGGGCGAGATGATGAGCGGCTTCTTGTAGTGCTTGCTGAGTCGTCTCGCATGGATGTTGAGCAGGGTCCGCAGGCCGTGGATGTGGAGAAGGTCGGCGGTCTGTGCGGCCTGCCTCACCGGCTGACGCAGGCCCCGGCTATACCCCAGGGCGCGCGGCCCGGTGGGCGGGGCAGCGATCAGCCCGATCCGGTCGGTGAGGTGCGCCGTATCGCGTTCGAATAGCGCGTCCCCCAGCGAACAGGCCGTGAGCGTGTGCCCCGATGAGGCGTGGTGCACGAGAAGTTGCTGGATGTAGGTTGCGACACCGCCGCCGCGCGACGAGAGTGAGGCGGTGACATGCAGGATATCCATTGCGTGCTCAGTGTTCGTTGTCAACAGAGCCAGTCGTGGCATCGGACTCCGAGACGCCATCACTCTTGGTGCGTGGCCGAAGCACACGGGCGGGATTGCCGGCAACGACCATACCTGCCGGGACATCTTTCGTCACGACAGCGCGCGCGCCCACCACCGCGTTATCCCCGATCGTCACGCCCGGGCCGATGAATGCCTCGGCACAGATCCAAACACCCGAACCGATCCGGATCTCAGGCCGAAGCAGCGGGAGGGTTTCATCGGTGTAATCGTGTGTGCCTGCACAGAGCGTGACATCCTGCGAAATCACGGAGTGCGACCCGATCGTGATACGGCCGAGGTTGTAGACTTTTGTCCGGTCACCGATACAACTGAAATCGCCCACAACCAGCAGCCAAGGATGAACAACCCTTGCGCTTGGCCTGACCATCGCGGACGCCCCCAGCTTCATCCCGAAGCGGCGGCACCAGAATCGGCGCCACCCCGCCAAGCGTGCAGGTGACCGCCGGAGGAACAAGGCGTCGACGATGCTCCACAGCTGCCGCTTGGCATACTCGCCCTTTGTATAGGGCCAAGCCGAGGTCCGGTCGAGGCGGTGAGCGAGCTGATCGTCGGGGGTTGCCATCGTGTCACGTCTGAAGAAATACTGGTCTAAGCCAGCATATAGTATAGTCTTAGCCCTTCACAGGCGGCCTGATCCGTCTACACTCCTGACGCCTGAATCACCCGGAATGCCGACCCAGATGAGCTCGATTGACGTACTGATCATCACCCACAATGAGGTGCTGAATCTACCCCACTGCTTGTCAGCGCTGACAGGCTGGGTTCAAAACATCTACGTCATCGACTCGGGATCCACCGACGGCACGCAAGAACTCGCACGCCAAGCCGGCGCCCATGTCCACCATCACGACTGGCCCGGTTATGCCGCCCAGCGCAACTGGGCCCTGGATCATCTCCCGCTCAGCGCCGACTGGACACTGATCCTTGACGCCGACGAAGTCGTGACCCCGGAACTCAAGGCACGTATCCAGGCGATCACATCCCAAGACCCGGCGACTGTCCACGAGAACGGCTTCTTCCTCAACCGCTTGTCATACTTCCTGGGTGAACCGATCAGGCACTGCGGCTATTTCCCAAGCTGGAATCTGCGCCTGTTTAAGAGAGGCCAGGGGCGTTATGAAAACCGTAGCGTTCACGAGCATGTCGTCATCGAAGACCCCGTGGGATACATCCGTGAACCGATGACGCACCACGATCGCCGGGGCATCGAACACTTTTTCGCAAAACACAACCGATACTCGACGCTCGAAGCCTCGGAGTTGTTCCGCGAGATCCGAGGACTCCGACAAGATAAGGCAGAGGCGAACCTCTCCGCTCAAACCAAACGCCGCCGTTGGCTCAAGCGGTATGTATCGCACCGCATCCCGTTTCCTTCGCTCTGGCGTTTTATCTACATGTATGTATTCCGATTCGGGTTTCTCGACGGAAAACAGGGCTTCCGGTTCTGCCAATTCATCGCCGCATATGACGGCATGGTGTCGCTGAAGCTACGCCACTTCATCCGTAGTGAACGATCAAAGAGCAAAGGCGTCCAGCCTAGTGTCGAGGCATTCGTTGGGCCGCAGCCCGACACCGGCCTCGCGATACCCGAAGGCAATCTCACTTCTTCAAGTCCGCCTACGGAGCCCGAAGAAAAACACACACCCCAAGCGGCAGAACCACTGGACACATGCGATGCGCCGATTCATCGCCCCCCAAAATCCTTCCCCAAGGACTCAGCAACTACGCCTACCGAACAACAGCGGATTTCCGTCTTGATCCTGACACTCAACGAAGAGGACAATCTTCAACGCTGCCTCGATTCGGTCAGTTGGGCCGATGATATCGTCGTGCTCGACTCCGGCTCAACCGACCGTACCGTCGAGATTGCCAAGGCCGCAGGCGCTCGTGTTTATCACAGAGCCTTCGACAATGAACGGTCGCATCGTGAATACTCACTGCGTGCCATCGAGTATCGGCATCCCTGGGTCTACAACCCCGATGCCGACGAGGTGTTACCCCCGGCACTTCGTGATGAAATGCTTGAAGCCGTCAACGACCCGAGCAGAAACGAAACCGCATACCGCGTCCGTTTCAAGAACATGTTTATGGGGCGCTGGATTCGCCGATCCAGCTTGTACCCTGTCTGGGTCATGCGGCTGTTTCGGCCCGATTCAATCTCGTTCCGACGCAAGATCAACCTGGAGTATGTCACAGAAGGGGAAGAGGGCTATTTCAAAAACCATTTCGAGCACTACAGCTTCAACAAGGGGATCGCTGCGTGGTTCGAGAAACACAATCTCTATTCAACCTACGAAGCCTCTGAAACCGTTTCGTTCGTACAGCAATCTGGGAAGATTAATTGGCGTGACCTGTGGGGAGGCACCGTCGCTCGCCGCAGAATGCTAAAGCAGGTTTCCTACTATCTCCCATTCCGAGCAGTGATGCGGTTTTTGTATATGTACATCTTCCGGCTAGGCGTGCTGGATGGAAGGGCTGGCCTGACATACTGCATTATGATTTCAGTGTATGAATACATGATTGTGCTGAAGGTTAAAGAACTGCGACGAAGAGACCGCGCCTTGCCGATGTAGTACCCTTCGTATCGCGCAGTTAAGACTCTTGCGTAATGTAGTTTCTTGAAAAGCAGAAACGATCGAGGCAAGACAAGCAACCCTGCCCCATCGGCGCATGCGCCAAGTTCCCTAGAACCTGACCTTGCCTACAACGATCAGCGTGCCGAACACCGCGAGGCCAGCGCCCAGTACGATGTAAAACAGTCGTGCACCGGTTCGGGTGAGCAGCTGCGACATCCTCTGGGCCTTCTTGCTGTTCATGTACCAATCCCAGTTCCCCACCGCGCCTACGACGGCGAACACGCCGAGCGCTGCGAACAGTATCCCGAAGAACATCTGAATCGCCTGATCCATCGTGAACTCCTGGGTGTGCGACTACGGATCGCCCGGTCTACACCAGGCGAAGCGTCTTGATCTCGAACGGGCCGAAGGTCAGCGGCACCCGGCCATCCGCAAGATCGGCGGGCTGGCCGACGGGCTGCTCGAGGAGGTTGGTCGGGGTGTACTGCTTAACGGGTAGCCGGGTGGCGAGTGTTGCATCGCGTCGCGCCCCGTACGCCTCGTACAGGCGGACGATGACCCCTTCGCCGTCTTCCGGGACCTTGACAGCCTCGATGACGATGCCGGGCTGATCGATTTCCAGCCAGGCATGCGAAACGCGTGGCAGACTTTCCTGCCCGCGACCGGCCGACGGCTCAGCGGGCTGCACCCTCAGCGGCACGTTCAGGTTGTACGCCTCTTCGATCACCTGGCCCGCGCGGTAATCGCCTGCGTGGGGGAAGAGCGAATACGTAAACATATGCTCGCCCATGTCCGCCACGGGGTCGGGCTCGATCGGGCCACGCAGGAGCGAAAGGCGCATCACGTGATCGCGGATGTCGTAGCCGTACTTGCAGTCGTTCAAGAGCGCGACGCCGTACCCCCCCGCCTCCGCGGGGCCGCCCTCGGACAGGTCGGCCCACTTGTGGGCGCAGACCTCGAAGCGGGCGAGGTCCCAACTCGTGTTGTCGTGGGTCGGGCGCTGAACGTGGCCGAACTGGATGTCGTAGGTCGCCTGCTCGCTGCGCACGTTGACGGGGAATGCGGCCTTGAGGAAGCGGTGGCGTTCCTGCCAATCAACCCGGGTCTCAAAGTCGATCCGGGCAGACCCGGCCCGGAGGACGAGCGTCTGTTCGATCGTGGACTTTCGGAAAGAACGCTTGGTCCGCACCTTCACACGCAGGGCGTGTTGCTCGACGATCTCGATGGCATCGAGCTGATCAATCGTCTCGCACTGCTCCTTGTAGAAAACATCGACATCCCACGCGTCCCACTGGTTGGGCAGGTCGTGGTGGAGCTGAAGGACGTTGGCAGCGATCGCCTCGGCCCCGAGCGAAGGCGCGAGCGCCTCACGGCCATTGACGCGGAGGTCGCGGATACTCGTCAGGTGTCCTGTTGCCGTATCGATCACGACGCGAAGCAGCCCGTTGTCCAGCGTGATACGCCCGTCGGACTGATCGATACGTACCGAATCGGCATCAGGCGTTGCGTTGTCGGCGTAGGCATAGCCGCAACTCGGCGCTTCTACGAGTGCGGGGCCGTCGGCGAGGTCGACGACTTCGCGTCGCGTGTGGCCAAGCGTATTGAAGACGACCGACTGGCTGCGGCCTGGGCCGTCTGTTCCCTGCAGCGACGAAACGATCGAGCCTAGTGCGCTCTCGCGAACCTGCGATGCGAGTTGCTGGATCGTTTCGTAATCCCGTGCCGCGTCTTCGTAGACCCATTGGATCGAGGAGCCGGGGAGGATATCGTGGAACTGGTTGGTGAGCAGCAGCTTCCACGCGCGATCGAGCAGGCCGACCCGGCCGCCGCGCTGGCCGCCTTGGGGGTGGTCGAACACGTCATAGACCGCACGGCTTTGTGCCGCCGCCTCGTCGTGTGCATCAACCTGCTTCGCGTCGGCCGGCCCGTTCGTCGCCGTGTCGATCGCGTCGAAAAACTCGGCATCACGTAGCGCGAGCTCGCCCTTGCGGTTTCCGCGCTTGGTGCGTCCCTGTGTCGTGTAGGTCCCGCGGTGGTATTCGAGGTACAGCTCGCCAACCCACGTGGGCAGGTCGGCCGCATCCTGCTTGGCCTTCTCGAAGAACACGGTCGTCGGCTCGATGGTGACGCGCGGCATGCCCTCCAGGTCCTTGAGCATGCCCGCGTTCTCCAGCATCTGCCGGCTGGGTCCGCCGCCGCCGTCGCCGTGGCCAAAGGGGTAGAGCGAGCGGGTCGCGCGGTCGTGGTCGAGGAAACGCGTCTGGCTCTTGGCCACTTCTTGGGCGGTGAATTGGCCGTTGTACGTGTCGGCCGGGGGGAAGTGCGTAAAGACCTCCGTGCCGTCGATCCCGCGCCAGTTGAAGGTGTGGTGCGGGAAGCGGTTGAACTGGTTCCACGAAATCTTCTGCGTGAGGAACGAGGTGACGCCGGCCTGCGCCATGAGCTGGGGCATCGCGGCAGAGTAGCCGAAGACATCGGGGATCCAGACGTCGTCGGTCTCGATGCCGAACTCCTCCAGGAAAAACTGTTTGCCGTGCAGGAGCTGGCGGACGAGCGACTCGCCCGAGGCGAGGTTGCAGTCGGGCTCGACCCACATGGACCCCATGACCTGCCACTGCCCGCGCTTCACGGCCTGCTTGATGCGGTCGTAGATCGCGGGGTAGTGGTATTTCATCCAGGCATACTGGATCGGCTGTGAACAGCCGAAGACATACTCCGGGTACTCGTCCATGTAGTTGAGTGCCGTCGAAAACGTCCGAGCGCATTTGCGGATCGTCTCACGCAAGGGCCAGAGCCACGCGGTATCGATGTGTGCGTGGCCGATCGCGGAGACGTGGTGCGCGGTGTCGCCGTTGCGTTTGTCGAGGATGGGCTGGAGGATCGCCATCGCGTCGGCGGTAGTGCCCGGGTCATGATCTTCGAGCACGTTGAGCGCTTCGTTGAGCGCGGCGCAGACCTGCCCCCGACGCGGGGCGTCCTTGGGCAAGACATCCAGCATCCCATTGAGCAGCTCGAAAGCGCACAGCAGCTTCCATGCCGGCCTGTTGAATGTCGCGAGCTCACACCGCTTGAGTGTGAAACGCGGATCGCCCCCGAACTCGGCGGGCAGGTGCCAGTCACCGTTCTTGACGTTGTCGGGACGGACATTGGCCGCCGCTTCGATGTAGACCTCGAAACGTTCGCCGCCTTGAATGTCGGTGAAGCGCAGAGCGTCATCGCGGTAGAGATTGACCGCCCCGCTCGGCTTGCCGTCTTTGTAGATCAGGCCTTCGCAGCTAAACCCTTCGGCCCAGGTCGGGTTGGGGCCGAGGTCGATACGCAAGATCGCCTCAGGCTTCCCGGCCCAGTCCGCGGGCAGCTCGCCGGTGATCCGGAACCAGGCCGTGTCCCACGACGCGCCCCAGCGGTCGCCGACCTTGAAGGGTTGATAGGTCGCCGCAGCCGCTTGGGCAAACGGGACGGGTTCGCCGCCGACGTCCCACTTGTCGATCGAAACGGGCGCAGTCTCCGGGTGGACCCGCGGCTTGAGTCGGCGGTCGATCGCGAGTTTGATGCGGGCTTCGGTCAGGTCGGGGTGTTTGTGCATGGGCGTCTCGTGTGTGGGGCGGAGAGTATACCCGAGGCGTCCATAAAAACGCCGCGCGAGTCCTAAACTCGCGCGGCGGGGTGGATGGGGGTCGGTGGTGGATCAGCCGGTGATGAGGGCTTCGATGTGCTCGACAGCCTCATCGCTCTGGCCGCTGTTCTTGTAGAAGTCGATCAGCTTGATGCGGATCGAACGCCGGATCGTCTCGTTCTCGGTTTCGTTGAGCATGTCTTCGAGGAAGTCGATCGCTTCCTCGGCGTCCATATTGTCCTCGACGGACATCACGGCGAGGACACCGCTGGCGGATTCGCTGTCGGCGAGTTCGTGCATGTCACCGATAAGCCCGGTGAACTGCCCCATCAGCTCGAGGTGCATGTGCATCATCTCAATCTCGGCGAACTCGTTCTTCCACTCGCCCCAGTCTTCGTCGTCCTGGAACTTCGCAAAGACGCTGTCGGCGGGGGCATTGGCGCGGGGCGATGACTTCGCGGTCGCGTTGGTGACGAGCACCGCGGTGATCGTGCAGGCCAGGGCGATGAGCAGCGTGGGGTAAAGGCGGCGGGTGAGTGCAGTCATGACAGTTCCTTTATGGAGGAGGGTGAGTAGGCGGGCAGTGCGAGCCCGCGTGGGAGCGAGAGACCGACGTGAGGCACGGTCGAGAGGCCGACCGCGGCGGGTGTGAGCGGCCGCACCGAGATCGCGGGTTTGACTTTCTGATTCGATGCGAGCAATTGGGTAAAGCGGATATCCGCCGTGCGTTTAGCGCTGGCCCGGAGGTCGGCGATATCTTGCTTCAACGCAACGAACTGCTCGCGCGTGATCGCGGCGTTCACGGTCGGCGAGAGGGTGTCGCCCGACTCGTCGCCATGCTGTGGGATCGAGGGGGGCGAAACGTTCGGCACCCGGTTTTCAGGCGTAGCTTCAACGACGGGTCCTGCCTGCCCATGCGGGGACGGCCCCAGCAGCGCCCACAACCCAGCGCCGCCCACGGCCAATGCAAGCACGGCACAAAGCGCGACTGCGGGACGCCAGCGCTGGAGCCAACCGCGTGGCACGTGGGCGGAAAGCCCGAGGTCGGCCGCAAGGTCGCCGGGGTACTGCGCGGCCGCATACTGGCACCTCGCGGCATCGACGATTTCTTCAAGCGAATCGGTTTCTTGTTTAGTCATCATCCACCCCCATGCGTTGGCGTAGCGAACGGATCGCCTGGCTGAGCGTGGCCTTGACGGTACCCTCGGCACAGCCCATCGCCTCGGCCGTGTCTCGCACCGAAAGCTGTTCGAAGTAACGCAGCGCCACGGCTTCGCGTTGCCGATCGGGCAGGTCACCCAACACCGCAAGCAGCCGCTCTCGCTGCTCTTTCAGTTCTGCAGTGCGCCGGGGTCCGGGCGAGGGATCGGGGTCGGTGTGTGGCTCGGCGAGCGCAAGGGGTGTGCGTTGGCGTCGACGCTCTCGGCAGACGTTGGTGGCGATGCCGAGCGACCACGTTTTGAGCTTGCTGTCACCGCGGAACTGTGGCAGTGCCTTGAGGAACCGCATCGCCGTCTCCTGCGCGGCGTCCTTCGCCTGGTCGGGGCTGCGCAGGATCGAGAAGGCGTAGCGGTACCACACATCCTGGAGCTCACGGACCAGCGCAGCCCGAGCATCGGCCCGGCCGCCCTGGGCGAGCGCAATCGTTTCGCGGTCCTCGCAGGCCGTGGGCGGCGGGGGTGTCAGGCGGGGCATGGCCTGCTTCTGTGTGCCCTGCCCAATCACGTGGAAGACCAGGGCGTCGAAGATCGAGAAGGCTTGTGTCATGGCTACCTGTTCCGCGTGGCGGTCCGCTAGTATGTGCGTTGGCGGGGCAATGGGTTTAGCCAACCTGACGAGAAAAGTACGCAACACACACAAGGAGCCCGTGATGCCGACCGCGACCACCAATCAGGCCTACGACCAGCTTATCAGCCATGTGCGAGAGGCCATGCTGCTCTCGAGCACCGGCTCCCTGCTGGGCTGGGACCAGGAGGCGCTCATGCCCAAAGGCGGGGTCGAACACCGCGCCCGCCAGCTCGCGCAGATTGCCCGGATGACCCATCAGATGGGCACCGACCCGCGCATCGAAGGCTGGCTGGCGGATTGCGAGGCCGACGCATCCATCACCGGCGAACCGACGTCCGTTGCGGCCGTGAACGTGCGTGAGATCCGCGAGGCGTACGACAAGGCGACGAAGCTGCCCGAGGCGCTGGTCGTGGAGATTTCCCAGACGACCAGCAAGGCCAAGCACGAGTGGGCGGAAGCACGCCAAGCCAACGACTACGGCAAGTTCAAGCCGTGGCTGGAAAAGATCGTCAAGCTGAACCTGCGCAAGGCGGAGTGCTACGGCTGGGACGAGGCGGGCGGCGGGGAGCCTTGGGACGCGCTGGCAGACAACTTCGAGTCAGGGATGACAGCCGCGCAGGTGTCGGGCGTCTTTGAACCGCTGCGTGAACGGCTGGTCGGCCTGCTCGACGACATCCGCGCCGCGAAAGAGGCCGGCCGGGGGCCGAGCAATGCGTTCAACGAGCTCAGGCTGCCGATCGACCAGCAAAGGGCGTTTGTGACCGACATCGCCAAGGCGATCGGTTTCGACTTTGATCGCGGCAGGCTCGACACTTCGACACATCCGTTCTGCAGCGGGACACACTGCAACGACATCCGCCTGACGACGCGGTTCCACGAGGACAACGTCAACGATGCGCTGGGCTCGACGATGCACGAGTGTGGCCACGGCATCTACGAACAGGGCCTGCTCGAAGAGCACATCGGCACGCCGATGGGCGAATCGGTCGGTCTGTCGATCCACGAGAGCCAGAGCCGGATGTGGGAGAACCAGGTCGGCCGCAGCCGGGCGTTCTGGCGCTGGTGCTATCCGAAGCTGGGCGAGTACTTCGGCGACGCGGTCAAGGGCATCCGCGAAGACGAGATCTATGGCGGCGCGAATATCGTGATGCCCGGCCTCATCCGGGTCGAGGCGGACGAAGCGACCTACAACATGCACATCATGATCCGCTTCGAGATCGAAAGGGCGCTCCTGAAGGGCGACCTCACCGTCAACGACCTGCCCGACGCGTGGAACACGAAGTACAAGGAGTACCTCGGCGTCGAGGTACCCGACGATGCCCAGGGCTGCATGCAAGACATCCACTGGTCGATGGGCGCGATGGGTTACTTCCCGACCTACACGATGGGCAACCTCTACTCCGCACAGTTTTTTGAGCAGGCGAACGAAGAACTCGGCGACCTCGATGCGATGTTCGCGGCCGGCGAATTCACCCCGCTACGCACCTGGCTCAACGCGAATATCCACGCCCACGGCAAGCGGTACAAGTCGGCGACGCTTTGCGAGAAGGTCACGGGCAAACCGCTGAGCGCGGCCCCGCTGATGCGGCATCTGGAAGGGAAACTGCGGGCGCTGTACGCCTGATCTCAGGGCGTGTTGCGTTGTTTTGCGAATGTCGTTTAGCCGCCGCCCAACCGGCGGCGCGTTCTACTTGTGACGTATCGACGCGCCGCCCGTTGGGCGGCGGCTAAACGAAGAAAGTGAATCGCGTTGCGGGCCGAGATTCACTCGATCCGCTCGACCCCTTCGACCTTCGCGACGACGACCGTGCTGTCTTCCGCCCAGTCGCTGGCCAGCGGGCTGAGGTGGTAGACCATGCGTTCGCGGAGCCGGACGACTTTGACTTCGACGGGCATTGAGGACGCGTTCATCGGCGTGGGCTGGAGCATCGGCGTGATCGCTTCGATCCCGGCGTGGACTTTCTGCCCGCTCGCGGCGCCGACCGCCGCGAGCGGGGCGTGCTCTCCGACACGCAGGTCACGCCAGGCATCACGCGGGACTTGCATGATGCAGTGCCCCGTGGACGAGCCACCGGCAGCGCCCGAGGAGAACGCGCTCACCTGGCAGCACGCCTCGCCCTGCACAATCAGCCAGTCTTCCGCCGCGCCGCGCTCGGTGTCGGCTTGCGACGGCTCAAGCGGCTGGCCGACATCGACGGCCTCGATCAGCAGCAGTGTCCCGATGCGCTCAGCCCCGAGGCAGCGCACTAGGCGACGCGACTTCCAGGCGTAGTACTCGATCACGACCTCACGCCGAAGATCGGCGCGGTCGGGCACGAACTTGCCCGCGATCTCGACCCCCATGACGCCGGTCGTCAAATCCACATCCAGCACATGGATCGGTGCCGCGACTTCACCATCGATGTAGAGCCAACCGACCACAACGGGCCTCCTTATGGCTCAAGCGTATCTCAGGTTTGGCGGCAGGCCAGTGAAAATCGCGAGGCGATTGGCGTTCGGGCGAGGAACATGGCAAAACCGCCGCGCCAACGGCTCGGGCGTGCCATGTCTGCTTTGACTTGGGGGCATAAGCGGCAACAGCGGCGAAATCCACGCTGTCCGAAACCGTCTACCGACCCATCAATCTCTGCTTCACGAGCAGCTCTTGGTCAGCGGGTTTCACCCGCCACCTGCGGCGACGCCGGCACCCAGCGACTTGCCCACGGCCTTGAGGTCTTCGCAGGCCTCCTTCACACGGTCGGCCATCGCGGTCTCGGCGGCTTTGAGGTAGCTCCGCGGGTCGTAGAACTTCTTAGCGCCAACTTCGCCGTCGACCTTCAAGACCTGGTCGTAGTTCTTCATCATGTGGTCGGCGATCGGCCGGGTGAAGGCGTACTGGCAGTCGGTATCGACGTTCATCTTAATGACGCCGTAGTCGAGGGTCTCCTCGATCTCGTGCTTCTCCGAGCCACTGCCGCCGTGGAACACGAGGTAGAACTTCGCGTCCTGGCCGAACTTGGCCTTGATGGCGTCCTGGCCTTCCTTGAGCAGCATGGGGCGGAGCTTGACGGCCCCGGGCTTGTAGGCGCCGTGGACGTTGCCGAAGGTCGCGGCGAACATGTACGTGCCGTCGACTTTGGACATGGCTTCGTAGACGCGGACCATGTCTTCGGGCGTGGTGTAGAGGTCGGCGTCGGGGGTGTCTTCCGACCCGGCCGCGCCGTCTTCCTCGCCGCCGACGACGCCGGCCTCGATCTCGATGATCTGACCGATCTTCGCCATGCGTTCGAAGATGGGGACCGACAGCGCGAGGTTTTCTTCCAGCGGCAGCCCCGAGGCGTCAAGCATGTGCGAGTTGTACAGCGGCAGCTTGCCCTCGGCCACGCGCCGCTCAGACTCCTCGATCAGCGGGACCATGAACGTGTCGACCGCGTCGGGCGGGCAGTGGTCGGTGTGGAGGACAACGTTGACGTCCAGCTTCTCGGCGACGCGATGGATGTGCTCGGCCAGGGTGATCGCGCCCAGGACCATGTCGCCGTTGACCAGTCCCGAGGCAAACTTCCCGCCGCCGGTGGAGACCTGGATCATGCCGTCGCTCTTGAGCTCGGCGAAGGCCTTGAGGGCGGCGTTGGCGGTGACCATCGAGCTGACGTTGATCGCGGGGTAGGCGAACTTGTTCTCGAAGGCGTTTTCGAGCATGCGGACGTAGGTGTCGTAGTCGGCGATGGGCATCGCGGGCTCCTTGTGTAGTTTTTAGGGGCTACGGCCTAGGGCTTAGGCCAGCCCCGCATTATACTGCCCGCCCATGAGCCCACCAGTTGCCCCGAAAACGTTGCATAGTCTCACCCGCCCCCGGGGTTTTTCCGTGGCTTCCGCGACCTGCGGGCTCAAGCCGTCGGGCAAGCCGGACCTGGCGATCATCGCGGCGGACGCGGCCTGCCCATCGGCAGGCGTTTTCACCCGCAACAAGGTCAAGGGCGAGCCGGTGAAGGTCGCCATCAAGCACCTGCGGTCGACGGGCGGCGTGCTGCGGGCGGTGGTGGTAAACAGCGGCTGCGCCAATGTCGCGACAGGCGAACAAGGCAAACGCGACGCGGTAGCGATGTGTGCGGCGGTGGCCGATGGGCTGGGCTGCGCGACTCGCGAGGTGCTGCCGTGCTCGACGGGCGTGATCGGGCGACACCTGGAGATGGACAAACTGCTGCCCGGCATCGCGGCGGCGGTGCCCCGGCTTGCGCGCGGCAAGCAGGCCGACGACGATGCCGCCCGGGCGATCCTCACGACCGACCTCGCCCCCAAGGCCGCAACACGCACGGTCATGCTCGGCAAGAAGCGCATCACGCTAGGCGGGGTCTGCAAGGGCAGCGGCATGATCGCACCCAACCTCGCGACGATGCTCGCGTTCATCACGACCGACGCCGCGGTCTCGCCCGACATGCTCAAGCCGATGCTCAAGCAAGCCACAGCAGCGAGCTTCAACCGCGTCACGGTCGACACCGACACGAGCACGAGCGACAGCGTCATCGTCATGGCGAGCGGCGCGGCGGGCAACCGTGCGGTCACAAAGCCGGGCAAGCCCTACGACGCATTACTCGATGCGCTCACCGACCTCTGCCGTGACTTGTCGTACCAACTCGTGTCTGATGGCGAGGGTGCGTCGAAGGTGTTCCGCGTGAACGTGAGCGGCGCACGCAGCGTGCGGGATGCGGACAAGGTCGGCCGATCGGTCGCCGAGAGCCCGCTGGTGAAGACAGCAGTCCACGGCGCAGACCCCAACTGGGGCCGACTCGCGATGGCGGTCGGCAAGAGCGGCGCGGCGGTGAAGCCCGAGGCACTGTCGATCACGGTCGGCGGCGTCTGTGTGTTCAAACAGGGCATGCCGACGAAGCTCAACGCAGCGCAGCAGCGTCGCCTGGCGAAAGCCATGGCCGGACGCGAAGTCCAATTCGGCATCGACCTGGGCCGAGGCGACGCGGGCTGCGAATGGCTCGGCTGCGACCTCTCGCGCGAGTACATCCGCATCAACGCGGATTACACGACCTGACGGGGCCAAGCTGAAGCGATCGCCTACGCGGCCGCCCCGCCTCCGTGCGAACACGCAATACTCGGCCTTAACCCACGCTTTACCGGAAAACCCGTGACTTTTGGCCACGCGTTGGCTAGGATGGGAGCGTCCATGGATCGCAGGGAGGCGGCCGTTCTGGCCCGGGTAGGGAAGCCCACATCTATCGAGTCTTGCCGACGTGTCTGTCGGTCGTGGAACCCGTTCTGTGCGCTGTCGCGGTCTCAATCTGGTCGAAGTCCTCGTTGCGGTCTGCCTGATCGCTGTGCTTGCGGCTGTGTCCCTGCCGATGCTCTCCCAGGCAAACAGCGGCGCACGCAGCGCGGCCTGCCGTGCCAACCTCATGACGCTCGGCCACGCCTTAGCCGATTACCAGCAAAGCCATGGCACACTCCCTGCACTCATGAACCGTAACGACCGTGCGCTCGATGTGCCGACGATCGATACCTTCCTAACCCTCTCCAACCCGCAACGCAGTGCCCTGCACTGCCCCGGCGATGACACTGGCACCTTCGAGCGCACCGGCACCAGCTATGTCTGGCTCGCCCCGTGGGGTCCTTCCACACAGCAACTCACAGGCGACAACGCCTGGCTCAACGCACCCATCCTCTCGGACAAAGCACCCTTCCACACCGATCAGCAGCTACCCTACAACGCTCTGTTTCAGAATGATCGCACGGACACCGACGCTGCCCCGCCGTTCATCGCGGCGCCCTATGCAGGGCTCTACCAATAACAGCAATCCAACCGAACCTACGCGCTCCCCCCATCTCACAGCGACTTGGACGCGGGCTGCCGCATGCCGGGAGATCGGGTAGATTGTGGGTGTGCCAGTTGCGACCCGGTAGCCCAATTGGCAGAGGCAGTGGACTTAAAATCCATCCAGTGCGGGTTCGAGTCCCGCCCGGGTTATTGGGATCATCGTCGCTAGACGTCGGCCTTTCGTTTAGCGGGTTCACGTGTCGTGTATGATCGGATCGGCCGCAACGTCTTTCGGTTGCCCCGTGCGTTGTTGATCGCAATCATTCCAATCGGCAAGCCACCTTTCGAGAGGACAACGCCATGAACCGTCGCCGTGCAAACACCCCGCTGATGGGCCGCGTGTTGTCGCTGGTGGTTGCCGGGCTCGCGGTGGGGCTGATGCTGATCGGGCCCGACTGGCAGCCGACCGCCGAGGCCCGCAACGGCTCGACGAGCGCTTCGCCACGCACCGCCTCGCCCAGCACGACACGGCGTCCTCGCTCCGGGGCGATCCGCACCACCCGGTCAACACCAAGCAAGCCCACCTCAGCCGCCGCCGCGAACGTCCGCGCCCAGGTCGGCCGAGCCACCAGCCCGCGTGCGGGACAACGCACCGACGCGACCCGGCGGGCCTCCGTCACCCGGCCACGCTCGACACGCGGGTCGATCTCCGGCTCGTCCGCACGGGCCGCCGCCCGACGCAACTCGGTCAGCGACCTCACCAGCGGCTACCGCCCCGCAGACCCTGCGCCGCTCCGCACCGGCAGCCCGATCCCCGGCGCCAGCCCCCGCCCGGGCTCGACCGACCTCAGCGCCACCGTCGCCGCACAGGGCCGACAGATCGCCGACCTCACCAACCAGGTCAATCAGCTGCGCCAATCGCTCCGCCTGATCCAGACCGACACCTATCGCAACAGCATCATGTCCACGACCGCGTTCAACGGGACCATCGTCAACGAAGCCCGAATGAGCGGCCGGCTGTGACCCCGAACCGCTCGGGTGCAAGGCGCTCACTTGGGACGTGAGCGCCTTAGGTTTGGCGTTGAGTTACGCAGCCAAAGAAAGCCGCGTCGATCACACAATCGGGATCGACGGCGCTACTCGCTCTGCGCATCGCGGTACGCTGCGAGCCGGGCTTGTAGGTCGGCCCGGTCGTCCTCCGGCGCGGCCTCCACCGCCTGCCGCTGGGTCGCGATACCCTCCGCGAGTTGGCCGTCGGCGACCAGCGCGGCGGCCAGTGTGTCGAGATAGAACCAACGCTCGTTCGGGTCCACTGTGTCTGCGGCAGCAGCAGCTTCGCCTCCGGCCTCGCCACCCTCATCGGCGGCGGGCGTCTCCGCCTGGGCGGCAAGGTCGGCGTCGAAGCGTGACAGCGCTTCGCGTGCGAGTTCCAACGCGAGCGCAGGCCTGCGCTGTGCACCTTCCGGGCAGCCCGCACGCAGCCGAGCAAGCCGGGCCGTCGCGAGGATCCCGGCCGGATTAAGCCCTGCACGCAAGGTCTCATACTCCCCCGCCGCGTCGGCGAACGCTCCGCGCGACTCGAAGACCGACGCCAGCCCCAGCCGCGCCTGCGCCACGATCGCCGGGTCGGCCTCGCGGTCTTCGGCCACAAGCGCGAAGTCCTCGAGCGCTCCGCCGTGTTCATCCAAGACCACCAGGCACTGGCCCCGGGCAAGCCGGGCAGCCAAGTTCTCCGGCTGCGCCTCGATGGCGATCGACAGGTCCGCCAACGCCAACTCGGGCTCGTCCAGCACGAGAAACGCCACACCCCGCCGGGTCCGGGCGATCGGGTCGTCGGGCTGCGCGACAAGCTGCGCGGTCACCGCCGCGAGCGAACGCTCGACCTCCGCCGCCCCAGGCTCCTGCATCGCCTCGAACATATCGGCCCGGCCCTCGAAGTAGGCCGGGTCGTCCGGCTCCAAACGAACAGCAGCGTCCAGGTCCGCCAACGCGAGCGCGTAGTCGCCTGCATCGTGGTGCGCTTGTGCACGAAGCGCGTACGCCTCGGGCGCGAAGGGGGACGCATCGATAACCACATCAAAGTCAGCCAGCGCCTTCCCGGCCTGGCCTTGCTCGAGGTAGGCCGCGCCGCGCCATAGAACCGCGTCGAGGTCGTCGGGCGCCAACGCGAGCACGCCATCAAAATCTGCGACGGCTCCGGACGCATCCGCCGACTCCAGCTTCGCCACGCCGCGGTTGAAAAGTGCGCCAAGGTGTTCGGGATCGTCTGCCAACACCGCGTCGTACACCGCGATCGCCTCGGCCCACTCGGCGTCTTCCTGCAGCGCCACGCCGTCGTCGAACGTCGCGTCCGACGAGCCGCCCCCACCGCCACACCCCGCAAGCACGAGGCAGGCCACGCCCGTCACCGCAAACCGGGCCAGCCGCGCACGTGCAGATACACCGGCAGGCAAGAGAACGCTGAGTAGGTCTTTCGTTGTCGTTTTCATATCAGAAATCCAAAATGCCAATAGCAGTGTGTAGTAGCCAACACGCAGGAACGGACGACGGCCCGGGCTACTCCTCGTACAGGATCGCGGTCGGCCTCGGGTTGAAGTCCCAGCGGACCATGCGGACGTGGCAGTCAAAGCTGCCGGGCGCCTCACCAACCTCGGGTTTCACCACATTTTCGAACTCCGTCCAGGCGACCCAGACACCGTCCTCCCCGACCGCGATGGAGACCGGAAAAAGCAGCGCAGCCAACCCGACCTCCGGGCCGAACCACGCCACGTTTTCACGGAAGCGGAGCTGGCCCTCGGGGGAAAACACTGCCAGGACCGCTTCGATCCCGTCTGCATAGACCTGTGGATCCTGTAGCTGAAGCCCCCCGTCCGCATGGGTTGTCGGGATGCGGATCGAGAGCGTGTAGACGTCGCCCGCGCGGTCGGTCTCCATGCCCCGCAGCATGACGTAACCCTGCGCAGGCGGGCTCGAGTACCCCCAGACCAGCGTGCCGGATACGGAGTATGACCAGACGCCGGACCGGCAGGTGGCTCGGGGCACTGCGGAGGTGTCCATGGCGCCGTGCTGGTTGCCGCCCAGGGTGAAGCCGCCTGCGGGTGTGGCGTTGAGCGCAGTCAGTCGGTAGTTGTGCGAGATCGGTTCCCCGACGATTTGCCCGGCGTCGTCGATCAGCATCGCCATCTCGGGGTTGGCGAACCACACCCCGCCCGGGCGAACGGCGAGCATCGATTCGCCACGCCGCGTCGTCTCGGGAAACGCAGTCCACGCCAGCGTCGCACCATCGGTCAACCGCGAGATAAACGGCGGCGAGCCCGGGGACTGCGACCCAGCCGAGAAGACCCGCCCATCTGCGGACGCCACTACCGCGAACGGCCGGACCTCCTGGTTCCGGTCGTTGACGGGTATCACCGACCACTGCCGCTGGCCCCGACGGTCGTACGCATGAACCTGCCCGCCGCTGATCGCATAGACGACACCTCGCGGGCCGACCGCGACCGACTGCGACATCCCCGTGGCATTGGCCAACTCCCGCTGCATCCCATCAGGGATAGTGGGTAAAGGCGCGTCCCACACCGGCTGTCCGAAACGGTCGAACATCGCGAGATGCCCGTCGCCAAACGCCTCTTCTTCGACCAGGTAGTTGTAGTACCGCAGCGCGATTTCGCCCGTCGGCCCGGTCGCGATATCGGGCATCACCGACCCCTCGGGCAGATCGATCTCCGCGCCCGGCACCAGCGCGGACGCCAGCCGAACCCGTGTCCGACGCGGCGGGGTCGGCCCCTCGGTGCTGTGCGGGGTCAGTGTCAAGGTGTACTCGCCGAACTCGGCGTAGGTGTGTTCAGTGGTGTACTCCGTGTAGACCTCGGCCGCGTGACGGCGGGCCTCGATCGTCATCGGGAGATGCTCGGGCGTTGAGCCGTCGCCCCAGTCGATAGTCACGCCATCGATCGCGCCGTCTTCGGGCGGGCGGACACGCATACGGACGCCCAGTGTGGTGCCCATCGCGTTCACCGAAACCAGCTCGGCCGACGCAACGCCGTGCCGGGGGTCCGTCCCGGCCAGCAGTTCGTCGCCGTCGCCGACACCGTCGCCATCGGTATCAAACTTGGTCGGGTCCAGGCCCAGCGTCTGCTCGGTGCGCGTACCCAGCCCGTCGCGATCGGCGTCGGTGATGTAAAGCAGCCGCAGCGACTGGTTCGAGCCCAGCCGGAGCTCCGCCAGGTCGATCCCGCTGTGCAGTGGGTTGAAGAACTCGGACTCGATCCCTCTACCTGTGTCGCTCACGATCTCGACGACCCAGTACGTGCCCAGTGCCGGGTCCATCGCCAGCCCGTCCAGCTCCAGCAAGCCGGGCTGGGTGTCGGCCATCCCGTCGGGGAACCGCCAAAGCTCTGTCCCCAGCTCGTACCGCAGGCCGAGGATGTCACCGACGATTTGGTCGAACGAGACGCCTTCACCGTCTGGCGAAAACGCGGAGACAAAGTGGGTCTCCGGCGGCCTGCCGTCGCCCCGGTCGAGCGTCACCGTCACCGTGTTCGCCAGCATATGCGTGTCGCGGTGGTCGAACGACCGGCTGTCCATATCCTGCAGCTCGTAGTGCAGCGTCCGCACGATCATCGGCCCCTCACCCAAGAGCAGCTCGGCCTCCTCAAGCTCCAGCACCGCACGAAACACCATGCCATCCACCAGCTCGCCGGGCGAGAGCGAGGTAATGCCCGTGAATACCTGGTCGGACTCGGGCTCGAGTTGGCCGACCTCGATCATCCGTCGGCGGATCGGATCATACTTACGAAGCCCCAGCGCGAGGGTGCGGAGGGTGTACGCGACGTTGCCGGTGTTGCGCAGATTGACCGCGACCTCGACTCGGCCGCCGCTCTGCGTGACGTCATTGGTCGCGCTGAACCCGCGCGACTCCGAGACCGTGTCTCGATGGCCACGTGTCTGCGTGTCCGACCAGTTCATCGTGTTTTCCTCGGCCAGCGAGGCAGTCACCGAGGCGTTGACTTCTGCGGTCACCCCGGCGTTCACCCCCGCCGTCGCCGAGACACGCGAGCCCACCGTAGCGCTCAGCTCCCCACGCAGGGAGTTGCTGCCGCCCGAGGTGGTCGTGAAGCCGGTGCTGTTCTCGACCGATCGGCTGTTGTCGAAGCTCTGCGTCGAGGAGTCCGTCATCGTGTGTGTGATGTAGATCTGTGGCACGTCCGCGATGCGCACCTCAAGCCGGGGCACATCCGCGATCCGCGGGTTGAAGCGGTACGGGTTGCGCCGACGCCCGGGGCGGTCGGCCTCACCAGGCTCGGGGTAGCCGTCGAACCCCATCGACAACACCTCTTCGCCGTCCTCATACCCGTCGAAATCAGTGTCCGCCAGGAACGGCGACGTGCCCAGCTCAGCTTCGAGGTCATCGGGCAGCCCGTCTCCGTCGCTGTCGATGCTCGGCTCTTCGCCGTCGTCCACTTTGACCGTGTCGCTGGCGGGGTCTTCCCCCCCCGCTTCGCCCCCGCCGCCACAGCCCGTGAACGAGCCCAGTCCCAGCAATAATGCGACCGTGGCCAGCACCATCCAGGCAAGGCGATGGAGATCGTCGAAAAAGTAAAACATAAAAGAACCTCGTGGGAATCCGCTGATGCAGCGTGAAGGGATTTGCATCTTACCCCATAGGACGCGGCGCTCTGGCAGGCGGTAACAAAAAAGCACCCCCCGAAAAGTCGGAGGGTGCTTGATGCCCGTGACAGGATTCGAACCTGTACTCCCTTGCGGGAACTGCCACCTGAAGACAGCGCGTCTGCCAGTTCCGCCACACGGGCTGGTGGGGTCGGATGAACGGGGTAGTGTAGCTCAAGGCCGTGAGGCGTCAAGCGTCGGGCTATCGAAACCGATGCCCGCTACAGGGTTTGGAGGGTGATATTCGTATTGGAGTAGATGCACAGCTCGCCGGCGATGGTGAGGGCGTGCTGGCAAATCGCCTCCGGGGGCTGTTCGGTGTGCTCCAGCAGTGCCCGCGCGGCCGCAGTGGCGAAAGTGCCGCCCGAGCCGATACCGAGGATGCCGTCGGTGGGTTCGATGACATCGCCTGTCCCCGAAACGAGCAACGAGACCTCACGGTCCGCGACACAGAGCAAGCTCTCCAAACGACGCAGTGCCCGGTCGGTCCGCCACTGCTTTGCCAGTTCCACAGCGGCCTTCTTGACGTTCGCGGGCGAGTCCTGGAGGCACTGCTGGAAGCGTTCGAGCAGCGCAAACGCGTCGGCCGCCGCACCCGCAAAACCCACCAGGACGCCCGCCTTCTCCGCGCCGAACCCTTCGAGTGTCCGTACCTTCACGGCATCGGCCTTGGCGACCGCGTTGTTCATCGTCACCTGGCCATCACCCGCGATCGCGACGGCTCGGCCGCGGCGGACGGACAGCACGGTCGTGCTGCGGATGATCGGGCTCGTCTCAGGATGGGCGTTGCGTCGGCTCATGCGGGCTATTGTAGGTATAACGGCAGCCCATGAGCGACACACCCCCGGATATCCCGGCAGACCCACCGCACACCCCGCAGCCCGATGACGCGGGGCATATCCCCGTCCTGCCCGGGCCGGTGATTGAACAACTCGCCCCCAAGCCCGGCGGCGTGTTTGTCGACTGCACAGCCGGCCGAGGCGGGCACGCATCACTTGTGATCCCCAAGCTCGGTCCCGGCGGCACCTACATCGCGTTCGATCTGGACGCCGGCAACCTTGCGTACATGCGGCAGCGCTGCGAGCCGATCGCGGACCAGCACGATGTCGCACTGCACACGGTCCAGCAAAACTTTGCCGGGGTCCGATCCGCGATGGACACGCTGGGGGTTGAACGGGCAGACGCCCTCCTTGCGGACCTCGGCTTCGCGTCGAACCAGGTCGATGATGCGGAGCGTGGGTTGTCGTTCAAGCACGACGGGCCGCTGGACATGCGTCTGGACCCCACCGGACCGGTCACGGCAGCGGACCTGGTCAACACGCTCCCCGAGCGGGAACTGGCGGACCTGATTTATCGGCTGGGCGACGAGCGTTTTAGCAGGCGGATCGCCCGGAAAATTGTCGCCCAGCGTGATGTTGAGCCGATCACCAGAACGTTCGGGCTCGCCAAAATCTGCCGTTCCGCCTACGGGCACCAGCCCCGCGGAAGCCGGATCGACCCGGCGACGCGGACGTTCCAGGCCTTGCGGATCGCGGTGAATGGTGAACTCGACGCGTTGGATCGGCTGCTTGAGCAGCTCCCCGACGTGATGGCGGCGGGTGGGCGAGTGGGCATGATCAGCTTCCACTCGCTCGAGGATCGGCCGGTCAAACGCGCTTTCCTCAAAGCCCAGCAGGACGGCTGGGCCAAACGGCTGACCCGCAAGCCGATCACCGCCGACGAGGCGGAACAGCAGCACAACCCGCGCAGCCGCAGCGCGAAGTTCAGAGTGATCGAGCGGCTCGGATTGGATCACCCCCCACCCCCCGGCGGAGACCGGCAGGGAGTTCGGCCTTTTCAGACGTGACCGGCACCAGCCGTTATCATGTCCGGGCCTGTCAAGGACGACAGCAATACCACCCAAGGACGAACGGTTATGACTCGCGAAACAAAGGTCGGGCTGGTCATCGGGCTCGGCGTCATCCTCTTAGTCGGCATCATCGTCTCCGAGTACTTCGTGCGAGACGAAACCCTGCAGGACCAGCCGCTCGCGGTCGGGATGTCCGACTTCAACAACAACTCGAACCAATCCGCACGACACCTCCGGACCGGCGACGACCCGGTCCTCGATCCGTATGCGCGGGCCACCCCGCCGCCGACGACGCCGCTCTCGCCTGTAACCGAGCCTGGGACCCAACCGGCCGAGCCCCAGCATGAGGCCCCGGGTCCACGCCGAGGCCCCCGACGCGTCGGCGCCGACGTCGCGATCTCGCCGATGGCCGCGGGGCAGCCCAATGGCCTTGGCCGGACCACGCCCCCCGCCCAGCCCGGCGCGGCCGATGGATTCCGCCCCGGTTCGGCCGCTGGCCATCACGAGGCCCAGACCACTCACAATCAGCGCCAGCACATCACCCAGCGGGCCGACGACTTACGTGGCCTGAGGACCGACCGCGATGGCACCTCCTTCCTTGACACGACACAGCCGATCCCGCCCCTGCCCACTGAGCCGCCAGCGCCGACGATGATCGAACACGTCGTCGCGGAGGGCGAAACACTCACACAGATCGCACGGAAGTACTACCAAGGCGACGGCAACATGTGGCGGTCGATCCGCGACGCCAACCGCGACCTGGTCGATCCCGATGGCCGGGTCCGCGCGGGCACGACGCTCCGGATCCCCAAACGCAGCGTGCCAGCGGACGAAGGCGAATCGCCAGCCACACCGGAGCGGCACGACGCCGGCGAGTCGCTGGCAGGCAACGACCGCGTCGTCGCCCAGCGCGGTGTCCGCGTAACCGTTCGAGAGGGCGACACCCTCAGCGCGATCGCTTCGCAGCACCTGGGCTCTGCGAACAAGTGGCAGCTCATCATCGATGCCAACCCCAACGTCCTGACCGACCCCAATCAGCTCCGGCCAGGCATGGAGCTGCGTATCCCCGCGCAGGAAGAGGCCGACGTTGCCGAGCTTGCGAACGGTGCGCTCAGTGCCCCCGCCGAGCAGCCGCCACGCCGCCGCGGCCCCGCCACGACACCCGCCGACGAACGCCCCGCTGAAACGGCACGGACCTACACCGTGGTCTCGGGCGACAGCCTCTACCGCATCGCCGAGAAAACACTAGGCAACGGCAACCTCTACCACGCCTTGTTCGAGGCCAACAAAGACCAACTCGACGACGAGAACGACATCCGCGAGGGCATGGTCCTGCGGATCCCGTCGACCGATCCCTGAGCCAGCCCGGCCAACGCGGCCGCCCCCACCCGCTTGACGTCATGGTGCTACGTTTCCTTTTTGTTGTGATCGTGCTGGCTGCGGTAGGCGCGGGGATGCTCGGGATGCGCCAGCAGCAGCTCACGCATATGCACGCGACGACTGTGATCCACAGCCAGATGCGTGACCACCGCAAGGAAATCAAGGACTACCAGATCCGCATCGAGTCGCTCAAGGAGCCGGCCCGGCTGCACGAAGCGATCCGCCGACTCAACCTGCAACTCGAGCCCATCGGTGAAGAGCCGGCCGCCCGCGACGACGCCATCGCACGGGGCACGCCATGACCGACGACAAGCCCCCCCCGCCAGCTCACCAAGCCGGCACGGCAAAAGCCCCGGCAACCCTGCGCATCGCGCAATGGGCAGCCGCGGACCCGGCCACGCTGGAGGCCCGCCGGGCTAAACGACTGCTGCGCGTCGGCCGAGTGCTGGCGGTCGTGCTGACGGTCGCACTGCTTGGATTGCTGGGCAGGGTTGTCCAACTCCAGGCGAGGCCCAGCCCCCCGATCGCCGAGATGCGCAACACCCAGACGAGCACGGCGACACTGCCCGCGATGCGTGGCGCGCTGACCGATCGGTCGGGCCGAGTCTTCGCGGCAACACGGGTGTCGTACCGGATGTTCTGCGACCCGCTGTTCATCGAGAACCGCGCGACCTTCATCGAGACCATCGCCTACGAGCTGGGCTACAGCCCCGAAGAGATGATCGCGATGGAGATCAAGATGTCGGGGCGCAGCGACTCGCGTTACGTCTTGCTCGACCCGCGGATGACCGACGAGCAGGTCGACCGTTTCCACGAGGTCGATATCAAAGGCATCTACCTCGAGCCCGTCGTTGTGCGCGACTACCCGCAGGGCGGGATCGCCGGCACGCTGCTGGGCTTTGTGGGCAGTGAGGGCAACGGCCTCGAAGGGCTCGAACGCCACTGGGAAGAACGCCTGGGGGCGACGCCCGGCCATTACAAGTATCTTCGCGACAGCCGACGACGTGCGATGTGGCTCGAGAGCGAGACGTATGTCCCCTATGAGGACGGCGAGAACATCCGCCTGTCGATCGACGCCGTGATCCAGGGCATCGCCGAGCGCGAGTTGGCCAAGGCTGTGCACGCTCACACCCCGGAGCAAGACCCGAGTGACCCCGACTACTTTGAGATCACAGGCCAGTTGATCGTGATGCAGCCGCACACCGGCGAGATCCTCGCGATCGCAACGTACCCGTCGTACGACCCCAACAACTTCCAGGCGGTGGAAGATGCTCAGCGGCGCAACCGCCCGATCACGGATGTATTTGAGCCGGGCTCGATCTTCAAGCCGTTCGTCTGGGCCGGGCTTACGGAGGTAGGCGCGGCCCGCCCCGAGGAGATGGTCGACACCTCACTCACCCGCGTCTGGACGATGCCCAACGGCCGAGAGCTCGAAGACGCCAGCGCACACGGGCTGTGTTCCTGGCACGACGTGCTGGTCTACTCCTCCAACATCGGCATGGCGAAGATCGCGCTGCGCCGCGACATCCACGACATCTTCGACATCATGGAGTCCTTCGGCTTCGGGCAACGCACGGGCGTCGACCTGCCCGGCGAGGTCGTCGGGCTCATGCGGATGCACGACAACGCCGGGGCTCAGAGCTACTCCCACGGCTCGTGGCCGATGGGCCAGGAGATCGGCACGACCGGGCTCCAACTCGTCCGCGCCATGTCGATGCTCGCCAACGGCGGGGTCATGGTCACGCCACGCATCGAAGCGATCAACCCGTATGACGAGACCTACACCGGCGTCAAGCCGCAGCGTGTCGTCTCGCAACGCACCGCCCGGGCAACCCTCGACGCGATGCGCGACGCCGTCACACGCGGCACCGGCACCCGTGCCGACTCGCCCTACTACGACATCTTCGGCAAGACCGGCACCGCGCAACTGCCCAACCCCTACGGCCCGGGCTACATGGCCGACGGCTTCGCCTCTTCGTTCCTCGGCGGCGCCCCGGCCGACTCGCCCCGGCTTGTCGTCGGCTGCTTCGTCATCGGCACCAAACGCGCCAGCGGGCATTACGGCGGCCTCGTCTCCGCACCGGCCGTCCGCAATGTCATTGAGCAGTCCCTCGTCTACCTCGGTGTCCCCACCAACCCCGGCACCGACCCCGCCGAGATCATCCCCCAAGAAAACGAAGCGCAGTAGCCACGGCTATCCCGCGTCTTGCGGCCTGCTATCGCAAGGCATCGCTTGCCACCCAACGCGTTTGCCGCAAGCTGGCGGCCGGTGTAGCTTGTCTCTGCACCGCAACGCCATACCCAGGAAAGCCCATTGAAACGCACTCCCTTCTACAAGTACCACGCCGACGAAGGCGCACGCTTTGTCGAGTTCGCCGGCTGGGAGATGCCGATCCACTACGGCTCGATCATCGACGAGCACCACCAGTGCCGCAACAGCGGCGCGATGTTTGACGTGTCGCACATGGGGCGGGTCAACATCACAGGCCGTCACGCACGCAAGTTTCTTGAGACGCTGCTGACACGCAAGGTCAGCGACATGGCCGAGGGCCAGGCCCGCTATTCGCTGATCTGTAACGACCGTGGCGGCGTGATGGACGACGTCTTGGCCTACCGTTTCCCCGAGCACTGGATGCTCGTCGTCAACGCATCAAATCGCGAGAAAATCCTGGCACACATGGATGCGGTCGCGCAGCGGTTTGAATACGCCGTGAAGATCAAGGACGAGACCGAGTCCACCGCGATGATCGCGATCCAGGGCCCCAAGGTCATGGACAAGATTGCGGGCTTTTCCTCCGAAGTGCCCACGCTCAAGAACTACCGCTTCTGCGAGAAGAACCTGATGATCCTCAAGATGATCATCTCACGCACCGGCTACACCGGCGAAGACGGCGTCGAGGTCATCCTCGGCGCAAAGATGGCGGCGATGGCGATCAAACTGCTCCTCAAGGACAAGGGCGAAGGCATCGTCAAGCCCGCAGGGCTGGGCGCACGCGACACACTCCGCATCGAGGCCGGGATGCCACTCTACGGCCACGAGCTCGACGAAGACACCGACCCGCTCTCGGCCGGGCTCAAGTTCGCGGTCAGTCTCGACAAAGGACAGGCGGCGGAAGGCCCCGCGATCCCAAGATTCATCGGCCAGGACGCGCTGGAAAAGATCGCCGAGCAGGGTGCCCCCAAAACACTTGTCGGCTTGAAGATCGACGGGAAACGCACACCCCGCCAACATGCCGAGGTCCGCGCGGGCGGCGCAAAAATCGGTGTCGTGACCTCCGGCTGCACGAGCCCGACGCTGGGCATCCCTATCGCCATGGCCTACGTCACACCCGGAAGCGTGAGCGAAGGCGACACCGTCAGCATCCCGATGGGCAGCAAGTCGATCGACGCGACGGTGTGCAAGACGCCGTTCTATAAACGCACGAAGTAGGCCGGTGTAAGACGCGACCGGCGAGCATATGACCTGCTCGGCGAGTTGTGGGGCATCGAACGCTAGTACTCGGACATGTCGGCCGCCCGGCTATACTGTCGGGCGATGGTGTTGTCGACCAAACGCGAACTGGCACAGGCCTACGACGAAGAGCGGCTGACCTGGCTGCGCAAGCGGTTCACGGTCTACGCCTGGATCGGCATCGTACTCGCGGGGCTCAGCCTCATCGGCAGCGCGGTCACGCTGCTGTTCTTCCTGGTCGAGCCCGCCGACCCGCTACCCGACGGGCCGATCCCCGATGAACCGATGTTCCGGTCGACGGTCTTCTGGGTCGGCGAAGTGCTGGTCGCGTTGGTGGTGGCCTCGGTCTACCTCTGGTCTGTGTTCTGGGTGGGCCGGGCCAAACCCGGCCGGGCCGACACGATCCGGATGATCTATGCGCTATTCGTCGGGACGCACCTGCTGGAGATGGGCCATGTCCTGCTGCTTGCCTTGTGGTTCGACCCGTCGCTCGCAACGGGGGCGGTCCTCGACCAGTCGCTGCTGAGCCTGTTCCTCGGCCACGTCTTCGCCGCGATCATCATCCCATGGACCGTCCGCGAGTCCGTCCAGCCGCTGGTCCCCGTTGTCCTGGTCTACGCCTTCATCATCGCGTTGTTCACCCGCGACCCGATCGGCCACCGTGTCCTGGACCTGATTTTCCTCGCGATGCTCGGCTTGCCCGGCATGGGGATCTGCTGGCTCAAGCAGAGGTGGTTCCAGCGGCGGTTCCAGTTCCGCAGCTACCGCGATGTCTACCAGTACGTTTCGCGCGAGGTCGAGCAGGCCCGCGCTTTGCATGAGAGTTTCTTCCCAAGCCGGATCGCCGACGGCCCGCTCCGCCTCGACTACCACTACCAGCCGATGTCGCAGCTCGGCGGCGACTACCTCCACGCCCACGTCTGCCGCGACGTCGATGGCAACGCCAAGTCGCTCTTGTGCGCCGTCATCGATGTGACGGGGCACGGCCTGCCCGCGACGCTCACCGCCAACCACCTGCACGCCCTGCTCAAACGTCAGACCCAGAGCCGCCGCAGCCCTGACCCGGGCGAGCTGATCGCCGACCTCAACCGCTACATGCATGAAAGTTTTTCAGGCCTAAGCGTGTTCGCGACCGCCTTGTGTATGCGGATCGATCTCGAGGAGCAGCGCATCGTCTGGGCCTCGGCCGGCCACCCGCCGGGGCTGCTAGTCAGCGCGGGCCAATGCGAGCCGGTGCTTGAATCGACTTGCTGCCTGCTCGGTGTCATCGAGCCCGAGCTCTACGACCCCAGCACGCGCGAGCTCTCGATCTCCGACAACGTCCAGATTGTCGCGTACACCGATGGCGCGACCGAGTTGCCGCTCAAAGGGGGCGGGATGCTCGGCATCGCCGGGCTCGTACAGCGTGTCGCCAACCTCTCACAGGACGGCGACCTGACTTGCGGCAGCATCATGCGGGACTTTGCAACGCTCACGACCGGCGAACGGCAGGACGACATCCTCGTGGTGCGGCTGGGGATACTGCCCGAACTTGCGGACACATCGCCTTCGGCCCTGTCCTCTACGGCCGAGACAACACCGCTCGTTACCTCCTAAACCGTTAGCCCGCGCGGCGACGGTCCGCCTCGATTTTCGCCCGTGCCGCGACCAGCGGGCGGTCGGAGTTTAGCCGAGCGTTGAGCTTGCGCAGCGCCTCGATTTCGATCTGGCGGACACGCTCACGTGTGAGGCCGACATGCTTGCCGATCTCTTTGAGGGTGAGGGGTTCGTTGCCTTCGAGGCCGTAGCGTAAACGGAGGATCGTCGCCTCGCGGTCGTCGATCGCTTCGAGCAGGACACCGATGGTTTCGAGGTCGTCGTTGAGCAGCACCCGGTCCTCCGGCAGGCCGACGCGTTCGTCACGGATGACATCGTTGATCGATGGTCCGTCGTGGTCGCCCGACGCCTCCTGCCGAGGCCGCTGACAGGCGCGGACCGCCTTCTTGATGATCCGTACCTTTTTCTCGGGCAGGTCCATCCGCTCTGCGAGTTCTTTGATGTTCGGCATCCGGCCGAGCTCTTCCTCGAGGTCGCGCGAGGCACGCTTCCACTTCGCGATCAGCTCGACCATGTAGGCCGGTATATGGATCGGCTGGACCGCGTTGATGAGTGCTCGTTTGATGCCCTGCTTGATCCACCACGTGCCGTAGGTCGAAAAGCGTGCCCCGTACTCGGGGTCGAAGTTTTCGACAGCCTTGAGCAGGCCGATGTTGCCTTCCTCGATGAGGTCTTGCAGCGGAAGCCCGCGGTTCATGTAGCGTTTCGCGATCGACACGACCAGGCGAAGGTTCGACCGGATCATGTGTTCTCTCGAAGCCATACACCCCTCATCGCGGATCTTTCGGCACAGCGCCACCTCTTCCTCGCGGTTGAGCAGCGGGCTCTCGTCGATCTGCTTGAGGTAGACTTCAAGATCGGATTTCACTCTTCCCTTTGCCATATGGATCGCTTCCTTCTCTCTCCGTGCCCTGGACCTGTCCGCGGTCCGATGCAGGGAACGCCCTGCCCCCACGAAATCGGACCTATGGCCGGTGCCCTTAAGCCGCCGCTCCCACATACACCAACCCCGCGTTTATCGGCCGGTATAACCGGCACGACCCCCACGCCGGTCACCAAAAATGGAAAACAATGCTTGCAAGCCCGCGGGCCTCGCGCGGTATCCTCTTGCGATGTTCCTGGTCTTCCATCAAGCCGCATTGGGCGATTTCGTGCTGACGTTCCCGCTGCTGCGTGCGCTGGGTGGGCCGGTGACCCTGGTCGCGCCTTGGCAACGAGCTGCACTCGCGGCTCAGGTCCTGCCTGACGTCACGCCCGTCGACATCGAACAGTTCGAATTCACGCGCATGTTCGTGCCCGGCGGGCCGACGCACCTGAGCCCGATGGTGAAAGACCTGTTCGAGCAGACACAGACCGCAATCAGCTTCATCGGCGCAGAGCACACCCATTGGCGGGACAACCTGAGCCAGCGGCTGAGCCATGCCAGGCTGTGCTTCGTCGATCCCCGCCCCACCGAGGACACGCCCCAACACATCACGCTTGCCCATCGGGCGCAGCTCGCAGCCCAAGGCCTGTCTCTTGAATCGACCCACCCGTCACCATTGCGTAGCCCGTCGGGCCCAGTCGTTGTCCATCCGGGCAGTGGCGGGCTGGTGAAGTGCTGGCCGGCGCAACGCTACGAGCAGTTGATTGACCGGCTCACGGGCCTGGGCCACGCAGTCGCACCTGTGCTCGGCGAGGTCGAGGCGGAACGCTGGCCGACCGAACTGCTCAATCGCTGGGTCAACACACTGGGCGCGAAGGTCTGCCGATCGCCGGCCGAGTTGTTGCCGCTCCTGACGTCGGCTTCGCTCTACATCGGCAATGACGCCGGGCCGACGCATCTGGCGGCGCAGCTGGGTGTGCCTACTCTCGCGTTGTTTGGGCCGACGTCCCCCGAGCGTTGGGGGCCTGTCGGGCCGAGCGTCACGGTCCTGTCACCCCCTGACGGGCCGGCCACGATGGACTGGCTGGGGGTGGACCTGGTTGTGGACACGGTCTCGAGTCCCGTCGCCCGGTAGAATCCGCCTATGAAGATCATCCTCGCCAACCCCCGCGGCTTCTGCGCCGGCGTCAACATGGCCATCGACACCGTGCAGGAGCTGATCGACCTCATCGGCCCACCGCTGTGGGTCTACCACGAGATCGTGCACAACAAGCACGTCGTCGAGCGCTTCGTCAACCAGGGCGTCCACTTCGTCGACACGATCGACGAGGTCCCGGAGGGCCAGACCGTCGTGTTCAGCGCCCACGGCATCAGCCCCGCCGTCCGCGAGCGGGCGAAGTCACGCAACCTCCGCATGATCGACGCGACCTGCCCGCTGGTCACCAAGGTCCACGTCGAGGCCCGCCGCTACGCCAAGCAGGGCTGCAAGATCCTGCTCATCGGCCATGCCGGGCACGACGAGGTCGAAGGCACCTTCGGCGAAGCCCCCGAAGCGATCACGATCGTCGAGTCCCCGGCGGATGTTGAAGCGACAAACTTCACCGCCGACGACGACCTTGTCTACCTGACCCAGACGACGCTGAGCATCGACGACGCCAACGTCATCATCGACGCGATCAAGCAGAAGTACCCGCACTGCAGAAGGCCGCCGAAGGAAGACATCTGCTACGCGACGACGAACCGGCAGCACGCCGTGCGCGCCCTCGCGCCGCAGGCCGACCTGACCCTCGTCGTCGGCAGCACGAACAGCTCCAACTCCGTCCGCCTCACCGAGATCAGCGAGACGGACGGCACCCCCGCGAAGCTGCTCGACGATGTCAGCGAACTCCAGGACGATTGGTTCGCCGACGTCAAGACTGTCCTCATCACCGCCGGGGCCTCCGCGCCCGACGACCTGGTGCAGGCGATTATCCGATCGCTCGTCGAGAAGTACGACGGCGAAGTCGACGAGTCCACGCTGGTCGAGGAGGATGTGAAGTTTGCGCTGCCGGTGACACTCCGCATCCTCAAGCGCGAGGCGGCGGAGGCGTAACGAGGGGTGCAGCCGTTTTCAAACCGGCTTTGTCACTGCTGGTCCAGATCGACGATCTCGTCCGGCTCGAGCGCATCGATCAGCGTGTCGAGGTTGAAGAGCTGGTCGCGGATGCGGCGGTCGTTGGTGGTCGCGGCGATCATCTCGATGGAGAGGCGTGACTGCTGGCCGGTGATAAACAGCTCGGCGTCGTCACACACGACCGGGTAGCGGTGGCCGGGCAATCCCTCGACTTCGACGCCGTAGCGGCCGGTCATCTGGCAGACGATCACGCTCCAGCCATGCGCGTCCAGCAGGTCGACACGCGTCGGGCGGAAGCTGCCCGGGTCGATGAGCATGCGGAGCCCCAGGCCTTTGGGCTCGACGAGGTACTGGCCTTCGTAGAGGAAAACCTCGCTTACGAGCGACGGGTCGAGCGCGACCAGCCCAAGCAGGTACGGCATCGCGTCGGGACGAAAAGCGATCGGCAGGTGGCGGCCGTGACTGCCAGCCAACGGCTCGCTTGCGTCGTAGCTGCCGATGTACGCGATCTTGTTGTCATCATCGACCTGATCGAAGAGCCAGTACTGCGACGCATTGGACCCTGCCCACAGGTAGACCTTGCTGATTTTTTCAATCGTGAGCACGGTATCGCTCGGGGCGCGGAAGAGGAACTTGCCGTCACCCGCCTCGCGTCGGATCCGCGTCGAGCCGTCGGCCCGTGTCTCCTGCCAGACCATGCGGACGTAGGTGCGTAGAAACAACGTGTCGAAGTGCGAGACCGTGGCGTTGTAGCCCTCGGCGACCTCGCGGTAGGTCACGCCGGCGGTCTCGAGCTGGCCGATCGATGGATCGTTGTCGGGGACAAAGACGGGCGGGGTGGTGTCGCAGCCCGGGAGGAGCGAGGCAATCAGCAGCAGCGCTGCGCACCAAGCGGGCATCCGGCGCCCGAAGGCCGATGGCTGTACGTCGGCGAATAGCCGGCGGCCTACGGACGCCGGTCGAGCTGCCTTGCTGCTGTTCACAGGTCGAGCTCCAGCACCTGCCCCAACTGCTCGGTCACGCCGACGATCTGGGTCTCGTCGATGTGCGGATCGAGCACCTCGAACGACATCTCCTCGTTCCACTTGCCGAAGTGGCCCTTCTCGATATCGACTTTGGGGGTGAACTGCCACCAGTCCTGCACGGGGCCGTCGCCGTCGGCGTCTTCCCGGCGGTCGATGCCGTCGTGACGGAGCAGCTTCTTGCGCAGCAGGATCAGCGCGAGGACGTAGCGGAACGCGAGTTGGCGGTCTTCCTCGGCATCGGCAAGCGAGAGCATGAGTTCCTGGATCGCGGCGTTGCCAACGAGGAGTTTCTTTTTCTCGTTGGGCTCGGGCACGACGCTGCGCCAGTAGCCGAACAGGTGCGGCGGGCGGAAGCCGTCGTCCCAGGACTCAGTCGAGATGTCGATGCGGATCAGCGGCAGCTCGCCGTTGGCGTCCTTTGTTTTTTCAACGGGTTTATCGCCTTCCGCCTGTGCAGCAATGCGCTCCTGCTCGGGCGGGTCGACGAGCACGGCGTAGTACGTCTCGCCGGGCGCAAGCACCCGGCCGGACGCGGCGCATTCGCCGGTAGGACGCTGGATGTCGTAGGTGTTGAGTTGAGACATTGCTTAGCGGCTAGTGATTTGGGCCTAGTGCCTGGGATTCGGGGTCAGCTATAGATAGAGTTTCCAAACTCCATCGAAGGTTCATTGAAAGGCTGGGAATCATGCAACCCCCAGTTGCCGTTCCGCGCCGGTTACGGTCTGTTCGATGAGCGTCGCGATGGTCATCGGGCCCACGCCGCCGGGGACGGGGGTGATCATGCTCGCCTTGGGGGCGACGGCGTCGAAATCGACATCGCCGACGTTGCCCTCGTTGTAGCCCGCGTCCATCACGACGGCCCCGTCCTTCACCCAGTCGCCCTGCACGAAGTTGGCCCGCCCCACCGCCGCGACGACGATGTCGGCCCGCTTCACGACACTGCCCAGGTCTTGCGTCCGGCTGTGGCAGATCGTCACGGTGGCGTTGCGCTCAAGCAGCAGCCCGGCCATCGGCTTGCCGAGGATCGCGGATCGGCCGATGACGACCGCTTCCTTGCCCTCGATGGCGACGTCGTACGCATCCATCAGCCGCATGATGCCCTCGGGGGTGCATGATGCGAAGCCCGGGTGGCCGAACCACATGTGGGCGAAGCTGCCAAAGGTCACGCCGTCGACATCCTTGCTCACGGGGATCGTCTCGAACGCGGCACGCTCGTCGACCTGCGGCGGCGAGGGGTGCTGCAGAAGGATGCCGTGGACCGCGGGGTCGTCGCCGAGTTCCTTGATCTTCGCGACGAGCTGCTCGGTGGTCGTCTCGGTGGGCAGTTCGACCTTCATCGACTTCATGCCGATGGACTCGCAGCGCTTGCGTTTCATCTGCGTGTAAGTGATCGAGGCCGGGTCGGCCCCGACAAGCACGGTTGCGAGACAAGGTGTGACGCCGGTCTTCTCGACGATCGCGCTGACGCGCGTCTTGGCCTGGTCCATCATCTCACGCGCGACGCGCGTGCCGTCCATTAGGGTTGCGGTAGTTGTCATGGGGAAGATTATAGGGGTTTGGGATTTGGGGATTAGGGGTTGGGGAAAGGGCAAGCAAACCACCTATGATACTGCCCGCAACCCAACCCTCGATCCCTAACACCGAACTCCCTGCCCCCATGCAAGCCATCCTCCTCTCCATCGGCGATGAACTGGTGCTGGGCCAAACGGTGGACACCAACGCCGCGTGGCTTTCGGCCCGGCTGGCGCGGCTGGGCATCCGCACCCTCGAACACCGCACCATCGACGACGGGCTCGACACCATCGCGCAGGCGATCACCGAGACCGCCGAGCGCTGCGAGCTGCTCATCATCACGGGCGGGCTCGGGCCGACCGATGACGATCTCACCCGCCCGGCGCTGGCCAAGGCCATGGGCGTCGAGCTGGTCACCGACCCGGCGAGTATCGTTGCGCTCGAAAAGTTCTTCCGGGGGCGCGGCCGGGAGATGCCCGAACGCAACCGCGTCCAGGCCGAGCATCCGCAGACCAGCACGATGATCGAGAATACCTGCGGCACCGCCCCGGGAATCGACGCGGCGCTGGGCCGTTGCCGGGTATTTGTGACGCCGGGTGTCCCGCGCGAGATGTTCGCGATGGTTGAGCGGTCGATCGAGCCTGCCGTGCGGGTGATGCTGGCCGAGTCGGGCGCCTCGGCCCGGGCGATCCTGACGACCAAGGTCAACACGTTCGGCAGCGGCGAATCCGATATCGCCGAGCGATTGGGTCCACTGATGGCACGCGACCGCAACCCGGTAGTCGGGACCACGGTGGCGGGCGGGATCGTGAGTGTGCGGGTCCGTGCTGAGTTCGACGACGCGGACCACGCGCTTCGCGAGTTAGACGAAACCGTTGCTCAGGTCGAGGAACATGTGGGGGCATTGGCCTTTGGCCGAGACGAGACGACATTGCAGGATGCGGTCATCGCCGAGCTGTTCGCACGCAAGCTGACGGTCGCTACGGCGGAGTCCTGCACTGGCGGAATGATCGCGTCGATGCTGACGGACGTGCCGGGCTCGAGCGCGGCGGTACTCGGCGGCTTCGTCACCTACGCCAATGCGATGAAGACCCGGCAACTCGGCGTCGCTACGGAAACGATCGATGCGAACGGCGCTGTGAGCGAGCCCGTCGTCCGCGCGATGGCGGAGGGGGCGCTGGAACGATCGGGCGCGGACCTGGCCGTCGCGACCTCCGGCGTCGCGGGGCCGGGCGGCGGCACGCCGGACAAACCCGTCGGCACGGTGTGGATGGGGCTGGCGTGGCGCGACGGCGAGCGCGTAGTGACCGACGCCCGCGTCGCCCACTTCCCCGGCGATCGCGACACGGTGCGCGACCGCAGCGCGAAGTGCGTGCTACAGTTGCTACGCCTCCACCTGCTCGGCAAAGACCTCGGGCTGGTACGCTGGGCGAAAGGCAGCACCGAATGAATCAAGACTCCCAATCTGAGCCCCCCACCATTCCACCACCGCCCCCAGGCCGGATCGATATCCACAGCCACATGCTCCCCGGCATCGACGACGGCTGCACGACCGTTGCCGAGTCGCTCGAATCCGTCCGCGCCCTCATCGCACATGGCTACTCCGCCTCGTTCTGCACGCCCCACTGCTGGCCCACGCTCTACCCCGCCAACACCCCGCAGCACATCGCCATCTGGGTCCAGGCGCTCCAGCAGGAAATCGACCGCGAAGGGCTCGACTACACGCTCTACCCCGGCGGCGAACTCCGCCTCTACGCCGACGTCATCCCGTGGATGCAGTCGCACGGCGTCCCCACGCTCGGCGGGTCGCGATACGTCCTCTGCGACTTCTGGGAAAAGAAGTGGCCCAAGTGGGCCGACACCGCCTTCGACTGGCTGCTTGAACAAAGCTACACACCGATCCTCGCGCACCCGGAGCGCACGGCCGTGCCCAAGGACTACGACAAACACCTGGACCGCTGGACATCACGCGGGGTGATCCTGCAGGGCAACTTCCAGTGCTTCACCGGGGAAGCGGGCTTCCGCGCCGATGAGCTTGTGCGCAAGTACATGGACGCCGGCCGATACACCCTGCTCGCGCTCGACATGCACCGGCCCGACGCGCTGCAGGGACGGCTCGACGGGATCGCAGTCGCATCAGAAGAGTACGGGGCAGACCGCATCAACGCGATGACCGACGACACCGTGCGTGCCCTGCTCTGGCCCGAACCGTCGGCGGGCTAGCGTTTTGTAAGTAACGCGAGCCACCGAACCCCGCGCGTTTGCTGGTATCCTCCCCGCACATGCCCGACGCCGAACACACATCCAGCAAGACACCGCTCTGGCGCAACCTCAGCTTCACGCTGATGTGGACCTCCACCGCCGCGAGCGGCTACGGCGACCGGATGATCATGCTCGGGGCGCTGGCGTTGCTGGGCGGGCTCGCAGAAAACTCCGACTCCAGTGCCATCCAGGCCTCGACCCAATTCTGGTTCTTTCTGCCCTACCTCGTGTTTAACCTGCTGGGCGGCTGGCTCGCGGACCACCTGCCACGCAAGTGGCTGCTGCTGGGCTGCGACGAAAGCCGTGGGCTGATCCTGATGGGCTCGGTGATCGCGTTGGCAGGACTCACCGGGTCGGCGCAGCTACCCGAGGGACACGCCTGGAAGGTCTGGGCAACGCTCGCCGCGATCGGCACGTTCGCCGCTATTTTCAACCCCACACGCAACGCCATCGTCCCGCAGATCGTTAAACCCAACCAACTCCAGTCCGCCAATGCCGTCATTCTCGTCATCAATGTCGTTGCGTCGATGGTCGGGTTCCTGATCGGTAGCCGGATGATCAAGCCCGACTCGATCGGCTCGGTGCAGCTCGGGCTCCTGATGGGCGCGCTGTTCTACATTGTCTCCGGCCTCTTCTTCGCGTTCATGAAGCCGGCCGCCTCCGTCGAGGCGGACACACCCACGAACCGCTCGATGCGGCAGGCCGTCCGCTACGCCATCGCGCATCGTCGGGTGTTCGTGCTGATTTTGGTCAACGTCCTGGTCTGGGCCTCGGCTGCGGCCGTCTCAACCGGCATCCTCGGCGTACTCCGCGTCCATCACGGGCTCTCGGGCGAGCCACTGCTCAAGCAATTCGGCATCATGTTCCCTCTGCTGGGCTTCGGCATGCTCGCCGGTGCGGTCGTCATCATCCTGATCCAGACCCGGCGGGAATCGACCCTTGTCCTGACCGCCGCGCTGATCGGCGCGGGCATCTGCACGCTTGTGCTCGGGCTAGTCCCGGTGCTGTGGGTCGCGTACGCCGGCTGCTTCGGCGTCGGGTTCTTCGGCAACATCGCGATCATCTCCGCGCTGACCGTGCTCCAGTCCATCTGCCCCAACTACATCCGCGGCAGAATCATGGGCCTTAACGCCATGATCAACACGATCTTCAGCGTCATTGTCTACGCCGCGATCTGGCAAATGCCCAACGCCGACACCAGCGTCGTCGTCTCCATGTCCGTCATCGGCCCGCTGCTCATCCTCGGCGGCATCATCGGCATGCTCCGCTACCTGCAATCAGGCCCCCTGCCCAACCGCACCGCCAACGCCCTCTGGCGCGTCACCCGGCTCTTCTGCTTCTCGTGGCACCGTATGCGTATCCACGGCAAGCACCACGTCCCCGGCGACGGGCCGACCCTCATCGTCGCCAACCACACCACCGCAATGGATCCCTTCCTCATCCAGTCGTCCTGCACGCGCATGGTCCGCTGGCTCATGCTCACCAGCTACCGCATGAAGATCGCACAGCCGCTGTGGAACGCGATCGACCCCATCTGCATCGAGCACGACAAGAAAACCGACACCGCGCAATCCGGCATGAAGCAGGTCCGCCAGATCGTCGCCGAACTCAAAAAAGGCGACCTCGTCGGCGTCTTCCCCGAAGGCCACCTCCAATACGACAACCGCGAACTCAAGCCCTTCGAGGACGGCGCGGCCGTGATGGCCCGTTTGTCCAAGTGCCAGATCGTCCCCTGCTGGATCGACGGCACGGTGCTGAGTAAATCGATGCTCGCCCATGTCCTTAAGCCCACCCACTCGACCGTGACGTTTGGCCCGCCGTTTACGCCCGAGCCGGGGATGTCGGTGGAAGCGCTGACAGAGGAGATTCGGCGGCGGATTGTCGCGTTGAGCGGGAGCGAAGAGACGACAATCGAGCAAACACAATAGCCGTACCGCTACGCGGTGCCGGTCCCCGCGATACCAAGCACCGGTGTCGCGTAGCGACGCGGCTATCTCGCTCTTCGCTAAGATGTCGCTTCAAACCTGTTCACTGTTCACTACTCACTGTTCACTGCAAACGGAGTTTGCCATGCCCCGCCCCGTTACGCTCTTCACCGGCCAGTGGGCCGACCTGCCGTTTGAAACCATCTGCGAGAAGGCCGCGTCCTTCGGCTACGACGGCCTTGAACTCGCCTGCTGGGGCGACCACTTCGATGTCGATCAGGCCGCCCGCAGCGACAAGTACTGCAAACAGCGTTGGGAAGTCCTCTCTGACAACGGCCTCACCTGCCAGGCGATCTCGATGCACCTCGTGGGCCAGGCCGTCTGCGACCTGATCGATGAAAGGCACAAGCTGATCCTGCCCGAGGATGTCTGGGGCGACGGCAAGCCCGAAGCCGTCCGCAAGCGCGCCGCGAAGAAGCTCGCCAAGTCCGCCAAGGCCTGCCGACGTTTCCTCAACAACAAGCCGGGGCGCGGCAGGAAGTCCGGCGCCAAGGGCGACGACTTCCCCGGTGTCGTCAACGGCTTCACCGGCTCATCCATCTGGCACGCGATCTACGCCTTCCCCCCCACCGACCAGGCCTACTGGGACAAGGGCTACGCCGACTTCGCCAAGCGTTTCGGCCCGATCCTCGACGCCTTCGACAAGGAAGACATCAACTTCGCCCTCGAGGTCCACCCCACCGAGATCGCCTTCGACATCGTCACCGCGCAGCGCGCGATCGATGCGGTGAAAGGCCACAAACGCTTCGGCTTCAACTACGACCCGTCGCACCTGGGCTACCAGGGCGTCGACTACGTCAAGTTCCTCTACCAGTTCAAAGACCGCATCTACCACTGCCACATGAAAGACGTGTGGTGGGGCCACGGCACGGGCGAGGTCGGCGTCTTCGGCGGGCACACCACCTTCGCCGACCCCAGGCGCTACTGGGACTTCCGCTCGCTTGGCCACGGCGACATCAACTTCGAGGAGATCATCGTCGCGCTCAACGACATCGCCTACGCCGGGCCGCTCAGTGTCGAGTGGGAAGACACCCGCATGGACCGCGAGCACGGCGCGACCGAGGCCTGCGACTTTGTACGCGCGGTGGACTTCCCCAGCAGTAACATCGCGTTCGATGCGCAGTTCGATAACTGAGAACGCAAGCCACAAACCAGCAGGCACGCCGAAGCCCACGGTCAATGACCGTGGGCTTCCTCTGTCGCTGCGGGGATTACGCCTGCGTTACGCAGGTGCGTTTCGACTACTTCGCCATACCGCTCGCGCTCGGGGCCGGTGCCCAGGTCGTTGTGCCCGGCATCGAACGGTACCAGCACCCCGTTGGGCGCGGCGGCGAGCAGGTCGCGGGCGTGCTGGTAGGGGAAGATGTCGTCGTGCTCGCCGTGCATGATCATCACCGGCACATCGAGTTCGTGGAACACGCGGGCGGTATAGAACGGGCTACGCACGATGAACGGCGGGACGCCGAACCCCCACGCCTTGCGTGCAACGCTTGTCCCGGTGGACTCGACGACTACTGCAGCGCACGGCCGACGGTCCGCGAGCTGCGCCGCGACGCCCCCGCCGATGGATCGGCCGTGGATCACAACGCGCTCGCCATCCACCCCCGGCAGCACAACCGCGAGGTCGTAGAACGCCTCGGCATCTGCAACAAGGTGCGCCTGCGACGGGCTGCCCTCGCTCCCGCCGTCGCCGCCGTAGCCCCGGTACTCGGGCAACAGCACGCTGGCGCCGAGCGAGTGGTACAGGTCGATGATCGCGTGCTGGTGATCGACCAACTCGGCGTTGCCGTGGAAGAAGATGGCTATTGGCGTGGGGTTATCTCCCGAACTGCCGGGGGCGGGGATGAACCAGGCGACACTGGTGCCCTGCTCGGTGTCGATTTCGAGCTTGACCGCATCACGATGCACCGGGATCGGCTGCGCCTGCCCCGCCATCGCCGCCGGGAAGATCAGCTTGTGCTGAACAAAAAACAGAAGCGTGCAGTAGGCGAGATAAATGGCCGCGATGTAAAGCACCCACCGAGCGTACCACGGGAGGCGTCGGCGTTTGGGGTGAGCTTCTGATTCAGACATAGCACCATCATATCGAGCCCCGGCATCTTGCCCCTCACGCCAGAGGGGCAAGTTGTTTGACACCCCCGGGGGTTCGCTTCGCTCAACCCCGGCCACCAACTGGACTAGACAGTACGAATCGGCTCGAAATGAACCCACTCATTGATGTTTTCTTCGAACCATTGCTTAGCATCTTCCGCGGCGAGCGGATAGAGGAGTTTGTCTGAGCTGTAGAACAATCCGGCATGTGCTTCATCGGTGTTACGGACTTCATACGAGTAGCAACTATCACGCTTGCATCCAAGGCCTAGCCACTTCACATCACAAGGTATAATGGGCAACAACAACTCCCAACTCGGCTCCATCTGTCGAGCAATTCTTCTTGACAGATAACGATGGACCAAGCGCGGCAACCATAATGGGGGCATAGCTTGCCAAAAATAGTCATCAGGTTCACCGCCCTTAGGAAACCACTTGGGATCATCTGCTGACAAATCCCACTCATGCCAGTCGAGCCTGTGGATATGTTCGTAGACAACTTGCTGAAACTTTGCATCGAACGGACGGTCCTGTTCCAACTGTCTCTTTACCCGATCAGAAACAATCACCTTCGACCCGCACAAGTACAAAGGGGGTACAAACGGACCAAGCCGACTAATCTGTAAGGGAGGACAGGTCTCCCAGCATTTTCGTGCAGCCGTCGCATTGATCAGGTTATAGCCATAGCCGCCCCAAAGTTGACGACTTTTGATTAGGTACATCGACCTCTCCGTGAGCGAACAATGATCCGGCAGTAGCGATGACAATGCTCACACCCTGAAAATCGCCCCCAGCTTCTTACCCATCAGCACGCTAGCCCCGACCAGCGTCACGGTGAGTAGGGCCATGCCCCAGACGCCCATGGCGCTGGCGATGAAGGGGCCGTCGCCCAGGCGGTTGTAGAGGTCCCAGATGGCTTTGGTCACCGGGTAGTCGGGCTGGCGCTCGGCGAGGATAAGCGAGTCGCTAACTTCGAGCATCGCGAAGCTGAACACGAGGATGCCGCCGGCGATGAGGTTGGCCATGATGAGCGGGACGACGATGCGCCTTAGCGCGGTCATGCCCGACGCGCCGAGGTTCAGCGCGGCCTCTTCGAGTTGGCCTGAGGTCTGCTCAAGCCCGGCCGCGGCGGAGCGGAGGATGTAGGGCAGCCGGCGGATCGTGTACGCAACCACCAGAAACACCAGCGGGTTGGGCAGCGCACCACGGAGTTGGAAGAGCGAGCCAAACTGGTAGAAGAGCGAACTCGGGTCGTTGCCGCCCAGGTTTTTCTGGAAGAACGCCGCGATCTGCGGGAAGGGCGCGTTGAGCGACATCGCAACGTAGCCGAACGCCATGACGAGCCCGGGCACGGCGAGCGGGAGCATCCCCAGCGCGTCGAGCAGCCAGCCGCCCTTGATCTTGAGGCGGACGGTGAGGAAGGCGATCGAGAGGCCGAGGAGGATCGCGAGCACCATCGCGGAGATCGCGTAGACCAGTGAGTTTCGGATGGAGTTGACCGCGAGCTCGTGGGTGAGCATGCCCTCGTAGTGTTCGAGCGTGAAGTCCTGGGGCAGGACGGTGCGGTACCAGTCGCTGCCTTCGGACATGCCGGAGACGGAGGTGAAGATCACGCCGAGGTGCGGCATAACGGCCAGCGCGGTGATGCCGAGGAAGAGCACGGCCGCGCCCAGCGCCTTGAGCCCGGTCAGCTTCTGCGCCGCCTGCGCGTGCTGGGCCTTGGACTGCATCGCGTACGCCCGGCCGCCGAACGCCCACTTGCCCAGCATGTAGAGCAGCACGGCGACGACGAGCATGACGACGACGAGTGCGTAGGGGCGTTGGTTGTCGCCGATCTCGCTGAGGCCGTAGAACACCTGCACGGGCGTGACGTTGGTGTACTCGAACATGAGCGGTGTGCCCAGCTCGGTGAAGGACCAGATAAAGACGATCGTGCCGCCAGCGAAGATGCCGGGCAGGATGAGCGGGAGCGTGCACTGGCGGAAGCGTTTCCACCGGCTTGCGCCGAGGTTGAGCGCGGCCTCGTCGAGCGATGGGTCGAGGTTCGCCATCGCGGCGGTGATGTTGAGGTAGAGGATCGGGTAGAGGTGGAGCGCCTCCATCAGAACGACGGCCGCGAAGGTGCCGTCGACCGGCCCGATGAACGGCAGGTGGAACTCGCCGCCGAGGAAGTCGATGCCGGGGGCGCTATCGCTGCGCAGGCCGATCCATTTGAGGAAGGAATTGATCGCGCCGGATCGGCCGAGGATCGCGCGCAGCCCGATCGCGCCGACGAACGGCGGGAGGATGAGCGGGACGAGGACCAAGGCGCTGACCAGCGACTTGCCGGGGAAGCTGTACTTCGCGGCGATGGACGCCATGGGCAGTGTGATGACGAGGCAGAGCAGCGTGGTACACACCGCGATCATCAACGCGTTGACAAGCCCCTGGACATAGAGCGGGTCGCGCAGGACGCCGACCTCGGGGCTGAGGAAGTAGCGGAGCGTGAAGTCGCCGGCGTCGGGTGCGCCCTCGGGCTGGACGAAGCCGCCCCAGACGGTGAGCGTGATCGGCCAGATGAGGAACGCGGCCAGCACAGCGAGGATCACGCCGTAGAGGACCATGTGCCGGGGCTTCACTCGCATGGCGAGATTCTAGCCGGAGCCTTGCGGTTGTGTTCGGCCCTTGGGCCTGCGGCGTCAGCGCACTCGGTCCGTGCAGGCGTGGCGGGTAGCTACTCGTTGGTTTCCTGGCCGGGTGCGTCGGGCCCCCCGTGCGAGCCCGCGGCGTCTTCTGCCGGCGGGATCGGCAGTTGTGCGTAGAGAATCTCGACGGGCTGTTCAGGATCATCCGCCGCCTGCACGAGGATCGTTCCATCGCGAGCGATGATGCGGCTCATCCCGTGGCCGTGCCACGCCGGGCCGTCGTACTCCGCGGGGCGACACCAGTTTGCGCCGATGATGTTGAAGTCATGCGTCGCCGCCCGCTCGGGAAGGCGGACATCAAACCAGTCGCTGTCTTCGTGGTCCACCCATGCGATGCAGTACAGCAGGTGGTCGACCTTGAGCCCGGCCATCACCGGGCCCTGGTCGTGGATGTCGTAGCAGATGATCGTGCCGATGCGGCCGTAGGGTGTATCGACCACCGGGTTACCGAGGTTGCCGACCCAAGCCCAGCCGCGCTCGGCGTACTGCCAGGGGTCGCGTTTGCGGTAGTGGATCGCGCGTTCGCCCTCGGGGCCGACGACGACGATGGTGTTGTAGTAGCGGCCTGTCTTGCGGTCGACCTCGAGGATAGGCACGGTGATGTAGCAGTCGTGCTCGTCGGACAGTGCCGCGAAGGCGTCGGTGGATGGGCCGGGCACGGTCTCGGCGGCGTCGCTCGGGTCGCGGCCGACGAGCCCGTCGGTGATTTCATACTCCCCGACCTGCCAGGTCGTCGTGATGTCGTACGACATGTAGCCCGTGACGGCGGTCTCGGGCAGGACGATCAGCTTCGCGCCGTGCTCGGCGGCTTCCTCTGCCAACGCAAGCAGCCGCTCGCGATTCGCAGCCGGCTCGCCCATCGCGGAATCGACCTGGATCGCGGCGGCGAGGACGGTCGCGTGCGCCCGTTCGGATTGCTCCGCGGCGGCATCGGTCACCATGAGCAAGGCGAGGGCGATGGAGAAAACATGAGTCATCAAGGTCACTCCCATGGTGCTGGGGTCAGCGAATGCGAGGGGTGTTTAGCCGGCGGCCTCCGGCCGCCGGGCGTTTAACCCCCTAAACGCCATGATGTCCGGCGTCCGTAGGCCGCCGGCTAAACGGGCTTGTTCGTACACGCGCTACGCATCGGTCTGCCCAATGGTCAGTCCGTTGTAGCCCGGTGCCTCATCCACATCCCCCGCGGCGATCTTGTCGAAGCCGCTGCCCAGCTCGCCGATCGGGTCGGGCGGGGCGATCTCGACGACCTTCTCGCCGAGCTTGGCTTCGCCGCGCTGAACCTTGTCCTCGAACTGCTTGCACTCCGATAGCAGGCGTTCGAGGATCTCTTCCTCGGGGACGTTGGCGACCTTCTGGCCCTGGACGTAGATGATGCCGCGCTTGTTGCCGGCGAAGATCGCGACGTCCGCGCCCTCCGCCTCGCCCGGGCCGTTGACGATGCAGCCCATGACCGCGACCTTGATCGGCAGCGTGAGCTCGGCGAGCTTGGCCCGCACATCTTGGATCAGGGTGAACAGGTCGACCTGGATCCGCCCGCACGTCGGGCAGCCGATGAGGTCCACGCCGACGCGCTCGCGCAGCCCGAGGACGTAGAGCAGTTCCAAACCGTCTTCGACTTCGTAGACCGGGTCGTTGGCGTAGCTGATGCGGATGGTGTCGCCGACCCCGGAGGCGAGCAAATGTCCGAGCGGGACGACGCTCCGGATCGTGCCGGTCTCTTTCGGGCCCGCGTGGGTGACACCCAGGTGGAGCGGGTGGTCGAAGCGTTTGCTGACCTCGGTGTAGGCGGCGATCACGAGCGACGGGTCGGGCGACTTGGCGCTGATGGTGATGTCGTAGAAGTCGTTGTCGTAGAAGATGTCGAGGTATTCTTCGAGCTTGGTGATCATGATGGCCAGGAAGTGGCCGTGCTTGTTGTCGGAGAAGACGCCGCCGAGCTCCTTCATGCGTTTCTGCTTGTCCTTGCGCTCGACGATCGAGCCCTCGTTGACGCCGATGCGGATCGGGATGCCCTTGCCGCCGTTGGCTTCTTTGCACGCGGCGATGACGTCCTCGACCTGTTTGCGGTCGGAGATGTTGCCGGGGTTCAGGCGGATCTTGTGGACCCCGGCTTCAACAGACTCGAGCGCTCGGCCGAAGTGGAAGTGGACATCCGCGACGATCGGCACGCGCACCTGCGGGAGGATCTCCTTGAGCGCATCGGTGTCGTTGCGGCCGGGCACAGCGACGCGGACGATATCCGCCCCCGCGGCAGCGAGCTTGTTGATCTCGGCGACGCAGGTATCGATGTCGTGGGTGTACCCGGCCGTCATCGACTGGACCGAGATCGGCGCGGGCGTGGTCCCGCCGATGCCGCCGCCGATGAGGACTTTGCCGACGCGGTCGTCGCCGACGGCGACCTGGCGTGTGGGTCTGCGTGGTGTCATAGGGGGATTATAGGGAAGGGTCTGGGGTCTCGGGACTGGGGTTTCGGTGGGGTGATCCCACATCGTTGCCTGCGGCAAAGCCGTGGGCTTGGGTGCTATAGGTGAGCCTCCAGGCCGAAACCCGAGAACCCTAACCCGAAACCCGAACCAAAAAGAAGCCCGCGATCAACTGCTTCACGCGGGCTTCCGGAGGGAAGAAAGCAATGGGGTGCTTCGTGGCATCTCGGCTTGATACCGGTTACCGCCGTGGCAGATCGCTTAGTCGCCGACGGAGATCACTGTGCCGTCCTTGCGGACGATGACCGCGCCACGGGTCTCGGGCATCTCGGCCTCGCCTTCGTAGATCGTGACGACCATCGGCTCGGCGGGTTCGGGCTGCGCCTCGGGCTGGGCCGGCTCACGATCGGGGCGCTCGTCCCGGATCACGACGACCATCGGCTGGGTTGCCCGCGTTTGCTCGCTGGCGCGTTCGGTGTTGTCGCTGCGCGACTGGCCACGGAACTGCAAGACGCCGGTGCGTTCGGCCTGGGGGCGGTTGCGGGCGTGGTAGCTGGGCCGGGGGTGGATGCTGAAGGCCCGGTGCCGGACCGGCCTGACACATCGCCCATCGCGGTAGACGGTGTTGTAGGGTCGGAAGCCACGCCGGGCATCGACCAGCCGTGTGCTGGCGGTGTCGAGGTAGGTCGAGGTCAGCGGACGGAGACGGTCGTGGGTGGTGTATCGGCTGCTCGAATCGCGGATCACCGTGGCCTGCTCATGCGAATCCGTGCAGTCCCCAGCGACAGCGGGCACCGACATCGTCAGGGCGAACAGCAGAACAACGAACAACAGCTTTCGCATCATGGCCTCCAGTTTTACAACCCGGGATCGGCAGGCGGTTGCCTACTTGACTCATTGTTAGCAAACTAGGCTGCAAAAACAAGGGTCTTTCGACCGAATGTTAATCTGGAGAGCCGACATCACGCCCTGTGAGCCCCAAACGATGCCTGAAACGACCTTGCTGTACCCGCTGTTGTTCGAGCCAATTTACAAGGAGAAGGTCTGGGGCGGCCGCGCATTCGAACGGCTCGGCCGGACGCTGCCCGGCGACGCGGACACGCCGATCGGCGAGTCGTGGGAACTCGTGGACCTCGCGAGCACCAGCGCCTCGGGCGGCGGCGGCAACGCGGAGCACTCCGTCATCGCCAACGGCCCGCTGGCGGGGACGTCGATCGACGCGTTGATCGACGAGCACCAAAGCCGGATCACAGGCGACATCGCGGGTGCTACTGCTGCGTTCCCCCTACTGATCAAGTACCTCGACGCGAGCGAGAACCTCTCGGTCCAGGTCCACCCTTCGCCCGAGTACGCCGCGGTGCACCCCGAGGCCCATCTCAAGAGCGAGGCCTGGTACATCGTCGACGCCAAGCCCGGTGCTGTGATCTATAAGGGCCTGAAGCCAGGCGTCGATGCGGATCAATTCCGCGCAGCGCTCGCGGCCAACCACGACGACGCGGTCCTCCCCCTGCTCAACACCGTGCCTGTTGCAGCGGGCGACTGCCACTACCTGCCCAGCGGGACGTGCCATGCGCTTGGCGCGGGTGTCTTGGTTGCCGAGGTGCAGACCCCCAGCGACACGACGTTTCGCGTCTACGACTGGGGCCGTACCCACCGCGAGCTTCACGTCGATCAGGCGATCGCATGTATCGACTTCGAGTCCGCCCCCAGCGATGGCCCCAGCCAATGGGAAGTGCGCGTCGATCGTCGCGAGCCTACGGCAAGGCGTGAGCGGCTCGTGCGCTGCCCGTTCTTCCAGATCGAACGCATCGACGCCAAGGCTGGGCACACCCGGACGTGGTGGGCGCATCAGCCCGAGGTTTGGATGCTCCTGTCGGGGCAGATCGCCGTGAGCCCACGCGATGGCGAACCGGTCGTGATCGGACGAGGCCAAACCGCCCTGCTCGCGCCGGGGACGGGGCCACTGACCGCCTCGGCGGAGCAGGACGTCTCATGGCTTCGCGTCACGGTGCCAAACGCTGGCTAAGAATCCGAGATACGCCTGGTCCCTGTGGGATCGCCCAATAACCCCGTGCAGACGTTAATCTGGCTAAGCTGTCGGGTCGATACCGGCTGTACCGAATCCCCGATCGCCACGGAACACTCCGCTATGAGACATTACGACGTCATCGTCATCGGCACCGGCCCCGCGGGCCAAAAAGCCGCGATCCAGGCCGCCAAGCTCGGCAAAAACGTCGCCATCATCGAGAAGGCCAAGGTCGTCGGCGGCGCACAGATCAACACCGGCACCATCCCGTCCAAAGCCCTGCGCGAAGCGGCCCTCCACCTGACAGGCATCAACAAACGCTCGCTCTACGGCGCGTCCTGCCGGGTCAAGAAGGACATCACGATCAAGGACATCGTCTCGGTCGCCGACGAGGTCATCCGCCACGAGTGGGAAGTCATCCTCGACCAGTTCGAGCGCAACAACGTCGACCTCATCTGGGGCACCGCACACTTCGAGGGGCCCAACCTCCTCCAGATCGTCCGCGACGACAGCAGCGAGATGCTCACCGCCGACAAGTTCGTCGTCGCCGTCGGCACACGCCCGGCCCGGCCCGAGCATGTCCCCTTCAACGACAAGGACATCCTCTGCTCGGACATGTTCCTCCAACTCCAGGACCTGCCCAAGTCGCTGATCGTCGTCGGCGGCGGGGTCATCGGCACCGAATACGCCTGCATCATGGCCACCCTCGGCGTCCGCGTCACCCTCGTCGAGGGCCGCAACCAGGTGCTCGGCTTCCTGGACCAGGAAATCGCCGACGCCTTCCAGTACTTCATGCGGCAGTCCGGCATCACCCTCCGCACCGGCGAAAAAGTCGAGGGAATCCGCCCCGTCCCGCCCCACGAGGGCAACGGCCGCAGCGTCCACGGCTCACTCGTCGAGGCCCAGCTCGAGTCGGGCAAGACCCTCCGCGCCGAGGCCCTGCTCTACTGCGTCGGCCGACAGGGCGTCTGCAAAAAGCTCGGCCTGGAAAACGTCGGTATCACCTACGACGACCGCGAACGCCTCCGGGTCAACGAGCACTACCAGACGCTCAACATGGACGACCCCGACAACCCCAAGCCCGTCGAGCATGTCTACGCCGCGGGCGATGTCATCGGCTTCCCCGCGCTCGCATCGACGTCGATGGAGCAGGGCCGACGCGCGATCTGCCACGCCTTCGATGTCGCCGTCGAGGACTGGAACCAGAAGCTCTTCCCCTACGGCATCTACGCGGTGCCCGAGATCTCCATGGTCGGCAAGACCGAGCAGCAACTCACCGACGAAGGCATCCCCTATGAAGCGGGCATCGCCAACTACCGCGAGATCGCACGTGGCAAGCTGCTGGGCGATGAGAACGGCATCCTCAAGCTCCTCATCCACCAGGACACCCACGAGATCCTCGGCGTCCACGCCATCGGCACCGGCGCGACCGAGCTGATCCACATCGGGCAGACCGTGATGGCGCTCAAAGGCAAGGCCGAGTTCTTCATCAACAACGTCTTCAACTTCCCGACCCTCGCCGAGGCCTACAAAGTTGCGGCCTACAACGGGTTGAACAAGCTGGCAATGGTGGTGTGAGCGCAACGCGGTGATTGGGAAAAACCGAGCGACAGCCGGCGGCCTACGGACGCCGGAATCCTATCAATGAAACCTTCGTCGTCGGCCGCCGTCCTTTAGGATGCTGCGGCGATGTACGTATCAGCCCACCCTCATCCAGGAGCCCACTATGCAGAACCGTTACCACCTTCAGAGCATGATGATCGGTGGCGTCGTCTCGGCCGTGCTGACCACGATGCTACTGCCGGCCTTCGGCAATAAGACACCGCAGGACTCTGTGAGTAAGCAGAACGACGCAATCAGTGGGGTCGTTATCCAAGCACAACGCTATGAGATCACTGCCATCGGCGACGTCGCGTATCTCCTGGATACGGAAACCGGGGAGGTGTGGCGTAACCGAAACGCGACATCACGGCCCGAACAGTACACCCGACATTTTTTCGAAGAAAAAGACTGAGCTGACTGTTTCGCGGACCCAAACGCTGGTATCCGTCACGCCTTGGCCAGCGCGTGATAGCGCTATCGTTCAAGCGGGGCGCATGCGGACTCCAGACTCGCCAGATCAAAACCACACACCCCGACGTGTCCATCCGCTGCGCCGTAGAACACGTCGAGTCGGTTGTTACGAACGATCGCAGCGGTCGGAAACACGACGTTGTCAACGAAGCCGCGCTTCTCGAAGTCATGCTCGGGCCGCATGAACGGCTCGGGCGTCCGAGCGACCACGTGCCACGGCTCGTCGCGATCCAGGATCACAGCCCCTGCCGAGTAGACACCTGCCCCGCCATCGCCGGGTTGCTTGTCGGATCCGTGCACGAGCACCAGCCAGCCGCGCTCGGTGAGGATCGGCGGCGTGCTCCCGCCCGCGCGGTCGCGGAACGCGCCGCCCATCGATACACCCTCGACCGGCCGATGCCCGCCCCATGAGACCCGGTCGTCGCTCTGGGCGAACCACACGCGCGGCGGGGCGAAATTCATACTCGGCATCGGCCGATGCAGCATCGCGTACCGCCCGCCGACACGCTCGGGGAACAACAGCACATCCTTGTTATCCGGCGGGAGCATGACACCTTGGCGTTCAAACGTCCCAAAGTCCCGGGTCTGCATCAGCATCGTGCACACGCCAAACGGCGAGACGCCGACGTAGGTGATGTGGTACGTGTCATCGATGCGTGTGATCCGTGGGTCTTCGATGCCGTACAACTCATGCGGGCCAGCGGGCATAATGCGTAACGCTTCGGCCGCAGACGCGGCGTACCCCGGCCCGCTGTGCTCTGCCCAAAACAGCCGGAGGTGTGACACAAAACGCAGCCGCACCCGCCCCGTGGTTTTCGAGACCAGCGTGCGCGGGTCGTCGGTATCGCAGTCGTCGCACGCCAGCCAATCTATGCAGAGGCCGCCTTCACCGTAGCGTGGCGAAGGGAAAAACCCATCACGCGCCTCGACCGGCTGCTCCACGACACGAGCCAGGATCGCTGTGCGACCGCCCACATCGACCACGCCAGGATTGAACACCCCCACCACCCGCATACGTGGGTCGCTGGGTTCGAGGTCGTTGGGCGAAAGCAGCTTGTGGGTGAAGAGACGTGGGGGCATGTTGAAGACAATCGTAGGGTGGGTGGAGCGAGTCCGCGAGCGATACCCACCGCGCGCTGCCAACTACATTGGGAACTCACGGTGGGTTGCGCTGCGCTCCACCCACCCTACGTGGGAAGCGTCTCACTAAAAAAGCGGAACCAGTTGCCGAACATCAGCAACGCGACATCGTCGTCGCTCCAGCCTCGGCCTTGCAGCGTGTCCACAAGCTTATGCAGGTCGCGGTGCGTGTCGATCTCCGCGGGGATGTGCTCGGCCCCGAACCCGCCGTCCGCATCGGTGCCCAGCGCGATGTGCTGCGCACTGCCCGCGAGCTGGCAGATGTGGTCCGCGTGGTCGGCGAGCTTGGTCAACGGCACATCACTCTTCGGGCTGTCTTCCTTGCATGTCTTATCGAGGAAGTAGTTCAGCAGCGGCAGCCCGATCACGCCGCCGCGTTCGATGATCGTTTTGAGCTGCGCGTCGGTGTGGTTGCGTGGGATGTCGCTCAACGATCGGCAGCAGGTGTGGCTCGAATAGATCCGGCCCCCAAACCGGTCCGCCGCCTCGGCGAAGGTCTGGTCGGCCGTGTGTGTCAGGTCAAGCGGCATGCCCAGCCGTTCCATGATCGGCAGGAGTTGTCGGCCCATATCGCTGAGCGGCCCGTCCACATCGTGCGGGTTGCCTTTGCCGCCGTCGCTGCTGCCGGGGGTGCCGTGGGCGTATCGGCTTTGGCCGAAGTGCGCGAGCATGAGCGTGCGAAGCCCGAGCCCGTGCCACTGCTCCAACTCGGCGGGCGTCGTGATCGGGTCGGCGCCTTCCATCGTGAGGATGATGCCGACCGGCGTCGAGACCGGGTCGGCCCGCCACTCGTCCAGGTGCTCGCGCAGGCCCGACGCCGTCGTGAGGATCTTCAGGTCCCCGCGCCCCGCCAGCAGCTTGTAGTACGCAAGCTGCCCCATCCCGACCGCGTGGCTCATCGACTGCGCCGGCCAGTCGCCGTCGTTGACGTTCTCCCGACAGGCATCGACATACGGCTTGCACCGCGCGATGATCGTTGTCAGCACCACAGGTGTATTGCTCGCACGGAGTTCGGGGATGCTCACCGTGCTGATCCCACGGCCGTCGTGGACACCCCCGGCTTCACGCTCACGGATGTGCCCGACGTCCCAAGTCTGCCCGCGTTCATGGTCCAGTGCGTTCATGGCCATGTCGAGGTGGCCGTCGAAGATCAGCATGAGAGGTCTCGGGATTCAGGTGTGGATTCGGGTACCGGGTCTGGGGTTTCGGCTGGAATTGTAATGCGTATCGGCGCGTTCC
>JBCCWH010000014.1:0-52225 GCA_039193915.1 Planctomycetota bacterium
CCACCGAAGCGATCGCCTCACCCCCTTCGACCGCCGCCACCACCCGTTCACGCAAGTCCATCGAATAGGTCATCAACAAGGCCTCCATGCCTGAAAACAACATCATGACAGATGGAGATCAATCGCGCCAGTTGCTCTAACACCCATTCGGTCTCCCAATAAAAAAAACACCTCGCTGTCGCGGGGTGTTTTCTATGTAGTGGGTTGTCTGGCGTGTGGCTACTCGATCAGCGTGAAGCCGTCTTGGTAGTACTTCACGACATCGGCGATCGTTGTCACGGGGTCGCCCTCGGTCAATTCGTCGGCGAGGAGTTTCATCAACGTGTCGACCGGGTCCTGCCGGGCCTCGAAGCGGTTGATGCGCTGGAGGTAGTTCTCGACGCTGACGCCGGAGTCTTCGTATCGGCCGTGGGCGATGTTCTCGCGGTTGTTGATGAACCGGACGCCCGAGACGCTGCGTTGATCGCGGTAGTGGGTCGAGAACATGTCGTCGCCCCTGGGCGTGGGGAGGAAGGCGTCGTTGTTGCTGATCGTGACGTTTTCGAGGGCGTGGCTGGCGCTGGCGCGGACGGCTTCGTTGCGGTCCGAGCCGTGGACGCCGTTGTCGACGAAGAGGTTGCGGTCGACCAGGACGTTGCGTGCCCGCGTGATCTTGACCGCGAGGTTGCGTGGCGCGTCGATGGGCCAGCCGACCGTGCGGGCGAAGACGTTGTTCTGCAGGGTGACGTCGACGTAGTTGAACACGTCTTCGGGGCCGTTGTCGCCAAGCTCGATCGGGTAGGGGCACCCGAGGAAGAGGTTGTCACGGATCGAGACGTCGCGGCACCAGCCCTCGATCTCGCAGCGGATCTTGAGCGAGAGGTACGATTCGCGTGAGAAGACACAGCCTTCCAGGGTCATCTGGGTCGAGTCGCTGAAGTAGACGTTGTGGCTTCGGCCGGTGCGGTAGGCGTCGTCGACGCCTTCGATCCAGCCGTTGTGGTCGAAGACACACTCGGTGAACGCGATGCCGGCGACGTGTTTGCAGTAGACGCCGTGCGAGTCGTCGCCATCAAGTCGGTAGGCGTTACGGATGACACAGCGGTTGAAGCGGATGTTCGTCAGGCGGGTGTCCTCGGGCTCGGTGTCCGTACGGAGCATGACGTTGGTGTGGAAGTACTCGATGAGGCAGCCCTGGATGACGACGTTTTCCGCCCGTGCCATGTGCAGGCCGAACTCGCGGTAGCTGCCGCCGCCGTCGAAGTCAGGGCTTTCGGGGTCGCGCTGGTTGGCGTAGAAGTGGAGGTCGCGGATGACGAGGTTCGAGACGTAGAGGTACTTGAGGACGCCGCCGCCGTTGGAGTCGATGCGTGGTCGGTCGTCGTCGGGGTCGCCGTAGGCCCCGATGATCATAGGCTCGAGCGCGGAGCGACCGGACTTGTGCCAGGCTCGGAAATCACCGGTTTCGTCGTCGGGCATCTCCCAGACATCGCCGCGTTTGAGCAGGAGCCAGTCGGGCCGATTGTCTCGGACTAGGGCATAGCCCCGGTCGAGTGTGCGGACGGCTTTCTGCGGCGAGCGCCCGTCGTTTCGGTCGTCGCCGGATGACGACGAGACGTAGATGATGCGTCCATCGTCGGGCAGTTCCCACTCCATCAACGGCGTGAGCGCGACCGGGTTGATGGGGTTGGCCGGGGCAGCCACTTCGGGGTGCGGCGTGGAGGGGGTGGGCACGGTGTTGCCACCGTCGGTCTGTGCGCCACGGATTTCGATCCGCTGGACCGCCCGTGTCTGCTCGGCGCCGGGGGTGCGGATCGTGACGTGCAGGTCGTACTCGCCATCCCCCAGGGCTGCGAGTCTTTCATGGTCGACCGACCAGTCGGGGCCGGCCGTCGTATGGGTAAACGCCCGGATGACACCGCCGTTTTCGGTCGACACCTGATACATCAGGTCGCTGCCGGCGGGGAGCGAGGCCGAGACGACCATCGGGTAGGCTTCGTCTTCGGTGATCGATTCCCGGTCGATCACGATGGTGTTGCCGGAGGCAATCCATAGGATCTGGGCGTGTCGGCTGTCCGTCGGCGTCGAGAAGGTCTCGTGGTACGTGACGGGATCGATCCCATCGCGGGGCTCCTGGGCTTCGGCGGCTCGCGAGACGACGTTGCCCAACGGGGTGCGCTCAAGGATGCGGTAGGTCTCGGCCGAGGCTGAAGACGCCAGCAGGCAGCCGAGCATCAAAGCAAAGATCGCGTGGAGTCGTAAGAGACGGACAGCAGGGGATTTCATACGGCTTGTTCCCAGTCCGGCCCGGTGTGATAGCGCGCAGGGATCGCGCTACTCATCGAGCCAAAAAAATAGTGAGGGGCGGTGGCCAGCGCGGGGTGGGGAGAGTGGCGGCACCGTCCGATGGCTTTCGCAACCGGCCCATCCATGGGTCGGCCCGAACGAGACCCGTTGTGCGAAGCACCGGGTCCGCAGGCATGGCGTCGCAGTTGCAGCGTGAACCATGCCCTCGTTCGGCGGGGAGTATACTCAGATGTGGGAGCGACTTGTAGGGGGTTGCAGCCGTTTTTGCCGTTTTTCCGCATTAAATCGGCTTAATCTGATTTTGGAGGCTGGGTAAGTTGCTACTTGTGCAGCATTTCCGTGCAGTGTGAAGAACGGTTCATGCAGAATATTTTTTTTGCATCAACGGTGTTTTTCCGGTTTTTCAGGGGGCGATGCCGTTGCTTTTGGCTCGCGGGCTGTGGTGACCTGCCGATGAGAACGGTGGGTCCTAAGATGTAACGGGAAGGGCGGCTGGGCGTGTCGGCGTGCCCGGGGCTGGAATGCTGCTCGTCATATCAGGGCGGCATGACACGCCCGCCCCGCGATGCTGCTCCGACTGTGACGGCTATGCTGGATGGGGGGTGTATGCACGTTGTCCGCTGGTTCACATTCTGATCCGTGCATGCCGGAAGCCAGCGAGCGTTGATCGTAGTGGTCATTACGGTCGTAACTGTCTCGGTGTGAAGCTGGTGGGGCTATACGGATCGTTCTTTGGGAATAGGGCTTTTGATCTGCTCGGGCCCAAGGACACAGGGAGGATGGGGCCGATGACGGATCACGTGGTGTAAGCCGCTGGAGTCGATCGTCGAACCGGGCAGGAGTGATAAGGCATGATGTTCAAGAAGCCTGTAATCCGAAAATCTCGCATGCGCTGGGCTCAGCCTGTTGTGTTGCTGTGCTGCGCGGTCTTGATGCTGGTTGCGAGTTCGGCACGGGCATCGATCGCTTACATCACCGACATCGAGGGGGTCCGCGACGGCCAGCTTGTCGCGGACGAGCTCGGGCTTCGGGTCCGGCTGATCGGCCGCACCGACCTGATTCTCTATGAGCTCAGCGGGCCTATCGAACGCATTTATGCCCGTAAGGGCCAGAACCACGCGCTGTCGATCGATCCGGAAACCGGTCGCGAGGCGCCGTGGGATATCTCGACTTTTCCGGAAGGCGATTACGAGCTTGAAGTCACTGCGGTGCTTGAAAACGGCGTGGATTACCACCGGACGATCCGATTCACGATCCGCCGCGACACCTTGACAGAAGCCGAACAAAGTGATACCGTAGAGGGCGTGGATGAGCCCATCGCCGCACCTTCGGATACCCGCAACAGCAACGTACCCTCAACCCCGCAGGTGGTGGTGGTCGGCGGCGGTGAGTCGGGTGCTGCCAGCCCCGTGACGGTGCTGGGCAACCTGGAAGCGGCGGACGAGCTGCCCGTGGTTTCATTCCGTGACCAGCCCGGCAGCTACACGCGTGGCTCGGGCGGCGTTCTGCGGGTGCACATGGATGGGCCTATGCCGGCGGATGCCGACATCATCGCGATCGCCTGGTCGAATGAAGAGTCGCGGATCATCGATGCGTTTGCACATGAGCTGGACCTGGACAACCCGGTCATCCGTGGGGATCGGCTGGACATGCTGCCGGCGGGGGAAGTGCAGCTCCAGCTTCTGGTGCGGCGTTCTTCGCAGGTCCACAGCATCGTTCGGATGAACCTGGAGATGGTGATACCCGAGACGCCCGTGTCGGTGCTGCCTGAAATCGGCTTTGTGGATACGCCCGGCGTGTATGTGCGCGATAGCGGTGAGCCGATCCGTGTAGGCTTGGCCGAGTCGATGCCGGAGGGGGGCGACATCCTTGCGCTGGCGTGGTCGAAAGAAGAGCAGCGGATGGTCGATGAGTTCGCATTCATCGTGGGTGACGACCTGTTGATCCCGTCCAGTGCGTTGGACGTGCTGCCCGCGGGCGGTATCCAGCTTCAGCTCCTGGCTCGGCTGGACAACGAGCTTCAGCAGCGTGTGACCCATGTCATCGAAGTTCAGGAGCCAGTCGTCCCCGAGCCGCCTGCGCCGATGCCGTTGCCTGGCGTTGGTTTTGCGGCGCCGCCCTCGATCTACCACTACGAGTCGGGCGACGATCTTGCGGTGCTTGTGGGTGGGCCGATGCCCGAGGATGCCGACATCGTGGTCGTGGCCTGGTCGGACAGCGAGCAGGCGATGGTGTCTGACTTCGCTTTCACGATGACCAACGGCGATTGGCGTATCCCCGCCGAGCGCATGGAGCGGCTGCCGCTGGGGCGTGTTGAACTCCAGTTGCTGCTCCGCCGCAATGACGAGGTGCGTTCGATCACGTCCCACCAGTTGGAGATCGCCCCGGCGAGCCCGGTGATCCTGCCGTCGCCCGAGCCCGAGGGCCGGCCGGCCGTCACGTTTGGTCAGGCGCCCGACCAGTATCAGGTGGGTTCCGGCAGATCGATCGCGATCCAGTCTTCGAGCGATTTCCCGGATGGGATGGACCTGCTGGTCATCGCGTGGTCCGTGTCGGAAAGCCGGCTCGTGGATGAGTTCGCATTCACTGCGACCGATGGCCCATTCGAGATCTCCGCAGAGCGGTTGGCCTTGCTGCCCGAGGGTGATGTCATCCTTCAACTGATGCCGCGCGAAGACAACCGTGCCTACGCCCAGGTCGTCCACCGTGTGACGATCGTCCAGCCGAGCACCGACAACGGCGATGGCGATGTTGAAGTGCTGCCCAACACCGGCAGCCACGGCGACGCGACCGACCCCGAGCCCGGCGATCGCAACCCCGACACCTCGACCGACACCTCGACCGATGGCTCGAGCACCGAACCCGAGACGGACGACACGGCTAATTCGGGTGACGAGAACGCAGACCCCGAGCCCCAAGCCATTGATGTCGCCTTCGCGAGTGGGGCGTCGAACGCCCACCTGCGTGGCTCGGGTGCGGCGCTGCCCCTGGCGTTTACGGCGCCGCTCCCGTCCGGCTCGACGGTTCGCGTGCAGGCATGGTCAACCGATCTGGAACGCTACGTCTCGCTCTTTACGCAGACCCTGGATCAAGCCCCATGGCAGATCGCGTCGTCCCAGCTCGATCTGCTCACCGATGGCAGCTATCGCCTCGACGTGGCGCTGTTTGTGCCCGGCCAACCCACGGCCCATGCCCAGCACCACATCATCATCAGCTCGCCCGATTCGGCGGGGCAGGATGTCTCGCCCGAGTCGCCCGCAGCCGGGTTTACGGCATACCGCCGGTCGGAAGACACACGCGTGATTTACGTCGCTGCGAACGGGAACGACGCCAACAATGGTTTGTCGCCCGGCACCGCGGTACGCACGCTCGACCGCGGCGCGGAACTGATGCGCGATGGTAAGCCTGACTGGATGCTGATCCGGCGGGGCGATGTGTTTGACCTGCCCGAGGACAGCAACGGCTCGTTCCGCTACTGGAACGCGGGCGGCCGATCGTATGACGAACCCATGATCGTCGGTGCGTACGGCGACTCGAACGCCCCGCGCCCGCGGATCAACTCCAACGGCCGCGGCGTGCTCCGCAGCGTCAGCGAGTCGCACCTGGTCTTCCGCGACCTGCACTTCACCGCCAACTTCCGTGACCCCCACGGGCCGGAGTTCGATGGCGGTGGTGACATGGAGACCGGCATCAGTGTCAGCGAGACGACCGACCTGCGTTTCGAGGGATGCCTCGTCGAGTACTTCTCGATGAACATGATGTTCCGTGACGGCGACAACTCGGTCGACCCCACGCTGCAGAACATCCTGATCCACCGCTGCACGATCCGTAACGCATATGCGCATGGCGAGACGGACTCCAGCGGGCTGTACATGAAGCTCGCCGACGGTGTCACGATCAACGAGTGCCTCTTCGACCACAACGGCTGGGACGAGGATGTGCCGCAGTCCGTGCGTCGTGGGCGCAACCACAACATCTACTTCAGCAACTGCACCAACCTGACGGTTCACGGCAACATCATTGCACGCGAGTCCTACCTTGCCTTGAAGATCCGCTGTGAAGTCGAAGGGCTCACCCGCAATGTTGAAGTCACCGACAACCTGTTCCTTGAGTGTGCCTACCCGATGGACATGGGGGCGAACGGCCCGAAGGACCAGATCAACTTCGTGAATGTCACAGTCCGCGGCAACGTCTGTGTCCGGACGACGGGTTGGCCCGTGGATGCACCGCGGGGTACGGGTATGAAGATCACCCGTGTGGCCCACGCGCGTGTTTCACGGAACCTGTTTGTGGACAACGGCCCCAACGGGCCTGACAAGAACGAGGCGTTCCGCGTTGATGGCGAGTCCGACCTCGAGGACGTCATGGTGTACGACAACGACGGCATGCTCCCGCTGCTTGATGAGGAAGAACTCTTCAGCACGCACTATCGCCAGCGTCGCGACCACCCCGAGATCGAGTTTCGGAACAACCGCGAAAACGTCGCTGAGAGCCGATACGTCGACCCCGACCGCAACATCGAAGCGTATCTCCAGGGGATCGGCTGCAGCTCGATCGATGACTTCCTGCGGCGGGCAACCCAGCAGGATTCGGTGAACTGGAACGTCGATCTGATGGCGGACAGCGTCTCGGCCTACTACCGCGAGGGATTCACGCTGACGTTGTTTGATTGAGATGCCGGGGGGCGCTCCCGGCGATGCAAACCATCCACAATGGCACGGCTGCGGAGGCGGCCGTGCTATCGTAGTGATGACCTATGACCACGAACACGATGGAAAATCCTGGTTCACAACCCGATGCCGAGACGACACATCCCGGCGTTTCCGAGCCCGATGCCGCGCTCGCGTTCTGGCGTGAGCGGGCGGGGGAAGCGGTGCGTCGGCATCTCAGTGATGCGGTGTCGTGGTCGCGGGCCTGCGCGCCCAAGCCGGTGCCGGACGACGCGGCGAAGCTGGTGTTGCGAGACTCGGCCGGCAAGCCGCTGGGGGTGTTGGTGGGTTCGGCCCAGGCCGCGCCGGAGATGGCCGCCCGCCACGCGCGTCGGTCCCGTGCCGCGGCGGAGGTCTTGCCGAACGATCTTGCGGCGGTCGTGCTCCAGCCCATCACACAGGGCGATGTGGCGGGGCGCAGCTATGTGGTCTGGCCCTACCGTATTCCGGGCCGGGAAGGCCGACTCGCGCAGTGGCGGTGGCGTCGCCGATGGGCCGTGCCGGTTTCCGACTGGCTCTTTGAGGTGAATCGGACGACCTGTACCCCTATCGCGCCGGAGCAACACGCGGTGAGTGTCGCTGCGCCGCTGGAGGCCTTGCGTTCGATCGAGGGTGTCAGCGATCGCGTGAGGGGTTGTGCGATGCAGGCTGCCGAGGCGTTCGCGGGCGGCGGCGTGTCGGCGGTGCACGTGTTGATGCACAACGACTTATGGACCGGTAACGTGCTTTGCCCCGAAAAGGCGGCGGCCGGGAGTCGATATCCGTTTACAATCATCGATTGGGCCGGTGCCGAAGTCGCTGGCTATCCCGCCTACGATTTGGCACGCTGGGCGCAGTCTGCCCGGCTCAAGCCTTCGGGTTATGGGGCACAACTGGTCCGCCACAGCGGCGTGCTGGGGTGCGCCCCCGAGGCGATGCGGTTCCACTTGGCTCTGGGGCTTGGGCTGTTGGCGACGCAACTGGAAGGATTCTCGCCTCAGCGGTTCGTTCGACTGGCCGATGAATGCTTAGAGGGTATGGAGGCCGCGTTGGCAGCGGCGGGTTTCTGAACAGCGCTATGAGTCAGTCCGAGACCATCTTGTCGCCTGCGTCCCCGGTCTCTGCCGGGGCGGCGGGTAACGCTGCGCCGTCAACGCCCGATAAGCCGGCCAAGCCCGAGGCCGGCACGACGCTGCGCACCCGCGCAGTCCGCAGCGGGTTCTGGACGATCTTCGGCCACGGCGCGGGACAGGTCCTCCGCCTGGGCAGCAACATTGTTCTGGCCTGGCTCCTCGTCCCCAGCGATTTCGGGCTCATGGCGTTGGTCGCGATCTTCATGCAGGCCCTCCAGATGTTCTCCGACATCGGGATCGGCCCAAGCATCATCCAGAGCAAACGCGGCGAAGACCCCGCCTTCCTCAACACCGCCTGGTCGATCCAGGTGATCCGCGGCTTCTTCCTTTGGGGGGTCGCCTGCCTGATCGCCTACCCTGTCTCGTTGGTCTGGGACCCGATGTTGCTCAAGCTGCTGCCGGTGGTCGGCTTTACCGCAGTGATTCAGGGCTTCAATTCCACGCGTTTGCTGACCATGAACCGCCGGCTGACCGTCGGCCGGATCACCGTCATCGACCTGGTCATGCAGGTTGTCACCATCGCCACCATGATCGGGGTGGCCTGGTTTATCTCGGCGTCGGTCTGGGCGCTGGTCGCCGGCGGCTTCGCGGGTTACGGGGCGAAGCTCATCCTCAGCCACACGATCCTGCCGGGCCACGCCAACCGCTTTGCGTGGGACCGGTCCAGCTTCAAGGAGCTGGTGCACTTCGGGCGTTGGCTGTTCCTGAGCACGATCGTCACCTTCCTCGCGATGCAGGTCAACAACCTGCTCTACGGGGCGCTGATGACGACCGCCGCGATGGGGGTCTACTGGATCGGCTACCAGTTCGCGCAGGTCCTGCCCGTGCTGGTGCGCCGGATCGGTTCGCGGGTGGGGTTCGCCGCGCTCTCCGAACTCTACCGGCGGGATGAGGCAGACTTCGCACGCCAGCTCAGGCGGATCCGGCTGATCCTGATCGTGCCGATCAACGTTGGGCTTGCCGCGGTCATCCTGCTGGGGCCGTTGTTCATCCATGTCTTTTACAAAGACGAGTACACCGGCGCGGGGTGGGTGATCCAGGTCCTCGCGATCAACTCGCTCGCCGGGACGCTCAACACGAGCTATGGGCACGCGTACATGGCGATCGGGTCGAGCTTCCGCAACCTGCTCACGATCCTCGGGCAGTTCCTGATCACCCTCAGTGCCACCGTCACCGGCTACCTGCTGGCGGGCGAGTACGGCTTCCTCCTCGGGATCGCCGCGAGCCAGTGGATCAAGTACCCCGTTGACGCGTTCCTCTCCTGGAAGAGCGGGTTCTGGCAGTGGCGGCTCGACCTGCTGCTGCTGGTCGGGTCGGCGCTGCTGGCGGTGTTCGGGCTCTGGACCTCGCAGTTCCTTGTTCAGTTCTACCAGGGGGCGATGTAATGGAAAAACGACCCGCGATCTCGATCATCATGACGGCGTACAACTCGGGGGAGTACGTCGAAGAAGCCGTGCGCAGCCTGCTTGCCCAGGACTTTGAGGACTTCGAGCTGGTCGTTGTGAACGACGGCTCGAAGGACGACACCGGGACGATCCTCGACCGCATGGCAAAAGAAGATGCACGCCTCCGCGTGTTTCATCAGATCAACATGGGCATCTGTGCCGCGAGCAACTTCGCGGTGAGCAAGACACGCTCCGACGTCATCGCGCGGATGGACAGCGACGATGTTGCCCACCCCGACCGTTTAGGCAAGCAGTTGGCGTACATGCGTGAGCACAACCTGTCCTGCCTGGGGACGTACGTCGAGTTCATCGACCACAAGGGCCGGCTGCTCACCGCGATCAAGTCCCCGTTGGAGCACGATGTGATCCAGGAGACCCTGATGCGTGGGCACTGCTGCATTTGGCACAGCAGCGCGATGTTTACGCGTGAGGTCTTCGACAAGGCGGGGGGGTACGACGAGGATTTCGATTGCAGCGTCGACATCGACCTCTGGCTGCGCATGGGCGAGGTCGGGACGCTGGGCAATATCCCCGAGTGCCTTCAGCAGTACCGCATGCACCTGGGGTCGGTGAGTTCGCGCGGGCGAAGCAAGCAGCGTGACCGGGGCCGGGAGGCCTGCGAGCGTGCGGCGCGTCGGCGGGGTGTGGCGTGCAAGTTCACCGCACATGAAGACTGGAGGCCCGGCAACGACCGGGAGTCACGGTTCACCTATGCCTTGCGATTCGGCTGGTGGGCGTTCAATAGTGGCGAGCAGCAGACCGCTGCGTTGTATGGGTTGAAAGCAATCGGGTTACACCCGTGGAGTCTTCGGGGTTGGCGTTTGCTGGGCAGTGCCCTGCTCAAGCCACGCCGTAAGGGAGAGGGAGTGACGGCATGACCGCACCAAGCGTCTCAATCATTATGCCGGTGTACAACACCGAGAAGTATCTCGCCGAAGCGGTGGACAGCGTCCTTGCGCAGACACACCGTGATTTCGAGTTCATCATCATCGACGATGGATCGACCGACAAGTCCCTCGAGATGCTCGAGGCCTATGCGCGGCGAGACGAACGCATCCGCCTCTTCACACGGCCCAACACCGGGTACGTCGTCGCACTCAACGAGGGGTTAGGCTACGCGCGGGGGGAGTTTTTCGCCCGGCTCGATGCGGACGACTCAATCGAGCCAACCTTGTTCGAAGAACAGCTTGCCCGTTTCCGACAAGATCCCGAGCTGGTCGTCTGCGGCACGAATGCCGTGGTGATGAACGAGAAGAGCATCGTGTTTGGCGACTTTGAGGTGCCCGTCTCGCACGAGGACATCGACCGCCATCTGTTGACCGGCCGATCGTGCATCCACCACCCCGGCTCGATGATGCGCATGAGCGCGGTCAAAGAAGTCGGCGGGTACCGCAGCGGGCTATCGCCCTGCGAGGACTACGACCTGTGGCTGCGGCTGGTCGAGGTCGGCAAGGCCCTGAACCTGCCCCAGCTCCTGCTGCGTAAGCGGATGCTCGAGTCGAGCGCGATCGTGTCGGGGATCGAAAAACGCGACCAGTTGATGGATAAGATCCTCGCCGACGCCTGGGCCCGGCGGGGCTTGCCCGGCAGCCATACACCTGTGCATACGCGGATCCGTGACCGCGCCGCGTTCTTCAAGCAATGGGCCTGGATGGCGCTCAACAAACGCAAGGTCGCGATCGCGCGGCACTACGCGCTGCGGGCGCTGCGTCTGCGTCCGCTGGACCGGCAGGTCTGGAAACTGGTTGTCTGTACCCTTCGCGGCGAGTGAGTGGTCGCTGTGTCTGCACCCAGGTTATCTTCGATGCGCATCACTTTTGTCATGCCCCCGGTCGGGATGAGTGGTGGTATCCGCGTGATCGCGGAGTACGCCCAGCGTCTGCGCGATCGCGGGCACTGTGTCACGGTCGTCGCGCAGGGGGCAAAGCAGAAACGGATGCGTGACCGAGTCCGCGGCGCAGTGACGGGCAAGGGGTGGCGCATCCCCGCGCGTCGGCCCTCGCACTTCGACGGGCGCGATGAGGGGCTGAAAGTACTATCGTCGCACCGCCCGGTCCGTGCTTCGGATGTGCCTGACGCCGATGTCGTCGTGGCGACATGGTGGGAGACGGCCCGCTGGGTCGACGCGATGCCCGCGAGCAAAGGGGCCAAGGCCTACCTGCTCCAGCACGATGAGTCGGGCCTGCCCAACCAGCCCGCCGACGAGGTCCGCGCAACATGGTCGCTGCCGCTGCACCGGATCGCGGTCTCGCAGTGGATCGCCGACCGTGTGACCGATGCGGCGGGCGGCGCGGTCGCGGTCGTGCCCAACAGTGTTGATCTTGATCTGTTCCAGGCCCCGCCGCGCGGCAAGCAGCCGGTGACGACCGTCGGCCTGATGTTGGTCGGCCAGCCGTGGAAGGGGGCCGACGTTGCCGCGAAGGCGATCGCGATCGCGCGGCAGCGGCTCGGGGCGCTGCGTGTCGTCGCGTTTGGCCCGCACGATATCCGCGACCGGATCGGTGTTGGCGAAGAGGCCGATGTAACGTTTGTGCAGTCGCCGACCCAGCAGGAGTTACCCAAGCTCTACGCACGATGCGACGCATGGCTGTTTGCGAGCCGGTTTGAAGGGTTTGGGCTCCCGCTACTGGAGTCGATGGCCTGCCGGACGCCGGTGATCGGTGTCCCGGCCGGGGCGGCGCCTGAGCTGATCGCGCCGGGTGGGGGGGTGCTGGTCAGGCCCGAGCACCCCGAGTCGATGGCGGATGCGATCGTCCAGATCGCGGAGTCTGAAGCGTCTCAGTGGCGTGCGATGTCGGACGCGGCCTACGCGACGGCTGCGGCCTATAACTGGGGCGATGCGGCCAAGCGTCTGGAGCAAGAACTTTGCCACGCGGTCAACGGGGGCGGGCCTGAAATGACGATGAGGACAGAAGGAAAGACCGCGACTCCATGAGTGTGACCGTTTACATCGCGTTATTGGGCTGGCCCGTCGTGGCGCTGCTCCTGTTCACCTGGCTACCGGCCCGGCGAGCGGCGATCGCGTCGTACCTCGGCGCGTGGATGTTCCTGCCCCAGATGTCGCCGTTCATCTACGACAACATGCCCGAGTACGACAAGGCCGCGGCGTCGGCGCTGGGCGTGGTGCTGGGCACCGTGATCTTCTCGCCCGGCACGCTGCTGCGGTTCAAGCCCTCGTGGTTCGACCTGCCCATGCTGGTCTGGCTGATCGTCCCGCTGTTCTCCGCGATCGCCAACGATGTCGGCGGCAGTCTGACCAAGTCGGCGTACGGCGGGATGACCATGATCATCACGCAGACCATGATCTGGGGCGTGCCCTACTACATGGGCCGGTGCTACTTCCAGGACTTCGCCGCGCTGAACGACCTTGCGCTGGGCGTCTTTATCGCCGGGCTTGTGTATGCCCCGCTGTGCCTGCTCGAAGTCCGGCTCGCGCCCCGGCTCCACCTCTGGGTCTACGGCTCGCACGCCCACAGCTTTGTCCAGACCATCCGGCTCGGCGGGTTCCGCCCGACGGTCTTTATGCAGCACGGCCTGATGGTTGGGCTCTTCATGTCCAGCGCGACCGTCGTCGGGTTCTGGCTCTGGCTGTCGGGCGCGAAGAAGGTCATGTGGGGGCTGCCGATGTCCTCGCTCGTCGGGTTCATGATCGTCACGTCGCTGTTTTGTAAGTCCGCCGGTGCTCTTGTTCTGATGGTGCTTGCGATGAGTGCCTTGCTGGTGCTGTACTACATGAACTCCCGCGTCGCGGTCGTCGCGTTGATCCTGGTCGCTCCGACCTATGTCGTGACGCGGACCGCCGGGCTCTGGACGGGTGACCAGTTGGTCACGATCGCGGAGGATTTTTTCGGTGCCGAGCGTGCCGGATCGATCGACGGCCGAATGTACAACGAGGACCTCTTCACCCGCCGCGCCGCCGAGCGGCCCTGGCTGGGCTGGAGCGGCTGGAACCGGTTCCAGGTGGTGGACCACAACGGGCTGTTAATGTCGACGCCTGACGGGATGTGGGTGATTGCGCGCGGGCAGTTTGGCTTCGTCGGGCTCGCCGCGCTGGGTGCCTTGTTACTCATCCCGGCGGTCCTCCTCACGCTGCGTTTCAGTGAAAAACTCTGGCTTAGACGCGAGTTCGGGCCGACCCTCGCGCTGACGGTCATCATCCTGATGTTCACGATCGACTGCCTGATGAATGCGATGATCAGCCCGCTGTACATCCTCGCGGTCGGGGGGCTGATCGCCGTGCTGCCTCACGCCCGGATCGCGGGTGCCAGACCTGCCGGGCCGCGCCCCGGACATGCGCCGCGGTCCCTCGCTCACCCCTAACCGACCGACCGATGGGCAGTTTGCCCATGGAAACCGACTCATGCAGAACGCGAAACAACAACCCGGCAAGCGGGCGCTGCTCAGCATCGTCATGCCCTGCCACAACGAGCAGGAAGTCCTGCCCGAGACCTACAGGCGGACCACCGCGTTTGGCCAGACCCTGGCCGAGCAGGGGATGGACTACGAGATTGTCTTCGTCAACGACGGCAGCAGGGACCGGACGGGCGAACTCCTCGACGGCTTTGCCGCGCAGGACGACAACGTCCGGGCCGTTCATCTCACACGCAACTTTGGTCATCAGCCCGCGGTGACGGCCGGGCTCTCGGTGGCGCGCGGCGACGCGGTCGCGATCCTCGACGCCGACCTGCAGGACCCGCCCGAAGTCTTGTCCGACTTCCTCGCCAAATGGCGCGAGGGGTATCAGGTTGTCTACGCGGTCCGCAAGAAGCGCAAGGAGTGGTTCGGCAAACGGCTGGGCTACTGGGCGTTTTACCGCTTGTTCGCGCTGATCAGCGAGCTCGACATGCCGCTGGACTCGGGGGACTTCTGCCTCCTCGACCGTAGCGCGGTGGACATGCTCAACGCGTTGCCCGAACGCCAACGCTTCGTCCGGGGCCTGCGCACCTGGATCGGGCTCAAACAGATCGGCGTCGCCTACGAGCGCGACGCGCGGCAGGCGGGCCAGCCCAGCTACACCTTCCGCTCGCTGCTGCGTCTTGCGTCGGACGGGATGGTGAGCTTCAGCGTGGCGCCGCTTCGGCTGACGACGCGGCTTGGGATTTTTGGCGTGCTCTGCGCGATCGGGCTGGGCGTCTGGGTGCTGATCGTCGCCTTCTCGGAACGCCACGGGCCGCAGGGCTGGGCGTCGCTGGCCTGCCTGATCCTGTTCCTCTCGTCGATCCAGCTTATCTCGCTCGGGATTATCGGGGAGTACATGGCCCGCATCTTCCTGGAGGTCAAGGGGCGGCCGACCTTCCTTATCGGGCGTATCGAGGGTGGTGAAGCCGAAAGCGAAACCAAACCACACGGCGCTACGCAGACCCCCGAGTAACAGCCGATAGACCAGTACGCGGCGTCCGTACCCGCCGCGCTGTCACATGATCGACTTGGGGTCTGCGATGATTCAAAGCTACGCGTCCAACTATCGTCGGCTGTGGGACCGGCACTGGTGGTGGCGGTCTCGCCGGGTCTTCGTCAAGCGGCTGGTCAAGCGGCTGACGCTCCCCGCGGGGGCGAAGGTGCTCGACATCGGCTGCGGCGACGGGCTGTTCTTCGATGAGCTCGGCAAGCTCGGCGAGGTCTACGGCATCGAGCCCGACGCCCGACTCATCCGCGACGATAACCCCCACCGTGACCGCATCGAAGTCACGCCGTTCGGCCCCGATTACCGGACCGATCGGCGCTATGATCTCATTACCATGCTCGATGTCCTCGAACACATCGAAGACGACCGCGGCACGCTCGAACGCGTCCACGAGCTGCTCGCGCCGGGCGGCTACCTCGTCATGACCGTGCCCGCGATGAAGTGGCTCTGGAGCATGCACGACGTCGCAAACCAGCACTACCGCCGCTACTCCCGCAAGGAGCTGCGTGGCAAGATCGGGGAGCAGGGGCTCGAGCTCCAGGAGAGCGGCTACACGTTTGGCTGGACGGTCGGCGCGATGCTCGCGCGGCGCGCGATCGCACCCGCAAACGAGGCCGCCGCCGAGACCGAAGGCTACGCCGTGAGCACACCGCCCGGCCCGATCAACGCCACGCTCTACGGACTGACCCGATTCGAACAAACCGTGACCCGGCCCTTCGGCACGCCACTGGGGTCCTCGGCCTACGCCGTGGCACGCCGCGCCGCCTGACTGCTATGCCTGAAACTGATACAAAAACCGAGGCCGCCCTTGCTCGGCGGGTCTGCCTGGCACTGCTGCTGATCGCGCTGGTCGCGCTCGCCCTGCGGGTCGGCGCTATCGTCGCGCTCAAGAGTTGGGAGAATCCCAACGCGATGGAGCACGCCGTCATCGCCCAGAACCTCGTCGAGGGCCGTGGCTACAGCTTCACGGGCTTTCAACTGTTCCAGAAGACCAGTGTGCAGTCGCCGACGATGCCCATGCTGCTCGCGGCGAGCTACAAGGTGTTCGGTGTCGATAGCGAACGCGCGTACGGCGCGGTGATGATGCTCAACGCGCTGATCGGTGCGCTGGGCGTGCCCCTGGTCTTCCTGCTCGCACGACGCTTGGGCGCAACGGTCGGTGTCGGCCTGCTTGCTGCGCTGGGCTACGCCGTCTGGCCGACGCAGGTCTACTCCGCCAGCGCGACGCAGGTGATCGTCATGGTAACGGTGCTGGTGATGGCGGTGGTGTATCTGTTCTATCGCTCGCTGGACAGCGGGAAGCTCGGGCCTTGGATCGCGTTCTCGCTGCTGGGCTGTTTCGCGGCGCTGACCGAGCCCGCACTGCTGCCGCCGATGGCGCTGACGGGTTTGCTGATCTTTGTCTGGCCCTGCGGCCTGGGGTTTGGTCAACGCCTGCGCAACGCGGCGGTCCTGCTCGGCGCGGCCTTCCTCGTGCTCGGTCCCTGGACGCTTCGCAACTACCAGGTCCACGACACCTTCATGCCCGTCAAGAGCAGCTTCTGGGTCAATACGTGGAAGGGCAACAACCCCTACGCGACGGGCACCGACCGGCTGGCGCTGACCGACGAGCAACGCGCGGCGCTGGCCGAGCGTTCGATCCTCGCCGCCGATGACCTTGCCCGCGATACAGACTTCGACGCCTACCGCCAGTACTCGATGCTGACCGACGAGCAGATGGCCGAGCTCAACGGCAAGCCCGAGGCCGAGCGCGAAGAAGTCTTCAAAAAGTACGCCCAGACGTGGATCGGTGATCACCCCGCCGGTTATGCCAAGCTGTGCGGTATCCGCCTGGTCAAAACGCTTTGGCTGGAATGGGACAACCCACGCTCGCAGAACCTGATCTACAAGGCGACGCGTACCGCGTTTTTGCTGCTGAGCTTGGCCGGGCTCGTGATCGCGCTGCGTGGCAAGTGGCGGCTTGGCTTCCCACTCCTGATTGTTGGTCTGCCGGTCGTGCTCATCACGCTCACCATTACCGCCGCTCGCTTTATCATCCCGTACGAGCCGATCGGGTTGTGCCTGATCGGCCTGCTCCTCGCGACGTGCTGGAACACGGTCACCGGCAAGACGCGCGATCAACAAACCGAATCTCAAACACCCGGCACCAACGCCGGAGCAACCCAGCTTCATGCCTGATACGCTCCCCAACACGCTCATCATCGGCGCGATGAAGGCCTCGACGACCCTGCTCTACACGATGCTCGGTCAGCACCCGCGCGTGTGGTTCCCCTCGGAAAAAGAGCCGCACTACTTCACCGCGCGTGACTACGACGACCCAGCCGCGTGGGAGCGCTACCGCGCGCTGTTCGCGTCGTGCCCGACCGATGCGCAGATCATCGCAGAGGCCTCGACCAACTACACCAAGCAGCCGCACTTCGGCGACACGCCGGGGCGTATCCGTGAAAAGCTCGGCGAGCCCAAGCTCGTCTACATCCTGCGCGACCCCGTCGCCCGTGTCATCAGCAACTACCGCCACAGCTACGTCATCAAACGCTACGCGTCAGGCACGACCGCGGCGCAGGCGCTCGACCGTGATCCGATCCTCATCGCCGCAAGCCGATACGCCGAGCAGCTCGACGCGTATCACTCAGAGTTTGGCGAAGGCAGCGTGCATGTCGTGATCGCGGAGCGCCTGCACGACGACCCGATGGGCGTCATGTCAGAGCTTGCCGGGTTCCTTGGCATCGACCCGATAGACGGCTGGCGTCAGACGCCCAAGGCCGTCAACGCGATTGGCGAGTTGGCGGCGTCGGACCGCGCCGATCGTCTGCTGGGCCCCGCGATGCGCCGCCGGATCGCGGCGATGCTCCCAGGCGGCCTCAAGCAGCGCCTCAAACGCGCTGCCGCACGCGATGTGCCTGTCCCCGAAGTAGACGACGTGACTCGAGAACGTATCTACGATGCGATTCAGGACGACCTCGCCCGCTTGCACACGATGCTCGGCAGCGCGATCGACTGCTGGCCCAGCACGAAACGCATGCGCGACGAAACGACCCCGCAATCCGCACCCGCCGCCTGACGTGATGACGACGATGACACCCCCGGCCCCGACGACGACCGAGACCCGCCGCGCTGAAAAGAGTGCGCGGATCGATGTCGTCATCGTCAACTACCGCACGGGCGCACTCGTCTGCGACTGTCTCGACTCGCTGGTGGCTGAATCGGTCCGCCTGCCGGGTATGCGCGTCACGATCACCGACAATGCATCAGGGGATGGCTCGATCGACGAGATCGCGCAGCACATCGAAGCGAAGGGCTACGCCGACTGGGCGGCCACGATGCCGCTCGATGACAACGGCGGCTTTGCCTACGGCAACAACGCCGCGATCCGCGTCGCGCTCGAGCGTGACACGCCGCCCGAGGCCGTCCTGCTGCTTAACCCCGACACCGTGATCCGTCCCGGTGCGGTTGAAGCGATCTGGGCATTCATGGAAGCACACCCCGAGGTCGGCATCGCCGGCAGCCGACTTGAACACCCCGACGAATCCGTGCAGACCTCGTGCTTCCGTTTCCCCGGGTTTGCTGGTGAAGTCGAAGAGGCGGCGCGCTTCGGTCCCGTGACACGGCTGTTGTCGCGCTGGGTGGTCGCGCCGACGCCGCCCGCCGACGCGCAGCCCTGCGACTGGGTTTCGGGCGCGAGCATGATGGTCCGCCGGGCTGTGTTCGAGGACGTCGGCCTGCTCGACGACGGCTTCTTCATGTACTACGAAGAACTCGACTTCATCCGCCGCGCCGCCGATGCGGGTTGGCCTTGCTGGTATGTCCCTGAAAGCCGGGTCGTGCACCTCGTCGGTCAGGCGTCGGGTGTGACGGACCTGAAAAAACCGCAGAAACGCCGCCCCGCGTACTGGTTCGAAGCCCGGGCACGCTATTTCCGCCGCCACCACGGCGTCGTAGGTAAGCTGTGGATCGACCTGGGCTGGGTAGCGGGCCGCGTGTGCTTCAAGCTGATGAATGCTGTGCGACGCAAGCCGACGAACGACCCACCGCACCTGATCCGTGACTACATCCGGCACAACCTCATCCCCGGGGGGGCAAGCCGATGACAAAGACCGCCACGACGACATCCATCGACACTGCCCGTGTGCAAGGGGCAGACCCAGCGCCCGCCGAAACGACGGGCGACGCGCTGCCCGTGCATGCGACGGGCGGTGTCAACCAGAACCCCGCCGACGTCGGTTTCTTCGCGCTGCTGCGTGAAGACCTCCGCACGCACGACGGCAAGCTGTTCGAGCAGGGGTTCTGGGCGATCGCCGTGCACCGCTACGGCAACTGGCGCATGGGGATCAAGCCGAAGCTCTTGCGTCTGCCGTTCTCGCTGGTCTACAAGATTCTCAACAAGCATGTCGAGTGGCTCTGCGGGATCAGTCTGCCCGACACGGTGAAGGTCGGCCGACGTGTCCGCCTGTGGCACCACGGCGGGATGATCCTCCACGCCGCATCGATCGGCGACGGGGCGCAGATCCGACAGAACACGACGTTCGGCGTCGTACGCACCGAACACAACTTCGAGATGCCTGTCATCGGTGCGCGGGCGGACATCGGCTGTGGCGCTTGTGTGCTTGGCCCGGTGACGGTGGGGGAGGGTAGTGTTGTCGGTGCCAACGCAGTGGTACTCAAGGATGTCCCGGCGCATAGCGTCGCCGTCGGGATCCCCGCGAAGATCATCAAGACGCTCGATCCATCGGACCCAGCCGACAACGCGGAGGGCGCGGCCTGATGCAACCTGTCGGCGCAGTCCTGATCGGTCGTAACGAAGGCGAACGCCTTGAACGCGCGTTGCGCGCGGTGTGCAAGCAGACCGACCGGGTGGTGTATGTCGACTCCGGGTCGGCCGACGGCAGCGTCGCGTACGCGCAGTCGATCGGGGTCGAGGTTGTCGAACTCGACTTAGGCACGCCATTCACCGCCGCCCGTGCACGGAACGAGGGCGCGTCCTGTCTGCTTGAGAGGCATCCTGACACTGCGTTTGTGCAGTTTATTGATGGCGACTGTGAGGTCGTCGCGGGTTGGTTGGAGCAGGGCGTATCGGCGCTTGATGGCAATCAAAAGCTCGCCGCGGTCTGTGGCCGACTGCGTGAGGTCCGCCCGGAGGACTCGGTCTACAATCGGTTGATCGATCTGGAGTGGGACACACCCGTTGGCCGGGCCGAGTCGTGCGGCGGGATCGCGATGTTCCGGGTCAGCGCGTTCACCGAGGTCGGCCGATTCGATCCCACCGTTGCGGCGGGTGAGGAGCCGGAGCTTTGTATGCGCCTGCGTGCTGCGGGCTGGGCGATCGAGCGGCTCGGCCACGACATGGCGCTTCACGACGCCGCGATCACAAAGCTGAGCCAGTGGATGCGCCGCAGCGTCCGGACGGGGCGTGGGTCGCTCGACCTGGTGACGCGTTTCGGTGATCACGGCAGCGGGTTCGCCGCGATCGTAAAACGCGCGCGGGTGTGGGGATGCTGTTGGCCATTGGTCATGGTGTTGGGCACGGTGGTGGCTGGCGCGGCCGCGTGGTTTTTGAAAGGCCCTGTCTGGGGGCTGGTGGTTGCGGGTTTCGCGTTGGCATTGTTGTTCACACCCGGCGTGTTGCAGATGCTGCGCGGCTGGCAGTACGGCAAACGGCGCGGGCTATCGCAAGGTGACGCGGTGTGTTACGGCGTTCTCGGGCTCGTCGGTAAGTTTGCCGAGTGCGTCGGGCAGCTTGGCTACCTGCGCGACCAGAAACGCGGCACGACGACACGACTCATCGAATACAAAGACGCCCCGGCCACGACGCCGGGCGCGGGGGTGGAGGCGAAACGGGCATGAAGACAGCGGTCATTGGCACCGGGGTGATCTGCGAACAGCACCTCATCGGTCTCCAGCGCGTCGATGATGCGCGGCTGGTGGGGGTGTGCGACCTCTCCCCGGCGATGGCGTCGTACACCGCCGACCGCTTTGGGGCGGATGCGACGTACACCGATTACCAGCGCATGCTCGACGAGGCCAAGCCCGACGTCGTGCATGTGCTGACGCCGCCGCCGACGCACCTTCGTCTCGTGACCGACTGCCTCGACGCGGGGGCGCATGTCTTTGTCGAGAAGCCCGCCGCGCCGACGTACGGCGAACTCGAACAACTGATCGACGCGTCCAACCGGACGGGCCGAGCGCTCGTCGAGGACCACAACTACCGGTTCAACACGACCGTTCAGCAGATCGAGAAGCTCGTCGAAGAGGGCGAACTCGGCACGGTGGGCGAGGTCGAGGTCCGCATGGTGCTCGACATCCGAGGCGAGGGCGGGCGCTTCGCGGACCGGCACCTCAGGCATCCGTCCCACGATATGCCGGCCGGGGTGATCCACGAGTTCATCACGCACCTGTGCTATCTCGCGTTGATGTTTGTGCCGCGCGATACGCCACGCGACTTCGATCGTGTCAGTGCGCTGTGGTCCAACCACGGCGGGGGCGACCATTTCCGGTACGACGATCTGGACGCGACGGCGATCGTGGGTAAGACCCACCTGCGCATCCGGTCGAGCTGCCACACCGGGCCCGACTGTTTTGTCCTGACGGTGCGCGGCAGCGAGGGCTATGCTGAAACGGACCTGTTTCAGCCCTTCGTCCGTGTGGTCAAGCCGCGAAAGGGCGGCAAGCAGCTATCGCCTCTGGTGAATCAGTTTGCGAACGGGATGACGATGGTGAACGCCAGCGTACGCAACTTCCGCGATAAGATTATGCAGCGCAGTGCCTACGAGGGGCTGCACGCGTTGGTCGAGCGGGTGTACGAGGCCTTGCGTGAGGGGCGGCCGATGCCCGTGAGTTTTGACGATATGGACAGCACCAGCCGATTGGTAGATGCGCTGGTGGCGGGGCAGGAGACGGCATGAAGCTCTTGGTGACAGGGTCGACCGGTTTTCTAGGCCAGGCCGTGGTGCGCGAAGCATTGCGGCTGGGGCATACGGTGCGCGCCGCGGTCCGCCCGGCGACTGATATCGAACGCGCTTGGCCGGGCGGACACGCTCGGCTGGAGATCGCTCGGATTGACCTGCGTCGCAAACAGGGGCTCGCGGATGCGTGCCGTGATGTCGATGCGGTGATCCACCTTGCCGCGGTGAAGATGGGTGATTTTTACGATCAGATGGTCGGCACGGTTGTCGCCACCGAGAACCTGCTCGCCGCGATGGACGAGGCGGGGTGCAGGCGGATGGTGCTGTGCAGCACGTTCAGCGTGTACGACTACATGCGCCCGCGCAGCGGGACTGTTGTAGATGAGGATTTCCCGCTGGAGCCCGATCCCGACGCGCGCGACGAGTACGCGAAGACCAAGCTGTTGCAAGAGCAGATGGTGCGCGACCATGCCGAGCAGACGGGGATGGCCCTGACGGTGATCCGCCCGGGCGTGATCTACGGGGCGGACAACCTGCTCAACGGCTGGACCGGGCAGCAGCTTGGCGAGAAGCGATGGGTGCGCATCGGGGCAAACGCGAAGGTGCCGTTGACCTATGTCGAACACTGCGCGGAGGCGCATGTCCTCGCGGCGGTGAAGGACGAGGCGGTTGGCCGAACCTACAACATAGTCGACCATGATCCGCCGAGTCAGCGGCGCTACATCAAGCTGTTGCAGAGCCGGTTTGTCCCGCGGCCGCGCGTGTTCCTGATTAACTGGACGCTCGCGCGGACAGTGGCACGATCGGGTTGGCTGTTTAACAAGTTGTTCCTCGGCGGCCGAGCGAAGGTTCCCAGTATCCTCGTGCCTTGCCGTCTGCACGCCCGCGCGAAGCCTTATCGCTATAACACGCCGCGGGCGACGGATGAGTTGGGTTGGTCGATGCGTTGGTCGCTTGAAGAAGCGGTCGATCGATCGCTCCAGGTCGAGCAAGGGGAGCTCGTGCTGGGGCTTCCTGCAGGTGAAACATTGGCTGTAAACACAGGCGAATCGGCTAAGGCCACCGACCACGCGGAGGCGGCGACGGCATGAAGATCGCGTACCTCAACGGCCAATACCCCCGGGCGACGGATACGTTCGTCCAGCGCGAAGTCGCGGGCCTGCGCGGCCACGGGATAGATGTACGCACGTTTTCGGTTCGCGCGACGATGCTGGATCAGGGGGCTGCCGAATCCACTCGCCGCGAACAGGCGCAGACGTTTTACCTGTTGCCGCAGGGTTTTCTGAGGCTCATCGGTGCATCGATTATCGAGGGCCTACGTTCGCCGGTCGCGATGTTGCGCGCGAAGCGTCTCGCGTGGTCGACTCGGCAGCCCGGGCTCAAGGGCCTGATCTATCAGGCGGTTTACCTGCTTGAGGCGGCCGCGCTAGCCCGGCAGATGCGGAAAGAGGGCGTTGATCACCTGCACAACCAGTTTGCCGATGCGAGTTGCACCGTCGCGATGCTTGCGTCAGAACTGACGGGGGTGCCGTTCAGCTTCACGATCCATGGCCCGGGGATCTTCTTCGAGCCGATGCGTTGGCGGCTGGATGTGAAGGCCCGGCGTGCTGCGTTTGTTTCTTGCATCAGCCACTTCTGCCGGTCGCAGGTGATGTGTTTTGCGGACCCGAGTGACTGGGACAAACTGAAGATCGTGCACTGCGGTGTTGAGCCCGCGCTCTTTGAAACGCGTAGCCATGAAGGCGAAGGCCGAGAGCTGTTGTTCGTTGGCCGGCTTGATGCCGTGAAGGGGATGCCGGTTCTGCTTGAGGCGTTGTCGCGCTTGCGTCAGGCACGGCCCGATGCGCGGTTGACGGTGGTCGGAGATGGGCCGGACCGGGCGCGTTTGGAGGCCCGCAGTCGCGAGGCCGATCTTGCCGGTGCGGTGACCTTTGTCGGCTTCCGTACGCCGGATCAGGTGCGGGAGCACCTGTCAAAGACGGATGTGTTCGTGATGACGAGTTTTGCAGAGGGCGTGCCCGTGGTGCTCATGGAGGCGATGATGGCGGGCGTGCCCGTTGTTGCGCCGCGTGTCGCGGGGATTGCGGAGCTTGTGGAAGACGGCGTGAGCGGCGCGATGACTGCGCCGGGGGATACCGATGGCATTGTCTCTGCGATCGATACACTGCTCGGCGACGGCGCATTGCGTGAGCGCTACGGTCAGGCGGGGGCGCTGAAAGTCGCGGCCGAGTTCGATATCGCCGAGGAAACCCGCAAGCTGGCGTCGTATCTGCGCGGCTGCCAAGGCGACTCCACCGTCGGCGATGCTGTAGATACCCCGGCCATGCAGGCGGCAGCACCCCACCCCCAGCCGGAGCGTGTCTGATGTGTGGGATCGCGGGCGCGGTAGGTTTTGTGGACGACGGCGTGCAGTCGGCGGTCCGCGCGATGAGCGCGGCGCTGGTGCATCGTGGCCCGGATGGTGACGGGTATTGGTCGAATGTCGAGGCGGGGGCGGCCGATGAGCGTGGGGTGGTACTCGCCCACCGCCGACTTTCGATCCTCGACCTAAGCACGGCCGGGGCACAGCCGATGCATGACCCCTCGAGCGGTCAGGTGATCGCGTACAACGGTGAGGTCTACAACTACCGTGATCTGCGTGAACCCATGACGCAAGCGGGCGAGACGTTTTCGTCCGACTGCGACACGGAAGTCGTGTTGCGGTTGTTGGCATTGCGCGGCGCTGAGGCTGTCGCAGAGTTGAACGGCATGTTCGCTTTTGCGTGCTGGGACCCGGCGAAACAGACATTGCACTTGGGCCGAGATCGGCTTGGGATCAAGCCGCTGTACATCGCGACGGTTGAGCCGACGCCGGGTAAGCGAACGGTCCTGTTTGCGTCCGAGCTGCGCTCGATGCTGGCGAGTGGTTTGGTTGAGCGCCACATCGACCCGGTGGGTCTGAGCAGTTATCTGTGGAACGGTTTTGTGGTAGGCCCCAACACGTTTGTGAAGGGGGTGTCGCTGCTCGATGCAGGGACGACGGTGTCGATCGCGGCCGGTGAGACGCCGTCTGTCCCCGAACGCTACTGGTCGCTGCCGTCCTCGTCGGGCGAGGTGGCGAGTGTCGCCGACGCGGAAGAAGCGCTCAGCCAGGCCGTGGGGCGTCGGCTGATCGCGGATGTGCCGCTGGGTGTTTTCCTGTCGGGTGGGATCGACTCGAGCGCGGTCGCGGCGGTGGCGTCGCGCGTTGCGCCGGGCAAGGTGCACACGTTCAATATCGGTTTCCCCGAGGTCGAGTACGACGAGTCGCCCTATGCCGCGCGTGTCGCGGAGCAGCTCGGGACTGAACATCGCTGCATCGAGCTGACGGAGTCGCACTTCCAGTCGCACCTGGATGATGCGCTCACGAGCATTGATCAGCCAACGTTTGACGCGATCAATACGTACTTTGTAAGCCGAGCGGTACGCGAGGCGGGTGTCACGGTTGCGCTGGCCGGGACGGGTGGCGACGAGTTGTTTGGCGGGTACACGAGCTACGCCGACTTGCCGAAGGCAGAGCGTTGGTCTGGTCGGCTGCGCTTTGTGCCCGAGGCATTGTTGAGATGTGGCGCGGGGTTGATGAGTCGGGCCAAGACCGGCCGGCCGGGCAGTGTCCCGCCTCAGACACGGTGGGGCAAGCTCGGCGATGTCCTTGCGACGCGCGGCGACCTGGTGGACCTCTACCAGGTGTCATACGCGCTCTATACCGAGCAGTTTCTTGACCAGCTTTCCCCGCATGCTGCTGCGGATCGATACGGCCTGCCTTCGCCGACACACACGAGACTGGGCCGTGCGATCGAGGACGACCCGGCATTGCACGCGATCAGCAAGCTGGAGCTTTCCTGCTTTATCGGACAGCGTCTGCTGCGTGATACCGACGCGGCGTCCATGGCGGTTTCGCTCGAAGCACGTGTGCCGCTACTGGACCACGTTTTTATCGAGACCATCGCGCGTATGTCGCCTGCCGAGCGGTTTGAGCCGCTGGGTAAGAAGATGATGCTGCGTAAGCTCGCGCTTGAGGGGTTGGACCGATCGACATTTGACCGTCCCAAGTCGGGGTTCGTTCTGCCGATAGATACATGGGCGCGTCAGGGCCTCAAGGACCAGGTCCAAGAGACGCTGCACGACGCCGAGTTGTGCCGCCAGGTCGGCCTCGAACCGGCGGCGGTGGCGCGGCTGTTCCAGGCGTTCCAGGACGGTGCGCCCGGGCTTTACTGGTCGCGTCTCTGGGCGATTTTTGTCCTGCTGTGGTGGTGCCGGGAGCACCGTGTTTCGCTCGGGTAGTTGGATCGCTATGACGTCACAAGACACGACATCTCAGAGCGGCCGACGCTACTGCCTTATCACGCCTTGCCGTGACGAGGCGCAGTACGCGCGGCGGACACTCGACGCGGTGACACGCCAGAGCGTACCGCCCGCCTTGTGGGTGATCGTTGACGACGGCTCGACGGATGAGACCCCGGCGATTCTTGCCGAGTACGCCGAGCGCTTTGACTACATCCGGGTCGTCCGGCGCGACGACCGCGGCGGTCGTGCGGTTGGGCCCGGTGTCATCGAGGCGTTCTACCACGGCTATGACACGATCGATCCCTCGCAGTACGACTATGTCTGTAAGTTCGACCTCGACCTCGACCTGCCGCACGGCTACTTCGCCGCGTTGATGCAGCGTATGGAAGAGAACCCACGCATCGGGACGTGCAGCGGCAAGCCGTACTTCCCGCCCGCCGGGACCGAGGACGATGACCGCCGCCGCGACGGCGTGATCGACACCCGCGACCTCATCAGCGAGGCCTGCGGCGACGAGATGTCTGTCGGCATGATCAAGTTCTACCGCACGGCTTGTTTCGAGCAGATCGGCGGCTTTGTCCGCCAGGTGATGTGGGACGGCATCGACTGCCACCGCTGCCGTATGCTCGGCTGGATCGCGTGTTCGTGGGACGACCCCGAGCTGCGTTTCATCCATCTGCGTGCGATGGGGTCGAGCCAGAAGGGCATCCTTACCGGCCGGATGCGCCACGGCTTTGGGCAGTGGTTCATGGGCACGGGGCTGGGCTACATGACCGCGAGCGCGATGTTCCGGTTGACGCGGCCGCCGGTACTGATCGGTGGGGCCGCGATGTGGTGGGGGTACGTGCGTAGTATGTTGAAGCGTGAGCCGCGCTTCGGCGACGCGGACTTCCGCCGATTCCTTAGGCGGTATCAGCGGGCTTGCCTGTTCAAAGGGAAAGCCGCCGCCACGCAGCGACTCGATGCGCAGCAAGCCGGTACGTGGAACCCGCCCGCTGCGCTAAAACCATCTAACACAAACGCCACGTCGGCGACTCACGAAACGAAAACCTGCCGGCCGCCCGGCGCCGCCACGGGGACGACATGATGACCTCAGTGACCAGCCAACAGCAACGCATGATCAACGACCGCGAGGGGGTTGATGTCTCCGTCGTCGTGCCTTTGATGAACGAGGAAGACAGCATCGTCGAGCTCTACCACGAGATCGCGGCGATGGCGGATGCGCAGTCACTCCACTACGAGGTGGTCTTCGTCGACGACGGGTCGAGTGACCAGACGATCCCCCGCCTGGCCGAAGCGACACATGACGATGACCGTGTCAGCATAGTCCAGTTCACCAAGAACTTCGGGCAGACCGCCGCGATGGCGGCCGGGTTCGCCTACGCCAATGGCGCGGTGATTGTCCCGATGGATGGCGACGGCCAGAACGACCCGGCCGACATCCCCCGCCTCGTCGCCAAGCTCGACGACGGCGAAGGTTGGGACATCGTCTCGGGCTGGCGCAAGGACCGCAAAGACAAGATGATGTCGCGCCGCCTGCCCTCCCTCATCGCGAACCGGATCGTCAAGAAGATGACGTGGACCACCGAGATCCACGACTTCGGCTGCTCGCTCAAGGCCTACCGCGCCGAGGTCCTCGAAGACGTCCGGCTCTACGGCGAGATGCACCGCTTCCTCCCCGCCATCTGCAAGTGGCGCGGCGCACGCATCACCGAGGAAGTCGTCCACCACCGCCCACGCACCGCGGGTGTTTCCAAGTACGGCCTCAAGCGAACGATCAAAGTCCTCCTCGACCTGATCACCGTCAAGTTCATGGGTGACTACCTCGCCAAGCCGATCTACTTCTTCGGCAAGCTCGCGGGCTTCTTCATGCTCGTCGCGTTCTTGTCGCTGGTGTGGGCGGTCTTCAATAAGTTCGGCCTGCTGCTGATCGACGGCGACGAGCCGGTCAACCTGAACCGCAATGTGCTGCTCATCTTCTCGATGATGACTGCGTTGATCTCGGTGATGATGCTGATGATGGGCGTCTTGTCCGAACTCATGTCGCGTGTGTATCACGAGAGCCAGGACCGCCGGCCGTACAAGGTCCGCCGGGTCATCACACCTGATGCCGGCCACGGCCCCACCGCGCCGGTCGGACGTGTCGTGCCGAGCAAGGAAAAGGCGAGTTGATCGACCCTGTGGCCAAGCGGTGCTTGTTGGGCTGGGCTGCCTTCGCTGCGATCCTGGTGCTGTTGACGTTCCTCCTGCGGGCCTGGCCCGATGTGTTGGGGCTGTACCTCCAGCCCTTTGACCTGGGGCGCGAGTCGAACATCGCAGCGTGGTTCTCGGCTTCATCACTGCTGTGGTCTGGGTTGTTGATGTGGTCGTCGGCCGTGTTGCTGTATGCACGCGACCGCTGGGCGTCGTGTGCAGTCTTTGTGTTGGGCGCGGCATCGATCGTGTTGTGTGTTGACGAGGCGGGTTCGTTGCACGAGCGTGTCGACCAGATTTTTCCGACATCGTTCGATTTCTACCTTAAGGTGCTCTTTGCCGCCCTCGCGCTGCCGGCGATGGGGTGTGTCGTCGTTTTGTATAGCCGTCGAAAAATGTTGGGGCAGCAATGGGTGCTCTTGCTGATGGCGTATGCCTTGTTTGGGTCGGTTTTTGCTCAGGAGATGCTGGAGCATTCGGTCGAATGGCCCGCGTGGGCGCTGCCGATCCGCACCGTCGTCGAAGAAGGGACCGAACTGGCAGGTTTTTTCCTGCTGCTGCTTGCAGGGGTCCGGCTGCTGAGGAACAGCCGGTCCAGGCAGGCGGGCGAGGGGAAACAGGTGAATCATACGAGCGTGTTGCCTATCCGGGCGGCGCTTGGCCTGGCGTTTGGAGTTGCCGCGGTCCTTGCGCCGCTGCTGATTCTGCAGGCGCTGTCGATCCCGGTCGTAGACCTTCAGCTCTTCAAGCGAGGCGATTTTGGATCGGTCATGATGTTGGCCATGTTTCTGGTCATGGGCGCGATATGTCTTGGCCGAGCGTCTGAAGCTTCGGACGCGAGCGATCGCCGGGCCTGGTGCTGGGTCGCGATGTTTTGTTTTTTGCTCTCGCTTCTGCAGAACTGGCACGCATACACGGATGCCTCTGTCCTTGTGCTAGGGCGTGAACCGGAGCGGCTCTGGCGGGCATGTTTCGACCTGGCCTGGGCTATGCCCGTTTTCATCCTCACGGCATGGGTGCTGCGTCGCCGGATCGGCCTGGGCTATTGGATGGCCGCGGGGTTCGTTTTACTTTGGATGGTGTGCCTGGTTGCCACGCAGCGTGGTTCGTTCCGGATGTCTTACGCGTCGTCCTACCTCACCGCGCTCGTGCTTGGCGGGTGGGTGATTCATGCAACCCGACGGGGACGGGCCTGAAAACGGTACGTGATGACTTTGCCGTCATTCAGGCGATACGCCTCACTTGCCCGTCTATCATGCAGATGTGATGGAAGATCAGGCGGAGTATGTCTTCTACGACGGCCACTGCGGGCTGTGCCATTATTGGGTCAGGCGTATCGTTGGCGCGGGCGGCAAGGCCGAGCATTTCGTGTTCTCGCCACTGCAGGGTGATTTTATCGGCACACGCCTGAGCGAGGCCCAACGCGCGGCCTTGCCCGATTCGATCGTGGTGCAGACCAGGGCGGGGCAGGTCCTGACGCGATCGTCCGCAGTCCTCTACGTGATGCGGCAGCTGGGTGGGGTGGGCACGATGCTCGGCACTGTTGGGGTAGTCGTGCCTCGGCCGCTGCGTGACCTGCTTTACGCAGGCGTCGCGAAAGTCCGCCACCGCCTGTTCGCACGCCCGTCGGATAGCTGCCCGATGATCCCGCCCGAGCAGCGTGCCCGTTTCCGCTTGTGAACGCCTGGCAGATCGATGCGGAAGCAGGCCACGCATTTTGCCGATAGTGGGGAGGTATGGCCACGATGATGGCTGCCCGATAACACACGCTGCCGCCGAGCTTACGCGATGGACACGTTAGAGATGATGCCCGAGACGAAGACAAACGACGCACCCCGGCAGCGGCTGGAAGACGACCCGATGTCGGTGCGCGACGAAGACCTTGAGGCCCGTCACGAGCCGTTCGACTCCTACTGGCAGGGGCCGGCCGATCTCGAAAAGGGGTACGGCTCGTTCGGGGTGTACTACCGTTACAACGTGATGCCTTACATCCCCAAGGACAAATCCGCGTCGATCCTCGTGGTCAGCTGCGGGCCGGGGTATCTCGTCAAGCTGCTGAAAGACGACGGCTACGAACACGTCATCGGCATCGACTCGGACCCCGAGAAAGTCGCGCATGGGCAAAAGCGTGGGCTCGACTGCCGGGCTGAGAAGGCTTTCGGATTTATCAAGCGCTATGAAAACGAGTTCGATGTCGTCGTCTGCGAGCAGGAGCTGAACCACCTGACACAGGCAGAATCCATCGCGTTCCTTCGCTTGTGTCACCGTGCCATGAGGCCCGGCGCGACCCTGTTCGCCTACGGCCTCAACGGCGCAAATCCGATCGTCGGCGCGGAGAACCTCGCCCATAACATCGATCACTTCTCTACCTACGCCGAGCACTCGATCAAGCAAGTCATCGAGCTCAGCGGGTTCCGGGATGTGAAGCCGATGCCGCTGAAGCTCTATGTCTTCTGGAAGAACCCGCTGAACTACGTCGGGCTTGCGGTGACGGGGACGCTTGAGCTGTGGTACCGCGTGATCTTCAAGATGTACGGCAAGAACTGCAAGATTTTCAGCAAAAAGATCGCGGCCGTCGCGAAGAAGTAGTCGTCGCTCCGCTACGATAGTTTTTAGTGCTGTGCCTCTGGAGGGCCGGTACCCGAATCGAAAAGAAGGAAGCCTTTGATGCGTATCCTCGCGGTTAACTACGAGTACCCACCCCTGGGCGGTGGCGGCGGCGTGATCATGCGCGACATCGTCGAAGAACTCGCGTCGCGTGGCCACGACATGACCGTGCTCACTTCCGGGTTCAAGGACCTCAAGCCCGTTGAGCAGGTCGAAGACAATATCGAGATCCATCGCGTACCCGTCTGGATGCGCAAGGAACTTCCGACCGCGACGATGCCGTCGATGCTGTCGTTTTGGCCGCTGGGGGTACGCTACGGCCGGAAGCTCCTCAAGAAAAAACAGTTCGACATCGCCAACTCACACTTCATGGTGCCAAGCGGCCCGGTGGGGCAGAGGATCGCGGACATCGGCGGCTTCCCGCATGTGCTGAGTTTCCACGGCGGGGATATCTATGACCCCACCAAGAAGAACTCGCCACACCGCCGGTGGATCCTACGCAGGCTTGGGCGCAAGCTTCTATTGGGCGCGGCCGCGACGATCGGGCCTTCGCACGACATCATGGACAACGCCCGGAAGTACTACGTGCCTGGGCACGAGTTCGAGAACCACATCCCGCTGGGCATCAAGCCGACGACGGTGATGGACACCAGCCGCGCGGAGTTTGGCATCGGCGAGGACCGCTTCATGATGATCACGACCGGCCGGCTGGTCGAGCGTAAGAAAGTCGGCGACATGATCCGGGTCGTGGCGAAGATGGACGACCCGCGCGACCTGCTTGTTGTGCTGGGGGCCGGCCCGAAGATGGAGGAGTGGAAACAATTGGCCGTCGAGCTCGGTGTTGCTGACCGGGTCGACTTCCGTGGCCACGTCAGTCATGAGGATAAGTGCAAGCTGACCCAGTTGGCCGACGCCTATACCTCGACGAGTACGCACGAGGGGTTTGGGCTGGTTTTTGTCGAGGCGATGGACCGTGGTCTGCCGGTCGTCTCCTTTAACCGCGGCGGGCATGTGGATTATCTGGTCGATGGCGAGACCGGGGGGGTTGCGCCGTTGGGTGATATCGATGCGTTTGCGCAGCGTGTCACAAAACTGAAGAACGACGATGCCTTCCGCGCGAAGTGTGCCGCGCATGTGAAAGAGAAGGCCAAGCTGTACCACATCGCCGTCTGCGCCGGCCGATACGAAGCACTGTTCGAGCGCCTCGTCAACGGGGAGGGCCAGGGCAACGGTGCTAAGCCGAGTGGGTCAGCCGATTCGACGAAAAACCACGCGGCCTGAGTCGTCAACGATGTCTATCGACCAACACGATCCCGAGATGCGGCAAGGCGACGGTGATGCCGGCGACGCGGTAAAGGAACCGCCGTCGCTGTTGAAGAAGCGTCTGCTGTTTCTGGCCAAGTTGCTGATTACCGTCGCTTTGGTTAGCTGGATCATCTCGGCGGTCGACTGGTCCGATGTCGGGCAACGCCTGATGGGGATGTCGTGGACCATTGTCGCGGTCGTGCTGTTTATTTGGACCGTGTCCGTGGTCGGCAGCGCGATGAAATGGCAGCAGTTGCTGGCGGTGCATGGTGCGCCATACCGGCTCTGGGTGCTGACGCGTTGGTATTTTATTGCTTTTTTTCTCAGCCAATTCCTCCCTTCCGTGATCGGCGGAGACGCGTATCGCGTCTACAAGACCCTGGATAATCCCGCAGGCAAAGCGTCGGCGGTGCTCGCGATCTTTGTCGAACGCGCGACCGGGCTCCTGGCCCTGCTCGCGATGGGCTGGGTTGCGGCGGTCATCCTCCTCAATCAGACGGGCGATAGTGTTGCCCGTTGGCTGGTCTATTTCGGGGGTGGCTGTGCGGTGGCGGGCCTCATCGCGATGGCGTTGATGGTCCGCTTCAAGATGCTGGGCAAGATCGCCCGCGCAAGGCGATGCCCCCGGAAAGTCAAAGTATTGATCGAGCGGGCATGGGAGTACCGCGGTCACCCCGCACGGGTCACCTATGTCTGTCTACTTTCGTTCCTGTTTCATGGATCTCGTGCGGGGATCTACGCATTGTTGTTTTGGGCGATCGGCGAGCCGCAAGGGGTCCTGGAGATCACGATCGTGCTTGCGGTCACCACGGTGGTCAGCATGCTGCCGATCAGCCTCAACGGATATGGGCTGTTAGACGGGTCTTTTATCTACCTCATGCACCAGTACGGGGCTTCGGAGGAGGCCGCTTTGGCGGTTATGGTGCTGATCCGCGTGACGACGATCCCGATCGCGTTGATGGGCGGGGTGTTCTATTTTGCCGATAATGGCGAAAAGACAGCACGGAAGACGCAGACGACCTTGGCGGTGTAGCCGGAGGCTTGAGTGGGAGGAGTTTGGGATGGCGATGACGACACCGATGCACGAGCACACGAGAACGCAACGCGAACCGGTCGATGCCGGTGCGCCCAAGGAACTCTCAGAAGAGAGCTATATCCGTGCGAAGCTGTATGGGGGTGATAAGTCGGACCTGCGCCGCTATGCCGACCTGGTCTGCGGTGAAGGTTCTTCGTACTGGGCGCTTCTAAAATATGAAGTTTTGACGGGTCTGCTGGGAGGATGTCGCGGCGCATTAGGGCTTTTTCTCCGAAAGAAGTTTTATCCCAGCCTGTTCAAAGAGTGCGGGCGGGGTGTGATCTTTGGCCGCAACCTGACGATCCGCAATGGCAAGAACATCACGCTGGGCGACCGGGTGGTGATGGATGATGATTGCGTGCTTGATGCGCGTGGTGCGGGTGAAGAAGGGGTCCGGGTCGGTGCGGGCACGATCTTGAACAGGGGGGTTTCGATCCAGGCCAAGATCGGGCCGGTCCACATCGGCAAGGAATGCGACATCGGTATGCATTCGGATGTCCACGCGCAAGGGGGCGTCTACATCGGCGACCAGGTTGTGCTTGGCGGGGGGGCGAAGATTTCGGGTGGTGTGTTCCAGATTGATCGGTCCCAAGCCGACGATCGTGAGCAGGACCGCTCGACACGCGGGCCGATCCGGATCGATAGCAAGTGCCTGGTCGGGATGGGCAGCATGTTTCTTGACGGGGTACATGTTGGCGAGGGTGTGGTGTTGGGGGCGGCTTCGGTAGTCCTTAAGGACTTGCCGGCCTACACCGTCGCCGCCGGTACGCCGGCACGGGTGCTCCGCGAACGCACCTCTCGGGACGACGCGACTGTCCAATAGCCGCGGCATTTTGTCGATTTCAGATTGTTTTACGAAAGAACACCGATGAAGATTTTTATCACGGGCGCGTCGGGTTTCATTGGCTCGGCGGTCGCCCGTCGGCTGCTTGAAGAGGGCCACACGCTACGCGCCCTGACCCGGCATCCCGAACGGCTAAAGAAGTGTGTGTCGTCGGACGCGGTCGAGGTGATTGTGGGCGATATCGTGGATGCGGATATCGTGGATCAGGCCTCGGCAGGTTGCGAGATGGCCTACGCGATCGCGGGGACGTTCCGTGAGCCCAACTTGTCGGACGCCCGCTACCGCGCGGTCAATACGGCGGCATCCGAAAACATGATCCGTTCCGCCGCAAAGAACGGCCTGAAGCGCGTCGTCCACTGCTCGACCTGCGGGATTCACGGCTCCGCAGCCCCGGGGCAGAGTATCAATGAAGACGACCCGTTCAACGGCATCGGGATCTACGAAGAAACAAAAGCGGCCGGCGAGATCCGTGCGCGTGAGTTGGGTAAAGAACTGGGGGTCGATGTCGCGGTGATCCGCCCGACACAGGTCTATGGCCCGGGCGATACGCGCCTCCTTAAGCTCTTTAAGATGGCGAACAAAGATAGGCCGCTGATCATCGGATCGGGCAAGGGCGGCTACCACCTTGTATACATCGATGACCTGGTCGACGCGTTTATGCTGGCCGGGACTTCGGACCAGGCTGTTGGCGAGGCATTTCTGATCGGCGGGGGGGAGGTGCCTTCACTAAACGAGATGTTCGCTGAGCTTGGCCGTGTGTTTGGCCGAGAGAATCAGAAGCCGCGGCGTCCCCCGGCCATGCCGTTTTTGGTGGCGGGGATTGTGTGCGAGGCGGTGTGTCGTCCATTGGGGATCAGCCCGCCGATCTACCGCCGCCGGGTTGAGTTTTTCACCAATAACAGGTCGTTCGACATCACAAAGGCCCGCGAACGGCTGGGTTACGACCCGAAAGTCACGATGGCAGACGGCCTGCGGCGCACGGCCCAGTGGTACCGTGACGAAGGGATGCTTGCGTGAGCGCGGGTGTGGCCTTGACGCGCGACGTCTAGTCGCGGTTCTTGCAGCGTGTGATAGACCGGGTGGGTGAGCGGTCACACACTGCGGTGTAGGACGTATGGCCCGGCGGTCCGTGTGCGTGTGTAGCGTTTGCAACGTTTTCTCATGGCATGGACTCACGTTCAGCGCTGCTCTGCTTCACATCGTCTGGTTTTCTTTCCAGTGGATTCTATGGTTCATGCTGGACGAGATGTCGGTGTACTCCGCGCCGAGTTGTTGGAATCAGGAGGGAATCCATGGATCGTGTTGCTGTATGGACTCAGCGTTCGTTTTCAGCCGCGTTGGTTTGTGCCGTCACCGGGCTGCCCGGGGCTTTGGCGGAAGCGGACAGCATCACCGATGGCTACTTCGTCGCGATCGGCGACAGCTATACGGGGGCCTATACCAGCAATGGTGCGAAACGCGGCAACCACCGCTCCTGGCTCGAGCAGCTCGACAGCCACCACACGGCGGGCAGCTTCCAGAACCTCGCGGTGAGCGGCACAACCACCCAGACCGCGCAGACGTTTGGCGATTCACACTACCAGCTTGATGATGCCCTCAGCGCGATCCACGGCAACGGGTCGGGCGTCGTTGTCATCGGCCTGGGGGTTAACGACTTTACGCCTGTGTTTGAGACCGATACAGCGATGACGCAGGCGCAGGCCGATGCGGTGGCCGACGCCGCGTTCAACAACATGGTGTCGCTGGTTGATGCGCTGCTGGACCCAGCCACGGGCAATGCGGGCGCGAGCATCGTGATCTCGAATAGTGTCGACCGGACGCGCTGGGCGATACGCTCCACGAGCGACTACGACCTAAACCGCGATGTGACGTCGCAGGCGATCCAGCGGTACAACCAACTGCTTGCCGAAGAGTTTGCGGGCAACCGCGGGCTGGCGGTGGTGGACAGCTACGGCCTGATGGCGGACCTGCTCGCGGGTGACCCGGCGGACTCGAACGTTGGCGCTGGGCCGAATGGCGAGTTGTTCATCGCGGGGCAGGCGATCGATGTTGACCCGCTTAGCGCGCTGAACCCGGACGGCTCGGGCGACAAGCGCCAGCCGTCAGACCATTTCTGGGCCGACGGTGCGCACCCGGGGACGGTGTATCAGGGTCTGTATGGCAACGTGGTATTGACCGCGTTGCAGGAGGTGTATGGCATCGACGCCGGCGCGGCGGGGCTTCTGGGCATCGACGATATCTTCGCGACGGCGAACGCGCTCAACCCGTCGGACGGCGTGCTGCTTTCGGCAACGGACACGGGGTACACCTTTGACTACGCGCAGTACATCACGCCCGAGCCCGGGTCGGCGGCGGCGCTGCTGGTGATCGCGGGGCTGGTGTCGTCGCGGCGTCGGCGGTGACTGGCGTGTCGCGTGTCACACCCGTGATGTTTTTACAAACATGCGGCTCGTTGGTGGGTTGCGCTGCGCTCCACCCACCCTATGTTTGGCGGGGTTGGGTGCGGTAGTCGGCGTGCTTTTTGAGTTTGAGGAACCAGACCTCGAAGCCGTGGTAGCTGACCATGGCGACGAGGAAGCTGGCGATGCACATGGCGATGGCCGAGACGATGAACCCGCCGGCGGCGTTGAGGTGGAGAGCGCTTGCGATCTTGGGACCAAGGCCCTGATGCCCCAGCCAGTAGCGGGGGATGTTGTGCCAGACGTACATGCCGTAGCTGTAGGTGCCGAGCATGACGGCGAGTCTGTTCGTGAGCAGGCGTTGGAGGATCGAGGTGGGTTCCGCGCTGAGCGCGAGGACGATCGCGCCGGCCGAGGCGAGGGCGATGAGCGGGTAGCCGGCGTTTTGCATGAGGAACGTCTCGTGCCTAACGCCCGCGCAGCCGCAGCAGACGAGGAAGACGAACGCGGCTGCGAGCGTGCTCAAGGCCCACGGCCTAAGCCGATCTAGCGTCATAACGTTCTGATGCAAGACGAACGCGAGCAGCCCACCCAGCGCGAGCTTGTCGAGGTGGCAGGGTGTGATGGCCCGCACGATCGGCCCGACACGCTCGGGGTCGAACACGGCGTAGCTCGCCAGTCGGGACGCGACCCCCAGCGCGATGAACCCGACGCAGACGCGCCCCAGCAAGCGCGGCGGGGTGAGGTAGACCAGCAGCGGCCAGACGAGGTAGAAGTGTTCTTCGACCGCCAGCGACCAGAAGTGTCGGATACTCATCCAGCCCTCGCCGAAGAGTCGTTCGGGCCCGAAGGCCATGCGGAAGTTGGTGCCGTAGAGCCAGAGCCAGGCCTGGTTGTCGAGTGTGGTTTGTTCGCCGGGTCCGACGGTGAGTACGCGCGGCGCGATGATGAGTGCGCCGACGAGTGCGAGGTAGTAGAGCGGGAAGATGCGCAGGGCACGCCGGATGTAGAAGTGCCGGAAGTAGTGCGGGTGTTGCCGGGTCTTGATGAGGATACCGGTGATGAGGAAGCCTGAGAGGACAAAGAAGACATCGACACCGAGCCAGCCGTATTGGCGGATGGTGATGATGGTACGCATGGCGTCGGTGGGCTCGCCGGGGAAGGGGTGTGCCCATTGCCAGGAGGTGTAGTGGTAGATGACGATGAGGATTGCGGCGAGTCCGCGCAGGCCGTCGAGGCCCGGCATGTGCCCGGTCAGGCGTGGGTCGGTGGTGGCGGGGGTAGGGTCCATCGCGGGGTTACACGTTTCGCACGCGCAGGATAACAGGTGCGTAGGGCAGGTCTGGGGTTGGGGGCTGCGTTGCCGTGCTAGACTGAGGGGTTTCTCGCGGGCTGAGGTGGTGTTTCCTTGTAAGTGCAGGTCTGCCCGCCGGCGGTTACGAATGTGTCCCTTGATCTGGCCGATCAACTCCATACCGGCTCTACGTGGGGCTGGTGATGACGCGATACGACACTATGACGACTCATGCCAACACGGGGCCCGAAACCGACGCCAGCGACGCTGCGTCCGGCTTGCCGCGCGCGTGTGGGGCGGGGCGTGTCGCCATGCTGCGCCTGCTGGAGCTTGTCTTTGCGGTCGTGCTGTCGGGCGTTGTCTTCGCGCAGTTTGATAACCCGACTCAGCACATCGACGAGCTGTACCACGTGCTGGCGGCGAAGTCGTATCTGCACGACGGGGACCTGCTGATCGGTGAGGCCGGCGAGCCCTACACCCGGGCGCGTGGGTTTACCTACGCGGTCGCCTTGAGTTTCGAGGTGTTTGGGCCGGGCGTGTGGCAGTCGCGTCTGCCTTCGATGTTGGCGGGGCTCGTACTGGTGGGCCTCTTGTTTGCGTGGTCGCGTTGGCGCTTCGGCCGATTCGCGGCGTGGCTTGCGACGGTAATGCTGGTGATGTGCCCGCTGGTTGTGTTTGGGGTCGAGCTCTGCCGGTTTTACATGGTGCAGGCGGGGGCGGTAGCGGGGATGCTGGTTGCCGCAGACCTGGCGCTTGACCGGTCCTTGAGTAAAGGGCGTCGCGTGTTGTCGGCCGCGCTGGGCGTGTTCGCGACGGGTGCCGCGTTGCATGTGCAGCCATCGAGCTTATTCGCGCTGGCGTGCATCGGGGGCGGTGTAGTGTTGTGCCAGCTCTGGCGGTGGGGCGATGGGCGTGAAGCGCCGATGCGTTGGCGTGTGCTGACGATCGGGGGCGTGGTATTGGTGGGGTTGTCTGCGATGGTCGCGGGCGTGCTTTGGGTTGAGCCCATCCAGCAGCAGTGGGCGAAGTACACGGGGGTGGTCGCGTGGGCGGCGGGTTCGCGTGACAATACGACGTACTACCTGAGCTACTTCACTCGGCTGCACCACTGGCCGTTGTATCTGCTGTTGCCTGCGTCGGTGCTTGCGTGTTGGCGTTTTGGGTGGCGTGCGGCCTGGGTGTTGGCGTTGTTTGCCGTGGGCTTTGCGATGCACTCGTTTGGCGGCATGAAGGCCCCGCGATACTTGCTGTGGACGGTGCCGTACTTCTGGATGACACTCGCGATCGGCGCGGCGGCGTTGGCGGGGTGGGTCGCTCCCAAGCCGGCCCCAGGCACCCCCGCGTCACGCGCCCGGTTGGGGCTTCACGTCGGTGTGGCGGGAGGGGTCGCGCTCTTGCTCGCGTTGTCGGTTTTGCGCACGAGTGGGTTCTACCAGTTCAAGGCGATGCTGGAGGGGGGCGACCATGCGTTCCAGTACTCCGATTGGCCGGGCGTGTTGCCGGTGTTGGAAAGTCAGAGCGCGTGGGCCGACGGCGTCGTTGTTGCGAGTGCGGACAACAAGGCGATCGACGCGTTGGGGCGTTGCGACTACTCGTTGAGTCTGACGCGGACGGAAGGCCGGGACGAGTTCGCGATGGATTGGCGGACCGGTGTTCCGGTGATCTCGCGCGGCGCGTCGTTTGATCGTGTGGTGGAGCAGTACCCGGCGGGCTTGGTGGTGGTTGAAACGCCGCACTGGCGAGAAGGCTGGGCGGTGTCCGATGAAGTGGCGGATCGGATCGAGGCGTTGGCCCAGCCGGTCGTTGTCGATCCGGCGTTGCGGCTGATGGTGTTTCGCTGGGACCGCCGGGCGTCTTCCGGGCAGGGGAGTTTGATCGATGAGTGATCGCACGGCTAACACCAGTTCTCTTTCGTGTGCCACGCCACAGGGCGGAGCCGACCACGCTGCGCCCGCGCGTATTGATGTCGGCGGTGTGTTGTTTGACCCGCTGACGCTGGCGCAAACGATCGAGCATGTCGCCGGCGCCGCGCAGGCCGGCCGAGGCGGCTGGGTGATCACCGCAAACCTTGACCATGCCCGGCGTGCACGCGTGGACGATGAGTACCGCGACATGCTGCGCGAAGCAGAACTCGTCGTCGCGGACGGTGCGCCGATCATCTGGGCGAGCAAGGTGCAGGGCGCTGCGCTGCCCGAACGCGTTGCGGGGTCGTCGATGGTCGAGCCGCTCGCGAAGGTGGCGGCCCAGCGCGGGCTCTCGATCTTCCTCATGGGCGGGACGCCCGGCACGGCTCAGCAGGCGGGGGACCTGCTGGTCGAGCGGTACCCCGACCTGAAGATCGCGGGCGTCTCGTGCCCACCGATGGGGTTTGAGAAGGACGAGGCGGAGATGTCGCAGATCCGGGAAGACCTGAGGCGGACTAAGCCCGATCTGGTCTACGTCGCGCTGGGATCACCCAAGCAGGAACGGCTGATCCGTGTGCTGCGAGGCGATTTTCCGGATTGTTGGTGGCTGGGGATCGGGATTAGCCTGAGCTTTCTGACCGGGGAAGTGCAGCGTGCCCCTTCCTACATCCAACGCCTTGGGTTAGAATGGCTCCACCGCTTGGTGCAGGAGCCTCGGCGGCTCGCGAAACGGTATCTGGTCCACGGATTGCCCTACGCGTGCCGACTCGGGCTCAGCTCTGTCTGGCGGCGGTTGTCGGGCGGTGCCCGATAACACCGGGCATGTCTGTGGGGGCTGTGTTCGCGGTCAAGCTGAACACGGCGGTAGGCCTAGTGGGCGGTGACTGGAGTGAACCGCCGACCTCGCCGATGGGCAGGTAGGCCGAAAGGGAGAATGGCTTCACAAGGATCGGATGGCCGAGACGTGTGGGGCGTGAGGGAGTGTGATGACTTTACGGATCGTGGATGAAAACGTCTGGTCCCCCCGGCCATCTCGGCAGGACCGGGCAGATGCATCCGGCCTGCCCGATCTTAGGGCGGTAGTGATGCTGGCGGGCTCGGTGCGTCCGGGCAAGCTGCGTCGCTGGTCGGGCCGGAGCGCATTGGAGTTGCCCGTCGGCGCGAGCCGGACGGTGATGGACTGTTGGCGTGAGCAGTTGTTGACCCTGGCGGAGACGCTGGGGATCGATCATTTGCCTGTGCGTGTGATGATGTCGGGTGACTGCGGGCTCAAGCCGGGGACCGAGCGTTTTGGTCGTGTAGAGATCAAGATCGAGCAGGACCCCAGCGCGTTCCGCGGGACGGCGGGCCTGATCTCGGATGTGTCGCGTGAGTACGACGATTCGGACCAGGTTCTGATCAGCCATGCGGGCCAGTTGTTGTTTGAGCCGTTGACCAGGATTGCGCGTGGGATCGCTGCGCCGGCCGGGGATGTGACGATCGCCGTCGAGCCGCAGGGTGTGCCCAGCGGGATGATGCTGGTGCGTTGCGGCGCGATGCGTGGGGTCAACCCGGTGGGGTTTGTTGATTTCAATGAGCAGGCGTTGCCGGAACTGGCCAAAGACCATCGTGTCAAGGTCGCTCGTTTTGCGTCGGCGCCCACGCGTTCGGTGCGGACCTTGGGCGGCTACATCTCGGCGCTGCGGACGTACCACCGGATCGCTTCGGGCCGTCAGGACGTGCTGGGTCCGTTCTCGGAGGACTGGCGTCCGACGTTTGGGATCGTAGAGCCCGGTGCGACGGTTGCGTCCGATGCGGTGTTACACGACTCGGTCGTCCTCCGCGGTGCGCGGGTCGAGGCCGGGGCCGTGCTGGTGCGTAGCGTGGTGTGCGATGGCGCGGTGGTTACGTCGGGCCGGCACGTTGTCGATCAGGTGGTGGGCTCGGATCGGCCGATATAGGAAAGAGAAACGAGCGCGTCGCGCTTGGCCGAGCGGACTGACTTGAAACTGATCCCCCGTGTACTGCTGAAGAATGGCTGGACCCGCGCCGATGCGGTTCGGATCTTGGCTGCGCTGGTGGCGGCCGCGATCGCGACGTACCCGGCCTGGGTCGACCTCTTCAAGACCGCCATCCGCTACGACCACTCCCGACCGATCGTGCTGGTCCCCCTGATCGCTGGTTGGCTGGTCTGGGTCCGCCGCAGCCGGTTCCGTTATGTCCGGCCCGGCGAGTTTTGGCCCGGCTGGATCATGCTCGCGGCCGGGGCGCAGCTCTACTACATGGGCAACTATTGGTTTGGGCTCAAGTCCGCCTGGTACCTGGGTGCGGTCCTGATGGTAGGCGGGGCGCTGGTCGTGACGACCGGTGCGTCGGTGATCCGGCAGTTCCGCCCGGCGTGGCTGGTGCTGCTGCTGCTCGTGCCTGTCCCTGTAACGCTTGCGGCGGTGATCGCACTGCCGATCCAGATCGCCGAGGCCAAAGCCATCACTTTCCTCTACGGCCTGATCGGGGTCGAGGCGTCGCTAGTCGAAGTCTCGGGCGATTACCTGCTCACGGTCGGCTCTGCGGTGCTCCCGATCGAAAACGCGTGCAAGGGGCTGGCGACCGCGATGTCGCTGTTGCTGATCTGCTACGGCTTTGTTTTTGGATCGCCGCTGCGGATGCCGGTCCGGTTGGGGCTGTTGATTATGAGCCCGGTGATTGCGTTGGTCTGTAGTTCGATCGCGCTGCTGTGTACGCTTTGGGTGTATGCGCAGACCGAGATGGTCACGGCCGACACCGTCCGGGCGGTCTCGGAGTGGGCGACGGTCCTGCTGGGTTTCATGCTGGTGGCGGCGTTGCTGCGTACCTTGGCGTGGGCGTCGGTGCCGGTGTACGAGTACCACCTTGCCAATGAGTACTAGGCACGGGGGGCGAGTTACTTTATAATTCAGAGATATATTCTTGGGGGCGGTTTCGCAAGGGCCGGCAGTGGAGGAGAAGGCGTCGCTTTGCGGCATGGGGGGGCCGATAACGTCGAGACAGCCGGTCAGGGCGATGGTCGCCTGTCGGCGCGCATTAACATGGCCGGATGCGTGGCCGATGAACGGTATGTCTGATGTGCCCGGAAAGGGTGTGTCGGCGCTTGCGGATCGGACGAACCAGGCACTTTTTAGCAACGGGTAACTACAATGATCCGTCGAGGAACACCCGCCGGCCAGGCCGGCGGGGGAGAGGCAAGAATGCACAACGACCCCTTACTGACCCTGAACGACCCCGTCGGCGACGAGAACTCCGGCCGCGCCAAGCGGGCGAAGCTGTTCGCGCTGCTGCGTGGGCGGTGGCACTGGGCCATCATCCTCGCGCTGCTGCTCGCGGTCGCGGGTGGGTACGCCGGGTACATGAGCGAGAAGCACCTGTACCAGGCGACGTCGTACATCGAGATCAAAGACAGCGTGGTCTACGCCGACGACATCGAGTGGCGGCTGACCGAGCAGTACAACACGTACATCGCTCGGCAGATGAAGAAGATGCAGGAAGATGAAGTGATCGCCGTCGCGATGGAAGACCCCGACTGGCGTGAATCACAGACCATGCGCCCGCCCGAGCTGGGCGAGTACACCTCGACCGCGCAGTTCGCCCGGGCGATCCAGATCACGCCGCCATCGCGTCGTGACCCGATGATCTACGTCTCTTTTGTGGATGCCGACCCCAGAACCGCTCAGGCCGGCCTCAATACGTTGATGGCGGCCTACAAGCGCGTCCATAGCGACGAAGCAACGGTCTACAGTTCGGAAACGCTTCGGACGCTTCAAAACTTGCTGCAGAGCCAAAAGCGCAAACGTGAGGAGCTGCTCAACGACCGGGCGAACGTGATGCGTGAGGAAGAGATCCCGACGCTCAACAATACACTCGAAGCCAAGCTCAGCGCGCTGGCGATCCGTGAACGCGAACTCGAATCACTGAACCTCCAACTCAAACTCTGGGTCGACCTCGACGGCAACCCGACCGAAGAGATGCTTCAGCAGATGAGTGCGGCCGACCCACAGATGGAGTATCTGCAGCTCTTGCTCCAGGGGCTTGAAGACCGGCTCGAACACGAAACACAGGTCTTGCAACGCGGCGACAACCACCCGGCGGTCGAAGCGGTCCGCCGTGAGATCGGGATTCAGGAGCGCAAGATCCTCGACCTCGAAAACTCATATGTTCAGGGTGATGTCGCGGTCGTGCTCCCCCCCGAGATTCAGGCAAAACTGGCCGAGCGTGAAGGACTGATCGACGCGATCACCGGGCTTAACGCGAACATCGATGACCTGTCCCGTAAGAAGCAGGCGATCGATGAAATCAACATTGAACTGATCGAGATCCGTGAGCGGATCGCCCAGACCAACCGTCTGATCGACGACCACGCCGCCACCCAGATGGCGATCAGCACAAGTGATCGGGCTCAGGTCGAGTTAGGCCCACCCGCGTCGAAACCGCGCAAGCCCTACAACCTGATGAAGCGTCGCCAGATGGCCGCCGCCGGTGGGTTTGCCGGGGTCGTGATGGGCTTCGGGATGGTCATGCTCGTTGGCCTGATGGACCGGCGTCTGCGGCATGTGACCGACGCGACCGCCGGTGCGCCCGATGCGAACGTGCTGGGCATCCTGCCGACACTGCCCAACAACCTGAGTGATCCCGCCGAGGCCGAGGCCGCGGCGCATTGTGTCCACCACATCCGCACGCTGCTGCAGATCGGCGGCAACGGGCGGGTCTTCTCGATCACCAGCCCCACGGCCGGTTCGGGCAAGAGCTCGCTCACCAGCGCGCTGGGCCTGTCGTTCGCGACGGCGCAGACCAAGACACTGGTCATCGACTGCGACCTGGTCGGCGCGGGGCTTTCGCGCCGCTTGGGCACGGTCGTCCACCAGCCGCTCGATGTCATCATCCGCAACAACGATCTGCTCGACGAAGACCAGCTCGACCGTGCGATGACGATCGCCGCGTCCGAAGGCACCGCGCTCGACATGGTGCTGCTGCGTGATGGCATGATGGATGAGTCGGAGATCGAGACGGCTGTCCGGCTTCAGCGTGATACGTCGCTGGGTGTCCTCGAGGCCTGCACGCCGGGTCGGCTGCGTAGCTGCGTTGCCGCCGCCGATGTGCCTAACCTCTACATCCTCCCGGTGGGCAACGCACGCCCGGCCGACGCGGGCAAGCTCTCGCCCGTCACGATCCGCTCGCTGATCCAGCAGGCACGCGAAGACTTCGACATCGTGTTGGTCGATACCGGCCCGGTGCTCGGCTCGCTCGAAGCGTCCATCGCTGCAGCCGAGGCCGACGGCACCGTGCTGATCGTTTCGCGTGGCGACCAGAAGTCGCTCGTGCATCGCTCGCTGGCGCAGCTCGACTCGGTCAACGCGAACGTGGCCGGCATCGTCTTCAACCACGCCCTGGACAACGACCTGGCGCACACCTCGTACGCCAGCATCGTCTCCCAGGACCGTCGGCCTTCCAAGGAAGCCCGCCGCAAGCGGCTGCCCGACTCGGGCAAGGTCGCACGCTACGGCCCGTTGGGCTCCGCCGTCGCGTCCTACTCGGACGAAAAGGACGCCGGCTCGATGAACGGCCACGCCGACAACTAAAACACACCGCAACACACCGCCCGGGTTAGCGCCCGGGCCGGTGTTTTACGTTTCTTCCACCCTCCAGCGCACGCCCGGCCATGATCTCTACCGCCGACGACAGCTCGACCGATCTCCGCGACCATACGGTCTGGGGGCTGGATGCGGTGAGTCTGCACGACCGCTTCTGGGCGGCGCGCGGGGTCCAGGTCGTGCGTCAGGGCGAGCCGTCGGAGATCGTCCGCCACGCCGAGCTTTACCTGCTGATCGACGGCGACTGCCTGTCGCTGTTTCGGCTGGGGCAACTGGTTGACACGCTGAGCTGGCTCAAGCCGCAGGTGCTGTTTGTCCGTATCCACGACACGCACGCCCCGGGTTACCGCGAGCGGGTGCTGGCCGATGAGGACGACAACTTTACGGGCTTCGAGCGTGCGTACCGGCAGATCGACTACCGCCTGGGGCGGGTCGCGCTGACACCGCATGAGGATGTCGCCCGTGCCTGGCAGACCGCCCGCGAGCCGCGCAAAGCTTGGCGTGAGATCCGCCGCTCGATCCCCGCGCATCAGCGTTCGACGATCTCTGTCGATGGCTGCGTCTTCGACCGTAGCAACAACGAGCAGGTCATGGGGTTTGTCCGCGAGCTGATTACTGTCTGGAAGCGCCCGGATGCGACGATCAAGCGTGCCAGCAGACTCAAGGCCGACGCGTGGGGCGATCGCCAGACCACCGCGGAGGACACCCGGTTTGTCGGCCCCGTCTGGGTCGGCGCTGGGCGAGAGCTTGAGGGGATCGACAGCATCGTCGGCCCGGCGGTGCTCTGGGACGACCCGGGCCACCGCCCGGAGGTCGACTCGCTGGAGTGGCACGCGATCGAGCCCTCCGAGCACTACACGGGGCCCGAGCAGGGCCGCCGCCGCCGCTCGCTTTTCCGTGTCTCGAAGCGGCTGTTTGACGTCGCCTTCGCGCTGCTCGCGTTGCTGTTTACGCTGCCGCTGTACCCGTTCATCATGCTTGCGATCATGATTGAGGACGGTCGGCCATGGTTCTTCGCCCACCCGCGTGAGTCCGTCGGGGGCAAGGAGTTTCCGTGTCTGAAGTTCCGGACGATGTACAACAACGCCGAGGAGATCAAGCAGAAGCTCGCCGAAGAAAACCAGGCGGACGGCCCGCAGTTCTTCATCGAGAACGACCCGCGCATTACGAAGGTGGGCAACTTCATGCGCAAGTTCAACATCGACGAGTTCCCGCAGTTCTTCAACGTGCTCATTGGGCAGATGTCTGTCGTCGGACCGCGGCCCAGTCCGTACAAGGAAAACCAGTTCAGCCCGTCGTGGCGTGAGGCGCGGCTCTCGACCCGGCCGGGTGTCACCGGGTTGTGGCAGGTGAAGCGCTCGCGCGAGCCGGGCAAGGATTTCCAAGAGTGGATCCGCTACGACATCCGGTATGTCGAGACGATGTGCTGGAAGCTGGATATCTACATCATGCTCCAGACGGTGCTGGTGTGTGCCGGCGTGACGCAGAAGCCGGACAAGGCTTCGGCAGAGCGCCCGGAGGGTGAAGCCCCAGGCGACGTCTTGGCCGATACCGCCGCTGATTCTGCCGATTCGACGGCCTGAGTCGTCGTGATTCGGTGTTGGCAGCCGTGCTGACCTCTATCCAGATTACCCAAAGCCCCATGTCACTCGGCAGGGGTTTTTTTAGGCGCTTCTAACACTGTCGTGCGGGTTTGGAGGCGGTAGGGGGCTGTATTAAGAGTGGTTTTCTGTTTGATGTCGGGTATAATTTCTGCCCTGCCATTGGTCTGGGTGCGCGTGGCCGTGTCCGTGATGCCGTCAGGCAATCGTTGTGGGGCGGATTGGCGTCCGCCTCGCCTGGCCGTGGTTTGCAGTGCAGCTTCGTGCGGATCGCCCGTTCAACGCCCCCGGCGGCGCGGCGGTCGATAGCCGACTTGGAAGCAGATAAGGAACCGATTCATGCGAGACGGAAACCAAACGCACCGGGCCGACGGGTTTGAGGCCCTCGAGCCGCGCGTCCTGTTCAACGGCGACATCTCGATCCTCCCCCTTGGCGACTCGATTACCGCGTCGTCGGGTTCCAACCTCAGCTACCGCTACTACCTGTGGGAACGCCTGGTCAACGACGGCGTCGATTTTGATTTCGTCGGTACGCAAGACACCAACCGCGGCAGCACACCCAGTTGGCCCAGCGTCGGCGGCCAGTCTTTCGACCGTGACCACGAAGGCCACTCGGGCCGCCGCGTCGACCAGATCAACGGTGACTTGCCCGACTACCTGAGCAACTACACACCAGACATCGCGCTGGTCCACCTCGGCACCAACGACATCATCCAGGGCCAGTCCGCGTCCTCGACGGCCCAAGAGCTGCGCACAACGATCGCGCTGTTGCGGCAGGACAACCCCGACGTCACGATCCTGCTATCGCAGATCATCCCGCTCGACCGCACGCACGGCGAACGCATCGATCAACTCAACGCGCTGCTGCCGGGCATTGTCAACGACCTGTCGACGAGCCGGTCGCGGATCGTGCTCGTTGATCAAAACACCGGCTTCGATGTGAACGCCGACACCTATGACGGGATCCACCCCGACCGCAGCGGCGAAGAGCGCATGGCACTGCGCTTTTACGAAGCGCTCGACGGCTTCCTCGATAGCGGCCCTTCGTCGAACTCGAACCCCAACGCCAATGCCGGGCCCGACCAGACGCTGACCGATTCGAACAACAATGGCACGGTCACCTTTCGCCTTGATGGTTCGGCCAGCCAGGACCCGGACGGCTCGATCGCCTCGTATGTCTGGCGTGTCAATGGCGCGACCGTCGGGACGGGCGTCAGGCCTTCGGTTTCGCTCGGCATCGGTACGCACACGGTTGTCCTGACGGTGACCGACAACAACGGCGCGACCAATACCGACTCCGTGACCCTCCGTGCGCTTGAGCCGGCCACGCCGCCCCCGAGTAACACGGCCCCCAGCGTCAACGCCGGCCCCGACCGCACCTCGATCACGAGCAATGGCCGAGCCACCCTCGCCGGCTCGGTGAGTGATGCCGACGGCGACAGCCTGAGCACGAGTTGGTCGGTGGTCTCTGCGCCGGGCTCGGTCTCGTTCGCCAACGCGAGTAGCCCGACCAGCCAGGTGACCCTCACCGGTGACGGCACGTATGTCCTTCGGCTGACCGCGAGCGACGGGCAGAGCACCCGGAGCGATGACGTGTCGATCACGATTGTCTCGCCCGGATCGCAGCCGCCAAGCGGGGGCGGCTCGAACACCGCCCCCAGTGTCAATGCCGGCCCCGACCGTGTCTCCTTTACGAGCAACGGACGCGTGACCCTTGCGGGCTCGGCGAGTGACGCGGACGGCGACAACCTGACGACCACTTGGTCGGTGGTTTCTGCGCCGGGTTCGGTCGTCTTTGCCAACCGCAACAGCCCGACCAGCCAGGCGACCCTGACCGGCGACGGGGTGTATGTGCTCCGGCTGACTGCGAGCGACGGCACGACTTCGCGCAGCGACGACGTCGAGATCTCGATCAACCCCGCAAGCCCACCGCCCGGTGGCGGGGGGGGCGGCTCGAACACCTCGCCCACCGTGAATGCCGGCCCCGACCGCGTGTCGTTTACGAGCAACGGACGGGTGACCCTTGCGGGCTCGGCGAGCGACGCCGACGGCGACAACCTGACGATCCGCTGGTCCGTTGTTTCCGCGCCGGGATCGGTGACCTTCGCCGACCCGACACGGCTCAACAGCCAGGCGACACTGACGGGGGATGGGGTGTACGTCCTCCGCCTGACCGTGAGCGACGGCACGGTAACACGCACCGACGATGTGGAGATCTCGATCAACCCTGCCACCCCGCCGTCGGGAGGTGTTGGAGGGGGCGGGGGTTCGAACACCGCACCGGCCGTGAATGCCGGCCCCGACCGTGTGTCGTTTACGAGCAACGGCCGGGTGACGTTGGCCGGCTCGGCGAGCGATGCGGATGGCGACAACCTCAGCGCGCAGTGGTCGGTCGTCTCGGCGCCGGGCAGCGTGACGTTTGCGGACGCCAGCGACCCGACCAGCCAGGCAACACTGACCGGGGACGGCGTTTACGTCCTCCGCCTGACTGTGAGCGACGGCACGACGACGCGCAGCGATGACGTTGAGATCTCGATCAACCCGACGACCCCGCCGCCCGGTGGCGGCTCAAACACCGCGCCCAGCGTGAGTGCTGGGCCTGATCGCGTGTCGGTGACGAACAACGGCCGGGTCACGCTTGCCGGCTTGGTGAGCGACGCGGACGGCGATCCGCTTTCAACGCGGTGGTCGGTCGTCTCCGCCCCGGGTGCGGTCGCCTTCGACAACCTGAACGACCCCAACACCCAGGCAACGCTCTTCAGCGCGGGCACCTACATCCTGCGTCTGACGGCGAGCGATGGCAACGTCAGCCGCAGCGACGATGTGTCGATCACGATTCAGCGCCCGGCCTGATTCGGACCCATCTACCTCGGGTTGACGCGGTCGAAGACGGCGTCGTCAAAGGTGTTGCCCAGCGTGTAGTCGCCGGTTTCGTAGCCGTACTTGAACCATGCGACGCGCTGCGCGCTCGTGCCGTGCGTGAACTGGTGGGGGTCGACGTGGCGGTGGCTTCGGCGCTGTAGCGTATCGTCGCCGATCGCCTCGGCGGCTTGGACCGCTTCCGCGATGTCGCCAGGCTCGAGGCTGTTGAACCGGCGCTGCGCGTGGTGTGCCCAGACGCCAGCGAGGAAGTCGGCCTGCAGCTCCAGACGTACCGACAACTGGTTGTACTCCTGCTGGCTCACCCGGCCCCGGGCGCGGTGGACGCGTTCGGAGTAGCCCAGCAGGTGCTGCACATGGTGGCCGACTTCATGCGCAATCACGTAGGCCTGTGCGAAGTCGCCCGGTGCGCCCAGGTCGCGTTCGAGTTGCTTGTAGAAACTCAGGTCGATGTAGATGGTTTCGTCGGCGCCGCAGTAGAACGGGCCGACCCCCGAGTCCGCGAGGCCGCAGGCCGACTCCACGCGGTCGGTGAAGTAGACGAGTTTGGGTTCGCGGTAGGTCAGGCCGGCCTGCCGGAACTGCTCGTTCCAGATGTCTTCGGTATCGGCGAGCACGACCGAGACAAACTCGGCGAGCTCGTTCTCCTCGGCGGTGGGGGTGTGCCCGGTGCTGGGGCCGGCGACCTGGCTCGACTGCTGCATCAGCGCCTGGAGGACATTGCCCAGGTCGCCGCCCTGGAGCAGGACGATCCCAACGACGACGAGAATGCCCACGATCCCGCCGCCGGCCAGCTTGCCCTTGGCCGGGATTCCCCGGCGGTCTTCGACGTTTTTGCTTTGGCGTCGGCCCTTGTATCGCATCGCGTTCTCCTGATCTCGGCTTAGACGTGGGCACAGCGCCGGGCACCGTACCGCCGATCACCAGTTTAGCGTTGCGTCGTCTCGGCCTGGTAGGTTGAAATGAATCGGCTGCCCGGCTAGCTGATCAAGACCCACACGATAAGCGCCTGCATCGCGAGGATGCCGGCGGCGATACCGCAGATGCGAAGCGGGTTCTTTCGCAGTTCCGGGAAGAACTCACGGGGCTGGGGCAGGGGCACCATCGCAAGCTGGGGCTGGGCGGCGGCGGGGCAGTGCTGCGCGATCAGGCCGCGGCGGGCCTGGTCCTGAATCATCGCGAGGATCAGGCAGCCGTCGAACGGTGTGAGCCCAAGCGTTTTGGCCAGACGCATGAGTCGGTCACGATTGGCGGGCGGGAGGACATCGCCCTGGAGTGATTCGGCGGTGCGGACCGCCAGCACCCAGCGGGGGTCGGTCGCGCCTGAGATCGGGGTCGGGGACGCCGGGCGGGCGTGCGACGTGGGAAGGTGCTCGGCGGTGGGGAGGTCCTGTGCCAGTCGCAGCGTCGGCGGGCGGTCCTGGGGTTTGACGACTCCGCGGCGTGTTGCGGGGGACCACGCCCGGTTGATCCGCGCATGATGCGCCAGCGCCGACTGGCGGTCGGCGGGGCCGGGTGCCACAGGTCTGGTGCCTGGGGCAGCGTTGTCGGGGGGCGTGGTTTTCATGGGAAGGGCCGGGCGGACCGGCTGCCCAAACAGTATCACGGATTAGGCGGATTCCAAGTGGAAGCAGGCCTAAACGTTCGATTTTCAAGTGCCGGGCTAGAAAAATTGCCCGCTGGGCGACCGATAACCGTTTCGGGCGTTTCGCCGTGTACAACTCATGGAGAACGCCGCTCACGGTTGGCGTGCAACGGCCAGGCCAAGCCGTGGGGCTTGTTGTGCTGGCGGGGGTGTGGGGTCAATGGGTGGCGAGTGCGAAGTGTTCGATCGCGTGCTTGATGTCGCCCAGGAAGTGGCCCCCGCCGACGCCGTTGACGATGCGGTGGTCGAAGGCGAGGGTGAGCTTGGCGGTCTTGATAAAGTCGAAGCCGCCCTCGCCGTCGGGCACGGGCTGCCAGAAGGTCTTGCCCAGCACGAGTGTCGCGACGGCCGGGGCGACGACGGCGGGGATGCCCAGTTCCATCCCGGCGGTGCCCATGTTCGACACGGTGAGCGTCGTCGCGGCGTCGGCCTGGTCCTTGCCCTCACGCGCCAGTGCGATGCTGTCGGCCACTGCGGCGAAGAAGGCGTCGGGCTCCAGCGTGTCGGCGTCTTTGACGACGGCGGTCACCATCAGGTCACCGGGCAGCGCGACGGCGATGCCGAGGTTGACGTGCTTGTAGGTCCGCAGGATCTTGCCGGTGCTGTCGAGCGAGCTGCGCAGGTTCGGGTGTTTCTTCATCACCTGCGTCACGCACCACAGCATCATCGCAAACGCGGTCGGCCCGCCGCCCGCGGCTTTGACGGCCGCACGCTCGGC
>JBCCWH010000015.1:0-48238 GCA_039193915.1 Planctomycetota bacterium
ACATGCAGCAGGATGTCGGAGTCGTTGATCTGCTTCTCGCTCTTGACCTGCTCGGCGCCGAAGCCGATGGCCTTCTGGCCCAGCCGTTTGCGGATGATGTCGTCGAGGCCGACGAACGAGCCCGAGCAGATGAACAGGATGTTGGTCGTGTCGAGCAGGTCAAGAGCGAGAAGCAGATCAACGACTCCGACATCCTGCTGCATGTCACCCAGGACGACGTGCTGCACTTCGGCATGATCCCCGAGCTCATCGGCCGGCTGCCGATCATCACGCCGCTCGAAAAGCTCACGCCACACACGCTGACGCGCATCCTGACCGAGCCTAAGAACGCGCTGGTCCGCCAGTACGAGTACTTCTTCCAGATGGAGGGGGCCGAGCTCGAGTTTACCGAAGACGCCCTGCTCGCCTTGGCCGAGGAAGCCATCTCACGCGACACCGGGGCCCGCGCCCTGCGGTCGGTGATGGAAGAAGTCATGCTCGACCTGATGTACGACCTGCCGGACATGAACAACGAGCAGGCCCACTACGTAATAGACGCATCGGCGATCCACACCCCCCGCCCGCTTGCGGAGCTGCGTGTGGCGCCGAAAAAAGAGTCGGCCTGACCCGCGAACCCGCCAATCACGGGCCGCCGGCTGCCGCGAGGCAAGACACCCCGGCGGACACGGACGCGTCCCAAACGCACCCCTACCCGCCTCCCAGGCGGGTTTTTTCATGCTATGTACCGGACAACCCTTGCAAACGTCCTTCCTACAATGCCTCATCGGTGCCTAGCCGATGGGTTACCCCGCAATCCACCGATAAGCTCACTACAGCCGTAACCACCCCGAGGAGCTCGCCCTTGCCCCCACGACACGCCCGCATGACCACATTTGCCCGGCTGACCGCATCGCTCTCCCTCGCCGTCGGGCTCCTTGCCGCTTCACCAACCCTCGCGCAGCAAGTCACCGGCGAACAGGTCGCGGGCCTCGCCGAAGAAGGCCGATTCGCCGACCTGCTTGACGCCCTGGACCAGCAGCCCGCCGACGGCCCCGCCGCCGACCTGGTCGCCGACCTGGCCCTCTACCGCGACCACCTGGCCGCCCGCACCGACGCCCGCCGCGCCGCCTTCGACCTTGCGATGCAGGAAGCACAGGAGCGCATCGACGAGGATAAACTCGAAGAGGCGATGGTCAAGCTGATCGAGGCCCATGACCTCGCCGACGACCAAGACGCCTTCCTGGAACTCGAACGTGTCGTCTCGCTCACACAGTCCGTTGTCGAACGCTCCCGCGCCGCGGCCGAGGCCGACAAATGGGTCGATGCGCTCGGGCTCTACCGCCTGCTCGACCTGCTCTACGAAGAGTCCCGCCGCTACCACGACGACTTCCTCAACGCCAGCAACCACGTCCGCATCCTCCAGCTCTACAACCCCCTGCTGCTACGCGACCTCTACAAGGAACGCGCCGAGCGCCTGCGCAGCGACGACGACCCGGTCCTCGAAGAAGAGGACGACGTTGTCGATGACGAAGACCTCGAGGACTGGAACATCAAACTCGATGGCGTCACCCGCCAGCAGATGCTCCAGGCCTTCTCCCAGGCCACCGGCCGACACATCGACCGCGGCGGCTACGCCGAGCTCATGGTCGGCGCGCTCAACGGGCTCCGCACCCTGCTCGAAACCCAAGGCCTCGAAGAGGTCTTCCCCGGCATGGGCGACGAGCAACGTGTCAACGCACTGCTCGCCGAGATCGACGACAAACTCGAAGACCTCGCCCGCCCGGGCCGACGCCTGACGCGTGGCACGGCGACGGAGCTGCTCGAAGACATCCTCGACGCAAACGACCGCACGGTTGAGCTCCCCGAAGCCGTCGCCGTCTACGAGCTCACGACAGGCGCGACCAGCGAACTCGACCCGTTCTCGACCGTGATCTGGCCCGAGGATCTCCGCCAGTTCAGCCGATCCATCAGCGGCGACTTCGTCGGTGTCGGCGTGCAGATCCAGCGCCTGGACGGCAAGCTCGTCGTCGTCAGCCCCCTCGAAGGCACCCCCGGCATGGAGGCCGGCATCAAGGCCGACGACGTCATCATCCGCGTCAACGGCCGATCGACCAGCACCTGGAGCATCAACAAGGCCGTCCGCGAAATCACAGGCCCCGAAGGCACCCGCGTCACGCTCACCATCGCCCGCGCCGGCGTCGAAGAGCCGATCGAGATGACCATCGTCCGCAAGAAGATCATCCTCGAATCCATCAAAGGCTGGTCCCTGCGTGAAGAAGGCGGCTGGGACTACTGGGTCGACCAGGAAGCCGGGCTTGGCTACATCCGCATGACCCAGTTCCTCCGCCAGACCGCCGACGACATGGACGCCGCCATCGAACAGATGCAGCGCGAGGGCGAGATCAACGGCATCATCCTCGACCTCCGCTTCAACCCCGGCGGGCTGCTGTCCACCGCCGTCGAAGTGGTCGACCGCTTCGTCCCCGCCGGCCGGATCGTCTCCACCGTCGACGCCGACGGCCGACAGACCAATGCCCAGAATGCACGCCGACGCACGACCTACGCCGGCGACTTCCCCATCGTCGTCCTCATCAACCGCGGCTCGGCCTCGGCATCCGAGATCGTCTCGGGCGCGCTCCAGGACTACGAACGCGCCTTCATCATCGGCGAAAACTCCTACGGCAAGGGCTCGGTCCAGGACATCTTCCCGCTGGGCCGAGGCGACGCCCTCTTCAAGTGCACGACCCAGCACTACATGCTCCCCCAGGGCCGGATCATCCACCGCACGCCCGAGTCCGAGGTCTGGGGCATCCAGCCCGACCTGGCCGTCCGTATGACGACCGCCGAGATCGCCGACTGGCTCGAGGCCCGGCGTGACGCGGATGTCATCGTCGCCGCCGAGGACGTCGACCCCGACAACCCCCGCGTCGTGCCCGACGACATCCTCGCCAACGGCATGGACACCCAACTCGAAGCCGCCATCCTCTACCTCAAGGCCCAACGGCTATCGACGAGCGAAGACGTATTCGCGCAGCGGGATGAGTAGGACACTTGGTATGAGTTTCGATGCCCAACGCAGCACGTTGGATAGCAACAGAGTCATCCGATACGGCATCACCTCCACAGGTGATGCCGTGTCTTATGCCGAAGCACTTGAACTTCTAGCAACCGATTCGGCGTTCCGTTCATTCCTCTCGCGATGCATGCGTGAGCCCCCGTTCCAAGCAATGCGTTTCGAGACACCTGCGCTGACAAGAGAAAACGCTAGCCAGCCGTTTGAATTCGTCTTAATCGATAGCCCGGGCTTGGAGCGGCCAGCTAACCCGAGCGCCTTTTCTACACAGATTCTTGGTGCCGGCGACGGGGTTGCTCCATTGGTTTTTGAGAATCTGTCCGGGGACGCGGTCATGATCGTGCCACGCCCAGTCGGGGAAACGCCCAGCTATACACACCTGTCACGTTTTGTTTCCGATGCCTCCGCCGAAGAAGTCGACGCACTCTTTCAAGTCATGGGCGAAACGACTCTGGCCAAACTTGGCACGGATCCGATCTGGCTGAATACGGCAGGTGGCGGGGTAGCATGGCTGCATGTAAGATTGGATTCTCGCCCTAAGTATTACCATTACAGACCTTACGCGAGCCAACCGTAGTTAGCTGCGGACCTCGCTGCAGTTGGCGGCAACCCCACCTATGGCTGGATCAACCTTCGGTACCCTCTTCCGTGTCACCACGGCCGGCGAATCGCACGGGCCGGGGAATGTCTGCATTGTGGACGGCTGCCCCGCCGGGCTGGAGTTGTCGGTCGATGACCTCATCCCGGACCTCCAACGCCGTCGGCCCGGGCAGTCGCGCATCGTCAGCCCGCGCAAAGAAGACGACACGCCCGAGATTTTGTCGGGGGTATTCGAGGGCAGAACCACGGGCACGCCGATCGCCATCCTCATCCGCAATCAGGACCAGCGGTCACGCGACTACGGCGACATCAAGGACAAGTACCGGCCAGGCCACGCGGACTTCACCTTCGACGCGAAGTTCGGCTTCCGCGACTACCGCGGCGGCGGACGCAGCAGCGCGCGGGAGACCAGCGTGCGCGTCGCGGCGGCGGCGATCGCCAAGAAGCTCCTGCGCGTTGCGCACGGCATCGAACTCGTCGGCTACGTCGATCAGGTCGGCGACCTCCGGCTGACACTCGACCAACCCGAAGCCGTGACGCTGGAGCAGGTCGAAGCCAACCCCGTACGCTGCCCCGACCCCGCGATGGCCGAGCAGATGGAAACGCTCATCAAGCAGGTGCGCAAAGAGCAGGACTCGATCGGCGGTGCGGCGACTTTGGTTGCCAAGAATGTCCCGGCCGGTTGGGGGGAGCCGGTGTTCGACAAGCTCCGCGCGGACCTGGGCAAGGCGATGTTCTCGCTGCCGGCCGTGCTGGGCGTCGAGTTCGGCGAGGGCTTCGGTGTGGCAACGGCGCGGGGGACCGAGCACTGCGACACATTTGTGCCCCACGCCGACGCTGAGCCGCGAGCGGCAGCGAGTGGCGAAGCGTCTGGCACGGCTTCCAACATCACCACAAGCACCAACCGCCACGGCGGGATGCTCGGCGGGATCTCTTCGGGCCTGCCCATCGTTTTGCGTTGTGCGGTCAAGCCCACGAGCAGCATCCCGCAGGACCGCCCCACTGTGGACAACCAAGGCAAACCCACGACGATCGCGACGAAAGGCCGGCACGACCCCTGCCTGCTGCCGCGATTCGTGCCGATGGGCGAAGCGATGCTTGCGTTGGTCCTGGCCGACCACATGCTGCGTCAGCACGCCGGCGACTATTCGCTTTAGCTCCGAAGCAGATCGCCGCAGCCTTTCCGCATCGATACTGGATACGTACAAAAAACAGCCCCGGCCGAAGCCGGGGCTGTAGTTCTTTTCAAAACGCGATCACGTTCTGCGACAACGGGCTTACTCGCCCGAGCCGCCGAAGGTGATCTTGTCGGTGCCGAGGTGGTCGAGCCCTTCGCCCAGGCCACCGATCCCGCCGCCCGAGAGGCCCGAGCCGGAGTCGCTCTTGCCTTCGGTACGCTCGGCCGCGGCTTCCTGGTCGGCGGTCCACTGCGCCCGCTTGAGCGAGAGGCCGATCTTGCGATCGTCGAGGTCGACGCGGAGGATCTTGACTTCCACGTCCTGGTCCTGCTTGACCACGTCCTGCGGGTTCTCGACCTTGTGGTCGGCCAGCTCGGAGATGTGCAGGAGGCCTTCGAGGTCGTCCTCGAGCTCGACGAAGACGCCGAAGTTGGTGATCTTCGTCACCTTGCCGTGGACGATCATGCCCGGCTGGTAAGCCGAGGGGATCGCTTCGAGCCACGGGTCTTCTTCCATCTGCTTGAGACCCAGCGCGACGCGCTGCTTGGTCTGGTCGACCTCAAGGACGACACACTTGCAGGCGTCGCCCTTCTTGAGCATCTCGTTGGGGTGGCTGATCTTCTTGGTCCACGACAGGTCGCTGACGTGCAGCAGGCCGTCGATGCCGGGCTCGATCTCGATGAACGCGCCATAGCTGGCGAGGTTGCGGACCTTGCCCTCGACCATCGTGCCGGGGGGGTACTTCTCGGCCACGAGCTCCCAAGGATTCACCTCGGTCTGCTTCATGCCCAGCGAGATCTCCTGCTTGTCCTTGTTGATGTCGAGCACGACAACCTCGGCCTCTTCGCCGATCGATACGACCTCGGAGGGGTGGTTGATGCGCTTGGTCCAGGACATCTCGGAGATGTGGACGAGGCCTTCGACGCCGTCCTCGAGCTTGACGAACGCGCCGTAGGACATGATGTTCGTGACCGTACCCTTGACGCGGGTGTTCGCGGGGTACTTGGCCTCGATATCTTCCCAGGGCGACGAGTCCTTCTGCTTGAGGCCGAGAGCGATCTTCTCTTTTTCGTAGTCGATGTTGAGGATCTTGACTTCGATCTTCTCGTCGATCTTGACGACGTCGCTGGGGTGGTTGACCCGGCCCCAAGACATGTCGGTGATGTGGAGCAGGCCGTCGATCCCGCCGAGGTCGACGAACGCGCCGAAGTCGGCGATGTTCTTGACCGTACCGGTGGTGATGTCGCCGACATTGACCCGGTCCAGGAGTTCCTTGCGGAGGATGGACCGGCGGTCTTCGATGAGCTTGCGGCGGGAGATGACGATGTTGCGGCGTTCGGTGTCGATCTTGAGGATCTGGGCCTCGATCGTCTTGCCGATGTAGATGCCGATGTCGGCGGGCCGGCGGATGTCGACCTGAGACGCGGGAAGGAAGACAGGCACGCCAATATCGACGAGCAGGCCGCCCTTGATCTTCCGCATGACCTTGCCTTCGACCGGGTCCTCTTCGCCCTTCTCGCTGATGATCTTTTCCCAGCCGCGGATGCGGTCGGCCTTGCGCTTGGAGATGGCGACCATGCCGCCTTCGCCCTCGACCGACTCGAGCAACACCTCGACGGTGTCGCCGATCTCGACGTCGGCGGGGTTCTCGAACTCGTGCTTGTCGAGGATGCCCTCGGACTTGAGCCCAACGTCGACAAGGAAGTCGTCGCCGGCCTTGCCGATGACCTTGCCCTGAAGGATCTTGCCGTTGGTGAAGTCTTCGATGTTGACTTCGAGCAACGACTCCATGTTGCCGCCCGCGACGTCGCCGCCGAAGGCGTCCATCAGCATGGATTCGGCTTCGGAATCGTCGATCGAGAGGGTGGCGATGAGGTTCTTGTTAACCATAAGAAATGCATTTCCTTTGTTGAAGGTTTACCCGCCCCGGCGCACGCCGAGAAACAACGGGTCGCGGCCCACGGATAGGCCGCCTGGAACGGAGTGAGCGGCGAGCCACAGCGGCCCGCACACGTGCTCAGGGGAATCCACGATTGTATCCGGATTCCTATCGACTCGCGAATCCGCCTCGATCGCCCGCAAAACACCGCAAGCCCCTTCCCAGCAGGGCCTTACACGCTACTAGCCCATTACCCGTAGAAATATGCGAGCCCAAGCTTCGCCTTACCGCATTAGGGCATATACTTAACTCGGCTCGCCGCCTCATCTCTTACCCAATCCCTTCTTCTTAGCCAGGTACTACCATGAAAAGGCGTGCGTTCACGTTGGTCGAGCTGCTGGTAGTCATTTCCATTATCGCCCTGCTGGTCGCGATCCTCTTACCAGCTCTCGGTGCGGCGAAGACATCCGCCAAGAACTTGCAGTGCACCAGCAACCTGCACCAGATCGGCATCGGTGCGCTGTCCTACGCCGCCGACTTCAAAGACATCCTGCCGCCTGCTTCGATCGGCGGCAAGCCTACAGACATCAAGTACACAAGCGGTGCCGAGGTGTGGGACATCCGTTTTGCGGTACGAGACTACATCGACTTCAACATCATGCAATGCCCGCTTTCGCCGGCCCAGATCGACCTGCTTGTCGAGCCCGGCGTCCGCGTGATCGAGTCGAACTACGGCTTCTATTGGAACTGGCAATGGAACAACCAGGCCGACCTCCGGGCAATGACCCGGCCGGACGAAACCTACACCTACCGCAAAGGCGCAACGGAGTACGAGTTCAATGTCTTGGCGATGGACTACGACACCATCAATGCGTTTAGCCAGGAGTCAGAAGGTCCACACCCATCCAATGGTGCCCGGGCACATGTCCAACTCAACTCGGACAACCTGACCAACGCATTCTCACGCTGGGACACACCCGGCGGCGCTCCTCGCGCCGAGATCACCAAGAACTATCTCTTCACCGATGGCCACGTCGAGACCTTCGGCCGCGTCGACGCGCAACACTCCAACGTTGATATGCAGCGTGTCCCATCGTTCGATTCGAACTGGGGCGGCTGGGATGTCTACCTGCCAGCAGTCAATCCGTAACGCAAAACCTCTGCTTTCAATGAAGCCTCCCCCCGGGAAGAAACCCCTGGCCGCCAATGCCTAGACCGCCGCAGTGTTTTTCGCCTGCGCGTATTCAACGGCGTTCTCAAAGAAACGCAGCCCGGGCATCGGCTGGTTTAGAAAACCCTTGGGCTGCCGAGTCCACTGGGGGTGCTGTGTCGCGACCGTGTAGCGCTCGGGGTGTGGCATCAGACCGAACACCACGCCGGTCGGGTCGCAGATACCGGCGATCGCGTCGTCCGAGCCGTTGGGGTTACCGCCTTCGATTGCTGAGCCAGCGCCAGCTGAGTCGTCGTATCGCAGCGCCACCTGGCCGTTGTCTTGGAGCTGCTTGATCACCTCAGGCGGCGCGGTGAACCGTCCTTCGCCGTTCGCAACGGGCAGCTCGAACCGGTCGAGCCCCCGTGTCCAGACGCAGCACGACTGCTCGTTGGCCACCATCGGCACCCACTTGCACATAAACCGGCCGGTGTTGTTATCTCCAAGCGTGACAACCTGCTTTGCCTCGCTTGGGTATGGCAAGAGCCCAAGCTTGACCAGCACCTGGAAGCCGTTGCAGATCCCGATCATGGGCACGCCGCGCTGCACCGCGTCTTGCAGCGGCCCGAGCAGACGATGCCGCAACCGGTTAGCAAGGATTCGGCCGGCGGCGATATCGTCGCCGTACGAGAAGCCGCCGGGGAAACCGATCAGGTCGAACCGCGCGATCAGCGACGGGTCTTCAATCAGTCGGCTGAGGTGGACTGTCTGCGTCGATGCGCCGGCCTGCTCAAATGCGTAGGCGAGCTCGGCGTCGCAGTTGGTCCCGGCTGTCCGCACAATCAGTGTCGATACGCTCATCCCCCCATGATATCAGCTTGCCGCTTGTCCTATCATGAGACGATGGACCGCGACGGCGCCCCACACGACGACCCCTGGCTGGACCCAGCACCCCCCGTGCCGGTGCCGATGCCAATGCCGACCGGCGCTGCCCCGTCCGTGGATGGCCCGGAGGTGCCTGCACCGCTGTTTTTCCCGAGCGAACCGACTCGCCCGCCACGTTCGCCGGCCTCACATGTTCGCGCGGCATTGTCCTGGCTCGTGATTGCCGGATGCACAGCCCTCCTGTTTGTCCTCCAGATGCTGGGGATGCAGGCGATGCAGGACGAGGTCCTCGACGACCCGCGCCCCGGGTTCAATGCGCTCTACATCGCGCGTTACGCGGTGGGAGTCAATCAGCTATTCCCCAACCAGGCCCAGCCGATACTTCTGCAGTTCGATGCGGTGACTGCGGCATCACCGTTTGAGATCGAAGGCCGTATCCGCTCCACAATCCTCGCCGGCGAAATCGCCGGCCCCGAAGCTGTCGCGACCCGTGCTGACAGCTTGAAGGCAGACTTCGAGCCCGACGTCGATACGGGTACGGACAAGCCGGCAGACGCGACGGCGCGGCAAGACGCCAGCCTGGTCCACAGCATCTATGCCGAACACTACACCCCAACCAAAGCCGAAAGCAACGGCCTCATCGAACGCCACGGATGGTTCGGCGAACTCGCCGCCACGCACAACCTCCCCAGGAACGATGCGGATCGCCGAGCGGTCCGCCGGTCGGGCACATGGATGATGTTGGGCGTGCTGGGGCTCTGGGCCAGCGCCCTGATCGGCGGGATTGTGGGGCTGGGGCTTCTTATCACCCTCATTGTGCTGATCGCGATGCGGAAGCAGACGCTCGCCTGCCCCGCCGGCGTCGCTGGTCATCCCACAGCCTATCTCGAAACCACTGCATTGTTCCTCGTCTTGTTTATCGCGCTACAGGTTGTCATCGGCCTGATTCAGCTGGCAGGCGATTTTGATCTAACTCTGGTCTTGCTGCTGGGCGCACCCGTGGCGCTACTCTGGCCGCTACTCAATGGCGTGTCTTGGTCACGATACAAGCAGGACATGGGCTACCACTGCGGGCGTGGTGTCTGGCGCGAAATCGGTGCCGGGTTTGTCGGCTATCTCGCCGGCCTGCCCATCATCGCGGTCGGGATGGGGATCACCTACCTCATCACGAGCCTGGCCAAGGCCAGCGCGGACCATCCCATGCAGTACGAACTCATGGACGCCGGGGTATCCAAGCTGGTCATACTCGTCGGCGCGGCGGTGGTCTGGGCGCCGCTCGTGGAAGAGTCTGTTTTCCGATGCGCTTTCTACCGTCACCTCAGACAGGTGACAGGCGTGCCCGGCTGGATGTTGGCGACGGTGGTCAGTTCGTTCGTGTTTGCCGCGATCCATCCTCAGGGCTTCGCGGGTATCCCGGCGTTGATGGCGATCGCCTTTGTCCTCGCCGGGATGCGAGAATGGCGGGGCTCAGCGATCCCATCGATCTTCGCCCATGCGCTGCACAACGGCGCACTCGTCGTGCTCATGGGCGTCATCCTCTACGCATAGGGGTCAGCACTCAGCCTGCGACTGATCTGGCAGTTACGCCTGATCTTCGTCGGGGGCTTGGTCGCGTTGTCCGGTCACGCGGAAGGCCGAACGCCGCTTGGCGTACTCGGCCGGGCTCAGCGGCAGGTCGGGGTTTTCTTCACCCGCAATCGCCTGCTTGTGCAGCGACTTGAGGAACGGAACGCACCAGCCACAGCCGGTCCCCGCCGAGAGGCACTCGCTGATCAGCGACGCGACCGCGGGCTGTTCGCGTTTGCAGTAGTTCACGATCTTCCGCTTGCTCACGTGGAAGCACAGGCAGACATGGTCATCGTCGTTCATAGCGCAAGTCTAAGCGAAGCCTACGCCCGATGAGCGCGGGCTACCTACAATGCTCCCCATGCCCACCCCCTCCGCCTACGACCAGCTCCTGGATCAGCTCGAAAAGCTGCCGGGGATCGGCCGCCGATCGGCCGAGCGTATCGCGTTTCACCTGCTGCGCCAGCCGGCCGAAAGCAGCGTCGCGCTATCGCAAGCCCTCGATGCGTTCCGTACGAACCTGCGCGTCTGTGGCATCTGCGGGCATGTCACCGAATCCGACCCGTGCCCGATCTGCGCGGATGAAGACCGCGAGGGGTCGGTCGTCCTCGTCGTTGAACAACCCAGCGACGTTTTCGCGATCGAGCAGGCGGGGAGCTTTCGGGGCCGATACCACGTGCTGATGGGTCGGCTCGCGCCGATGGAGGCGATCGGGCCGGGCGACCTGAACATCCAACCACTACTCCAGCGTGTACACGACAGCCGGTCCGGCGACACGGGTGACGCGATCCGTGAAGTGATCCTTGGCACCAACCCCACCCTGGAAGGCGACGGCACCGCGCTCTACCTCGCCGAAAAACTCCGCGAGCTCGGCGTCGCGGTCACCCGGCTCGCGCGTGGGATGCCGACGGGGTCGAGCCTGCAGGGGGTTTCCAAGGCCGTGCTCAGTGATGCGGTGCAGGGCCGGGTCCGTATGGACGACGACTAAGCCGATTCCACACCAACCCCCTCCCCGACTTTGATCCCGCCCTGAGGATCACCGATAATCTCCGTAGACGCGACGCTAGGCACCGCGCACAGACCCCTACCTGCTTGAGCCCTCACGATGCGACTGGATACCGGACAACACATGCGTATGGACCAGCGGATGAAGCTGGACCCGCGCATGATCCAGTCGATGGAGATCCTCCAGATGTCCACGCCCGCGTTGGAGGAGCGCATCGAGCAGGAGCTCGCCAGCAACCCCACGCTCGAACTCGCGCAGGGCGGGGCCGACCCCGAAGCGATCCGGCGGGAACAGGAGCAGGCCCGGCGCGATGACGCCGAGGGCGAGCGGCCGCTGGTCGTGCAGGAAGACCCGGACGGCAAGCGGTCGGCCGACGACTTCGAACGCCTGAGCAACATCTCCGAGCAGTACGGCGAATCATGGGACGCCAATATGTCGGAGGGTTCCAGCGCGTTTGCCCGGCAGCGTGTTGCCTCGACAGGCGGGGAGCGCGACGCCAAAGTCGACGCGATGGCCAATACACAAGCGCGGACCGCGTCGCTCTATGACCAACTCATCACACAGTGGCACCTGACCGACGCCCCGGCCGAGCAGATGGAACTGGGCGATTACCTGATCGGTCAGATCGACGCCGACGGCTATCTGCGTACCCCCGATGACGAGCTGCTGCAACAAGCGCCGACCGACACATCCGCGTCGCAGCTCAGCGACGCGATCGAGCGTCTGCAGCTCACACTCGAACCGCCCGGGCTCGCCGCGCGTGACCTGCGTGGCTGCCTGCTGCTGCAGATCGACGCGCGTGTGGCCGAAGAGCCCGGCCTCGACATGACGCTCGAGCGCCAGCTTGTTGATGGGTACCTCAAGGAAATCGAACTCAACCGCTACCCGAAGATCGCCAAGACGCTGGGCCGGGATATCGAGGAGATCAAGCAGGCGGTGTTGCACCTGCGGCAGTTCCACCCGCACCCGGGCCGCCTGCTCGCCAGCGACGAGGTGCGGTCGATCACACCCGACGCCATCATCGACTATGACGAGGAGCAGGACGCCTACACCGCGAAGCTGACCAACGGGATGCTGCCGCCGCTGACGATCAGCCGGGAGTACGAAGACCTCGCGAAAGACAAGCAGCAGGACAAGAAGACGCGCGACTTCGTGATGAAGAACCTGAGCAGCGCGAAGTGGCTGATCGAGGCGATCCAGCAGCGCAGCTCGACATTGTTGCGTGTGATCGGCGTCGTCGTGCAGGCCCAGCGTGACTACTTCGACCAAGGAGCGCAGGCGCTTCGCCCGCTACCGATGACGACGGTTGCCGACCAGTTGGGCGTCCACGTCGCGACGGTCAGCCGGGCCGTAAGCGAGAAGTATCTGCAGACCCCGCGCGGCATCCTGCCCTTGCGGATGTTCTTCTCGGGCGGCACCGAGTCCGAAGACGGCGAAGCGGTCGCGTGGGGCGCGATCCAGGCGAAGCTCAAGCAGATCGTGGACGACGAAGACAAGACCCAGCCGATGACCGACGACCAACTCGTCGACGCGCTCAAAGAGCAAGGCATCGAGATCGCCCGCCGGACCGTTGCAAAGTACCGCAAAGTGATGAACATCCCGCCGGGGCGCCAGCGGCGGGAGTATTGATCAACAGCAACACACACGATGCGGGTGCCACACAGCGGAGCTGTGTGCTGTCGGCCGCGCTGATTCAGGGAGGCACATAGCTGCGCTATGTGGCACCCGCTGCAGCATCTGTTCGCGTGAACTCAATGCGGCATCGGGAAGCGTTTGCAGAGGTCGAGTACCTTCGCGTTGGCGGCTTTGATCTTGGCTTCGTCGCCGCCGGAGTGGATGACATCGACGATGATCTGGCCGACCTCGCGGATGGCGGCTTCGTCGAGGCCGCGGGTCGTGAGGGCCGGGGTGCCCAGCCGGACGCCGGAGGTCTGGAACGGGCTGCGCTCGTCGCGGGAGACGGTGTTCTTGTTGGTGATGATGCCGGCGTCGGTGAGCCACTGCGCGGCCATCTTGCCGGTGACGTCGGGGTGGCTGGGCCGGAGGTCGATGAGGGCGAGGTGGTTCTCCGTCCCGCCGGTGGCGATGGTGAGGCCGCCAGCGACAAGCGTTTCCGCGAGCGCTTTGGCGTTGGTGACGACGTCGGCGGCGTACTGCTTGAACTCGGGCTTGAGGTTCTCGCCGAAGTTCACGGCCTTGGCGGCGATGATGTGCATCAAGGGGCCGCCCTGCGTGCCGGGGAACACGGCCTTGTCGATCTTCTTGGCCAGGTCCTCATCGTTGGTGAGGATCAGCCCCCCGCGCGGGCCGCGCAGGGTCTTGTGCGTCGTCGTTGTGACGATGTCACAGTGCGGGAACGGCGAGGGATGCGCCCCGCCCGCGACGAGCCCGGCGATGTGGGCCATGTCGCACATCAGCAGCGCGCCGCACTTGTCGGCGATCGCGCGGAAGCGTTCAAAATCGATCACCCGCGGGTAGGCCGAGTAGCCGCAGATCAGCAGCTTGGGCTTGTTTTCCATACAGACTTTTTCGACGGCGTCGTAGTCGATGAAGCCCGCGTCTTCGCGGGACGCGTCGTAGACCAGCGGGTAGTGGACGGGGTTGAACCACTTGCCGGACATGGCGACCCGGCTGCCGTGCGTGAGGTGGCCCCCTTCGGAGAGCTCGATGGAGCAGAAGGTGTCGCCGGGCTCAAGCACGGCATAGAAGACCGCGGTGTTTGCGTTAGCGCCCGAGTGGGGCTGGACGTTGGCGTAGTTGCAGCCGAAGAGCTGCTTGGCGCGTTCGATCGCCAGGGTCTCGACCTCGTCGTAGTAGTCGCAGCCGGAGTAGTAGCGCTTGCCGGGGTAGCCCTCGGCGTACTTGTTGGTCATGTTCGAACCGCACGCAGCCATCACGGCAGGCGAGGTGTGGTTTTCGCTGGCGATCATCTCGAGTGTGTTTTCTTGACGCTCATCCTCCAGCGCGATGAGGCGAGCGACTTCGGGGTCGGCGGCGGCGATGGGGTTGTTGGCGAGGGTCGATGAGGGCATGTCGGGCTCCGCGTCTGCGCGTTAGGGGGCTGGACCACGATTCAAGACCGGGATTCTACCGGGGAAACGCGAGCCGCGAAGGGCTGACGCAGGCGTTTTGCGTGAGATAGACGTGTGTTAGCGCCGACGGGCGGAGGTCTCGACTCCCGAGCCGGCCTGATCCGCAGGCGGGACCAGCAGTGTCTGAGGCCCCATCGCGATGGCAAGCCCCGCATGGGTGATCGCGGCACGCCGCGGGTCGAGCTGGCCCTGGATCGGCCCGAGCGTGTAGGTGCGCTCAAGCAGGCCGGTCTCACGCGAGATAAGGTCGATGCGGTAAGACACGGCTTGCCCTTGGGCGAGCAGGAGGTTGGGGTCGCCCGTCGTGTCGATCGAAGCGAGCCGCGCGATCCGCGCGTCCCCGGCAAGGGCCTGATGCACCGCGCCCCCGCCGACATGCGGCGCACTGCGCCACGCCACACTGCCCCCCGAGCCAACCGCCACAACACCCTGTTCCCCGAAGATCAACAGCCCATCGCCCATGCGGTGCATCTGGGTATGACCCGTCTGGCCTTCGAGGGCGATCCGGAATCGTGACACGACGGACACAGGCTCATTGAGGTGCATGACCTGGACCATCCCCGCCTCGTTTTCAACCGCGACTACGCTGCCATGTACGATGCCGTTGGGGGTCGCATCCTTATCGCTCAGCGACTGCTGCCACTGCGTTTCACCCGTCGCCGCGTCGAACGCAGTCACCCGTGCGCCGTCCTGCCCAACCACGACTAACCTTCCCGCGTCGAGCCCAACGACCTGGGGCATAAAGCCCACGTGGAGGTCAACATGCTCGAGCGCCGGGCTGCCTGTGTAGAGATCGAGCAGGACGATCTTGCCGTGCCGCAGGTCCAGTTCGGGGCCCATAACACCTGCGACAGCAAGCGTCCACGGATCGGCAGTGATCGCGGTCACGTGCGGTATCCCCGTGTCTACCGACCATCGCAGCGTCCCGCGGTAACGATCGATCCCTACCACGTGACCGGCGCGTGAGGTGAAGCAGACCACCGACGGTCCGACACTGACAAAGGGGAGTTCTTCGGGCAGCATGCGCCCCGGGGCAGCTTGGCCGACGTGCCCCTCGGCGGGCAAACGTCCTGAGTCACTAAGATCAGTTGATACATTCCAAAGCGTTTCGCCGGTCTCACTATCCAGCGCGACAAGCGCCTGCCCGTCGACAGACCAGACAAGTACTTGGCCAGAATCCACCGCCAAGACATAGAGCTGCCGACCCGCAACATGAGCGGTCCATTTCGCTCGACGCCCCGTCGCGTCCATCCACGCAACTTGCCCCTGGGCAGTGTGAATCAACAGCGAGCCATTGAGCGCCTCCGAATGCAAACCCGGCGGCGGCAGCAACAGCCTGCCCGGCAGGACGACGGGGCTGGCCAGCGCGCTCGGCGGATCCAGCGCAAGATCGTCGCGGGCCTCAATCGCAAGGAACACTTCGCGCCATTGGTCGAGGGGCGTTGGCTCCCCGCCACGCTGAGGCCTGAGGCTGCTGCTTTCGCGAGTAAGGCGGGTCAGCAGCGACATCGCTTCGGCTCGGCGGCGCGTCTTCTCGTAGTAGCTCAGCAGCGCCCCCGCGGCCGCCTGCTGCTGATCGCCCGTCATAGCACTGGCAAGCGCCTGCTGATACTGGCATAGCGCGCCGATGGGCTGGCCAGCCGCCTCCAGGTGCGCGGCCGCGGCCATCAGCGCACGCGACGCAGACAGCGCCAAGGGGTAGCGCTGAGCGATACGCGAGAGCAACTCGGGGTCCGTGTTGCCGCGAGCAATCAGCGTCTCCAGTTCCTGCTTCGCCAGTGCGTCGTAGCGCTGATAAATCCCCCTGCCATGCTCATCGACCAGCGCAACCAGTGTGCGTTGCGCCGTCCCCCCCGCCGGGCTGCTCGCCGACGAGCCGATCGGGCGATACGCCGCTGCCGCCAACGCCGGGTCCACCATCACCGACTGGAAGTGTCGCACCGCCTGTTCGTAGCTCCCCACGGAGACGAGATGTTTCCCCCGTTCGATGTGGTATGCGGCCGACTGCGTCGCAGACTGCGCAGCCTCCGCCATAAAGTCGAACAGCCGATCACGCAGCGCATCACTTGCCGGTGACCCAATGTCGGCCATCACCCGCATCCCCTCGAAGACCCGTTCGCGTTCCTCATGGACGCTCGCATCGTCCATGCGGTCGATAGCCGCCAGCGCGAAGCCGACCCCCTCTATCACGGTGTCGTCATGCTCACCACGATCCAGAGCGAGGTAGGCAAGCGACATGCCCGGCCCCGGGTCGGCAGGATTCTGCTCAACACGCCTTACCAATCGAGCATAAGCCCCGTCCCAGCTCATGTACGACTGCAGCGACCCGTTGGCCGCAACAAGCACCTCGGTGTCGAGTGCGGCGAGATTGCCTGTGATCCCTTCCGTCTCCGCGATCAAGGTGCCGTCACTAAGTCGCAGCACAGCGAGCCCCTGCACGGTGGGGATCATGACAAACTGCTTCGTCACCGCCCCCTGCCCGCGCGGCTGCGCCCCCTGCTCAAGCGGATACACCCATTGCACCTCGCCGTCTTCACCGTCCCAGTACACGACATACGACCGCGTCACAATCACCGCTGCCCCATCGGCGTCAAGCGTGTACAGAGCGCCTCGCAGCCGGGCGTCGTCCTGCATCGTCCGAAGCGTTTTGCCCGTGGCGGGGTCGAGCAAAAACAACTGCTGCTCGTATAAAGACAGTTGGACGACCAGCCCAGCAGGCGTCAACACCGGCGCGGCATGCATGCCCTCGTTCGTGAGTGTGAGACTGTTACGCCGACGGGTACGGTCATCGGCCAAGACACGCAGCCAGCGGTAGGCACCACTGTGTACATCGATCGACGCCGCGACGGCGATCTGGTCGGTGAGGTAAAGCGTGTCACCGTTGAGCATCAGTTGGGGCGTGACGCGACCCGCCGCAGGCCCGTGGCGTACCTGGACTAAAGCGATGTGGCGGAACCAGTGCAGCCGTCCGTCATGCGCATCAAACGCCGCGAGCCAGGTCGTATGCAGCCCGGTCTCGGTCGCGCTGGTCTTACGCACCAACACAAACACCTTGCCCTGCGTCGCGACGGGGGTGCCAACGAAATGGGTCTGCAGCAACGCGCTCTGCACGCCACGCATGTCGGGCTCCAGCAACGGCTCACCCGCCGCGATCTCGCCCGACTGACGACTCCATACCGCTTCCCCCGTCCGTGGGTCAAGACAGACCAGCCGATTCGGCGGCACCACTTCAGCGCCTCCCCGGCCGGCCCCGCCTCGACAAGCGCCCAGCACGCCGAACAGTCGGCCCTGCGACACAGCGACCCCGCGCGTATCAAGCCACTCGGGCAGGTTCATTGCGAAACCCGGCGAACGTCCGACTTCTTCCGGGTAAGCCCAGAGTTGCTGGCCCGAAGCGCGATCCAGCGAAACCACCTGGTCGCGCGCGTTAACCAGCACCTGCTCTTGATACGCGATCGGCAGCGCATGCAGACCGTCGAAACTCGGCCGTGAACGCTCGGCCGTAACGCCCAGCGGCGTGTCCCACAGCGGCGTCGCGAGACCCTGCGGTGTAGGCCCCGCATCGACAAGCCCGCCCAGGCTACCGGCCATCGGCAAAGAAACCGATGATTGAAAACGCAGAAGCTGCTCCGCCTGAGCTACATCCGTCAGCCGCAACAACGCAACCATCGCATCGGCCTCATCGGAGTCCCCACGCAGCGCCGCGCAAACACCACGCATGTAGACCACGCGGCCACCGGCATCCGACTGGTCCGGGTGTCGCGCCAGCACCTCAATCAACGCAGACGCCGCCGCCACATCACCCCGCTCAAGCAGCCGACTCACCAGCACGAGCCCCGCCTCCAGGCCCGGCCTGGTCATGCCGAATCGGCGGTAAGCCTCCCGGAATTCGCCCAAAGACGTCGCCCCTGCATCGGCCCCTTCCCGCGCTAACGCCAAGGCACGCTCCGCCGATGGGGTGAAGCGTTCACGGTAGGCCGACAAGAGCAGCGGATCGCGTGAGAGTTCGCGCTGCGCCCATAGCTCTGCATCGATGTACAGGCCGCCGTCCACCGTCACGATCTTGAATCGCGCCGCGTCAATGAGTTCCTGAAGCAGGTCGGCCGCCTCGGCATGCCGCGACGCGCGACGCAGGTCGTTAATGCGTGCCAGGTTTTGCTCGGTGGTCGGTTGGTCATCAATCGTCACGCTGGCGCTCTGCGCCGCAGCGGGAAGGCCGCAGGCCAGCGACAACACACACAACCAACCCGCTATGCCCCAACGTCTCATCCATGACATCTGCATCACCTGATTCTAGGCCGAACACGATCCCGAAGCCTACCCTCCGCAACCCCAGCCCCGTAGCACACCACCCCCGAGCCACAACCACATACCAGACGCCCGGGCCGTGGGGTTGTTCCTGAGCCGGGCTCACCAGGGGTTTAATCGGCATATACTGGCGGACTTGGCCCCTTTACAGACGCATGCCCCTGCCGGAGCGCCCGATGACCCGTGCCCAGCCCCACAATCAACGACTCCAAGCGTCACGCCCGCTCCGTCTTGCCATCGTGGGGGCAACGGGCGCGGTCGGCCAAGAGTTCCTGCGTGTCCTGGAGCAGCGTGCCTTCCCGATCAAAGCACTCAGGCTTCTGGCATCGGCGCGTTCCGCCGGGACCACGATGGACTTCGCGGGTAAGCCGATCACGGTCGAAGAGCTCACCGAAAACAGCTTCGCCGATGTAGACATCGCGCTCTTCTCGGCGGGCGGCTCGATCAGCAAACGGTACGCGCAGCATGCCGTCGAGGCCGGCGCAGTGGTCGTTGACAACTCGTCGTGCTTCCGCATGACCGATGGCGTCCCGCTGGTGGTGCCGGAAGTCAACCCCGAGGCCGTCGCCGACGCCAACATCGGGCTGGGTGAGGGCCAATCCCCGGGCATTATCGCGAACCCCAACTGCTCGACGATCCTGATGCTCGTCGCGGTCACCCCGCTGCACCGCGCGGCGGGTGTCAAGCGCATGGTCGTCAGCACCTACCAGGCCGCCAGCGGTGCCGGCGCCGCTGCGATGCGAGAACTCGAACAGCAGACACGCGAAGCCCTCGACCCCGCGAACGACGGCCAAGTCCTGACCAAAGATATCTTCCCCTTCCAATACGCCTTCAACCTCTTCAGCCACAACTCACCGATGGGCGACAACGGCTACAACGAAGAGGAAATGAAGATGGTCCACGAAACCCACAAGATCTGGAACAACGCGAAGCAGACAGCGATCACGACCACCTGCGTCCGCGTCCCCGTCATGCGGGCACATGCAGAATCGATCAACCTCACCTTCGAGAACCGGATCACCGAAGACGAGGCACGTGCCATCCTGGCGAAGGCCCCCGGCGTCTCGCTCATCGATGACCGGGCAGGCAACCGCTTTCCAACTCCGCTTGACGCCTCGCACCAGGACGACGTCTTCGTCGGCCGCATCCGTAGAGACATCAGCCAGCCCGAAGGCACAGCGATCGACCTGTTCCTCTGCGGCGATCAAGTCCGTAAAGGCGCGGCGCTCAACGCCGTCCAGATCGCGGAGCTGTTGCTGTAGCGTTTGGGGTCGTTCTAAGCCGCGTCAGACTTCGCGTCCGCCTTGGGCACGAACACACGCACGCAGTTGCGGCCCGCCTTCTTCGCGGCATAGACACCGCGGTCGGCGGCCTTGACGACCTGGTCGGCCCGCTTGAAAAACACACCCTCGTAGCTTGCGACACCGATCGATGTCGTAACGTTGTGCATCCCCCCGTCTTCCCCCTCGACGCGGACCTCACGATCAATCGCGCTACGCACTCGCTCCGCCAGATCCGCTGCCGCCTTGCGGTCCGTCCCTGTCGCGATGGCGGCAAACTCCTCGCCGCCATACCGGAAGCACCGGCCGTTGTCGCCCAGCGTTTGCGTGAGCACCTTTGCGTATTGCCGAAGGACTTCGTCCCCCACCGCGTGGCCGTGGGTATCGTTGAACTGCTTGAAGTGGTCGATGTCGAGAAACATCACGCTCATCGGGGCTTCGGCCGTCGCGTGCATGAACGCCTCGGCAACGGCGCGGTCGAAACTCCGCCGATTCGCGATCCCGGTGAGCCCATCCGTGTTGACTTCCTGCTGGAGCTGATGGTTGTCGCGTTCGAGGTCCTGCGCAGCTTGCGTCGCGTTGAGGCCGATGCGTTCCAGCGCCTCGTTAGCCTTCAGCAGGATGTGGTCCGCACTGCCGAGTTCGCCCGCTGGCAAGTCAAAGAGCCGCTGAATCTCGCCGGCATGGCTTTGCACCTTCGCGAGGAAGGGCTTGGCTTTCTCAACATCAAGCCCAAACCATTGCTCCAGCACTTCACTACACTCCGTAGCGTGCTCATCATCTTCAGGCGAGAGCAGCAGGTCGGCAACATAGCTGCCCGCCACGACCGCCCGCACCAGCGGCGTCACAACCTCCGGCGCGTCGTCAGGCGACTCATGAAAACGGATCGGCTCCGAAAGCACCGGGGGCAGCCCCCATCGCTCGGCCAGTGCACCGCCCACCTCCGCGTGGTCTCCCGAAAACATCTTGCGCTCCTGCTCCACCAGCTTCCGGTGCGACGACCCTGCCTGCCTGAGGGTGTGAGCATATTCGGATCTCAGGACCTGGGCCAGCGCCAAAATACCGACATCCTGCAGCAACGAGGACATGAACACTTCCTCGGCCTGGACGATCCCAGCGACGTCACAGATCTCTTTCGATGCTGTCGCGCAGTAGAGCGATCGCTTCCAGAAGGCGACATGGTCAAACTCATCCCCCCCCGCGTCGGTCAAGTTACTGACCAGACTAAACCCCAGAGCGAGCGTTTTGACACTATTGAGCCCAAGGACGACGAGCGACTGATTGATGGAGCTAATCGTTTTGGATTGGCCGTAGAAACTGGAGTTGACGGTCTTGAGGATCTTGGTCGAGAGCGCGGGGTCGTGCTTGATGGTCTCGGCGATCTCGTCCATATTGACCTCGTCCTGCTGAACGAGATCGATGATCTTCAGCGCAACCGCCGGGATGCTCGGCAGCCTGGGCGAGCGCAGGACGCGTTCAAGTAGTGCTTCGTGGATCGCCAAGGCGTCAATACTCCAAACAATATGCCGGTCGCCATTTCGGTGAGTCCTGATCCAGATGCCTATTCCCATCATCGGGCAAGACCCGCGTGAGGATCACGGCAGACACGCGAAAAAACCCGAAAAATCGGGTTTTTTCGCCGTAATCAGTTATCAGACCGCCGGCCTATGGGGCCGACGCTACGCCGACTCAGCACCCGCCGGGGCAACTGGGGTGTCGCTGCCATCGTGAGGCCCATTGTCATCTCCGCCGTCCTCATCGCCGGGGTCGGCGGGCTTATCGACCGCATTGAAGCTGAGGTAGTCGTTTTCACCCTCACGCGTCACACGGATGACCTGGCCCTCCTGGATATCGCCTTTGAGGATCGCCTCGGACAGCGGGTCTTCGACATACTGCCCAATCGCACGGCGTAGCGGCCTGGCGCCGAAGTCAGGGTTGTAACCCTTGTCAATCAGGAACTCCTTGGCGTCCGAATCCAGCTCGAGTGTCATCGCACGCTCTTCAAGACGCTTGAAGACCTTGGCCAACTCGAAGTCGACCACCGCGTACAGGTCTTCGCGGTTGAGCGGCCGGAAGACGATGATGTCATCGAGCCGGTTGATGAACTCGGGCCGGAAGTACCGCTCGATCTCGGTGGTCAGCGTCTTCTTGATCTTGTCGTAGTCGGCGTCGGGGTCGTGCTTAGCGAACCCGAAGCCTGCCTTGTTCTTGATAAGGTCGGCGCCGACGTTGCTCGTCAGGATCAGGATCACGTTGCGGAAGTCCACGTGCCGGCCGAACGAGTCGGTGAGCTGGCCCTCTTCCATGACCTGCAGGAGCATATTGAAGACGTCGGGGTGCGCCTTCTCGATCTCATCGAGCAGCACGACGGAGTAGGGCCGACGACGGATCTGCTCGGTAAGCTGGCCGCCCTCTTCGTATCCGACGTACCCGGGAGGCGCGCCGATGAGGCGCGACACGTTGTGCTTCTCCATGTACTCGGACATGTCGATGCGGATGAGGGAGTCCTGGTCGCCGAACATGAACTCGGCGAGCGCCTTGGCGAGCAAGGTCTTACCCACGCCCGACGGGCCGATGAACATGAACGAGCCCACGGGCAGCCGCGGGTCGCGCAGCCCGGCCCGCGAAACGCGGATCGCCTTGGACACGGTCTTGACCGCGTCGTCCTGCGAAACCACGGTCTTGTGCAGCTCGTCCTCGAGCTGGAGCAGGCGCTGCGACTCGGCCTTTTCGAGCCGGGTCAGCGGCACGCCGGTCATCTTGCTGACGACCTCGGCGATTGTCTCTTCATCGACCACGCCGTCGATCTCGCGGGCCTTAGCACGCCAGTCGCGCTGGATCTGCTCTTTTTCACGACGCAGCGACTCCGCCTCGTCGCGCAGCTCGGCGGCCTTCTCGTAGTCTGCGGCCTTGACGGCCTCGTCCTTCTCGACACTCAGCCGCTCGATCTGCTCTTCGATATCCGCAAGGTCCGGCGGCTTGCTCATGGACTTGAGCCGGATGCGGGCACCCGCCTCGTCGATCACATCGATCGACTTGTCGGGCTGTACCCGCGCGGTGATGTAGCGTTCGCTCATCTCCACCGCCGTCTCGACCGCCTCGTCGGTGATCTTGACGCGGTGGTGCTGCTCGTAGCGTTCGCGGAGGCCCTTGAGGATCTCGATCGTGTCCTCGCGGCCCGGGGGGTTCACAGTGATCGCCTGGAACCGGCGGGCCAAAGCGTTGTCCTTTTCGATGTACTTGCGGTACTCGTCGAAGGTGGTCGCGCCGATGCACTGGATCTCGCCGCGGCTGAGCGCGGGCTTGAGCACATTACTCGCGTCGATCGCGCCCTCGGCGCCGCCGGCACCGACAAGCGTGTGCAGCTCGTCGATGAACAGCAGCACGTTCTTCGCGCGACGCACCTCGTTCATCACCGCCTTGATGCGCTCCTCGAACTGACCGCGGTACTTCGTGCCCGCGACCATCATCGCCAGGTCGAGCACAACGATCCGCTGGTCCAGCAGGATCTCGGGGACGTCCTGCAGGATGATCTGCTGGGCGAGACCCTCGACAATTGCGGTCTTGCCCACACCTGCTTCACCCAGAAGCACGGGGTTGTTCTTGGTGCGTCGGCAGAGGATCTGCACGAGACGTTCGATTTCCTTGGACCGGCCGATGACCGGGTCGAGCGAGCCTTCGCGCGCCATCTCTGTCAGGTCGCGGCCGAAGCTGTCGAGCGCGGGTGTCTTGCTCTTGGCCCTGCCCGATGCTCGACCGCCACCGCCCCCGCCGCCTTCGCTCTCGGGCTTGTCGCTTTCCTCGACTTCTTCGGGCTCGACGCCGGCACCGAGCAGCTCCAGCACCTCTTCGCGGACCTCTTCGAGCTTAAGCCCGAGGTTCATCAGGACCTGCGCGGCGACACCTTCGTGCTCACGCAAGAGCCCGAGCAGCAGATGCTCCGTGCCGACGTAGTTGTGGTTGAGCGTGCGGGCTTCTTCGATCGCAAACTCGATTACCTTCTTGGCCCGCGGGGTCTGGGGCAGCTTGCCCATGGTGACCATATCGGGGCCGGACTTCACGAGCTTTTCGACCTCGAGCCGGACCTTGCGGAGGTCGACGTTGAGGTTCTTGAGGACGTTGGCACCGACGCCCGACCCCTCTTTGACCAGCCCGAGCAGGATGTGCTCGGTGCCGATGTACTCGTGGTTGAAGCGTTGGGCTTCCTGGTTCGCCAGAGCCATGACTTTGCGGGCTCGGTCTGTAAATCGTTCAAACATAGTTGACCCATCCTTTGGTACGGCTTGCGGAGCATTCTAGGACAGCTCCGGCGAATCGTCATGGTCCCAGGCCGGCAAACCTACAAAGCCCGTGCCAGCGTTCTATCGGCCCTAACGCACCGACAGACCCGTATGTTCCCTATCGGCAAGGATTGCACCCCCCGCCAGCAATCGCGAGAAAGATTGCGGATGCTGCCGGTTAGGCAGGTGCAGGAAGAGAGCCGGGCCTAGGGACCGATCGCCTGAACCGGGTTCCGACCGCCAACACACCGCCCTATGCTGACTCACCGCCGTCCAAAGCGAGACGCCACCACAAGCCTTCCACCTAAAACAAGCCCATCTGCCCGCCTGTCTCTGGCCGACGGAACGACTTACCGGACAGCGGACGCACGTCGCGGTTCAGGCCATAGCGTCGGCAGCACACATCAAACACCTTGGCGGTATTGGCCGCGATCGCGCCGCGCCCCCGGCCGCGCTGCCCCTGCTTGGCGTTGTAGAGCTTCCCGCCGTGCGCCTGACGCAGCAGCGACTCGACCCGCGCCGCCCGGTCCGGCACGTGCCGCTGCAACCAGCCCAGAAACAGCGCCTTCAACTGGTACGGCAGCCGGAGCATCACCCAGGCGACGCGCTTCGTCCCGGCCTCTGCGATGCGTTCCATGATCTCGGGCATCTCGTGGTCGGTCAGCCCGGGGATCACCGGCGCGATGTTCACCGACACGTTGACCCCCGCCTTCGACAGCTCCCGGATCACTCGCAGCCGACCGATCGGCGAACTCGCCCTCGGCTCCAGGACCTCCGCCAACTTCGCATCCAGCGTCACCAGCGTCACCGTCACACGTCCCGCGTTGATCGCAGACAATTCTGCCCAAAGCTCAGTGTCGCGCAGCACTAGCGTGTTCTTCGTCATCGTCGTGACGGGTTGCCGGCAATCCGCCAAGACCTCCAGACACCCGCGCGCGATCCGTAGCTCCTTTTCAATAGGCTGATAGATGTCCGTGATCGCAGACATCACGATCGGCTCTGGTTTCCACGCCCGCTTCGCCAACGCCTTCTCCAACAACTTCGGGGCGTCATACTTCGCGACAAGCTTCGTCTCGAAGTCCTCGCCCAGCGAAAAGCCCAGGTACTCGTGGTACGGCCGGGCGAAGCAGTAGATGCACCCGTGCTCGCAGCCACGATACGGACTCACCGTCCAATCAAACGGCACGTCCGACGTCGGCGTCACCCGGTTGATGATCGACTTCGTCTGATCCGAAAAGACCTGGAGCGGAACCACCCGCCCGCCGCCCGGCACGTCCGCGACCTTCACGCCCACCAACGGCTTGCCGCCCGGCCCGACAGACTCGGCGAGCTCCTGCTCACGCTCTTGCCGTTCATAGTCCAGGAACTCACCAGACTGGTGCACCCGGTTCACCTCAAACCGGTTTCCGGGATTAAGCCCCGACGCCCGCCGATGCCCAGGCGCGGCGTCAGGCAACGCGTCGCGGTACTCGAAGCCCTCGCCGCCGTGTGCCCGGTCCTGATCGTTTACACCTCCATGCATGACCGAACCTTACACGAACATGCAAGGCGGTCAATGCCGGATTCACTGATATGCAAGGGGCTTAAGCGGGCTCTATCACAAACCCGCTCTTGCCGATGCCAAATGCGGCGCGGCGCGCGCCACCTTTTTTGTTTCCTGAACAACCCGCACCCACGAACAGGTAACAGTTGACCGGACATCGTGCATCGCCCGCATGGGGATCAGACCAGACACTGCGACCGACACCAAGCATTGGGGAAACGATCACCCCTTCTTCACTTGCTTCTTCGCCCAGGAATCACGCAGTGTTGCGGTACGGTTAAAGACAGGTTTTTCCGCGGTGCTCTCCGAGTCCGGCGTGAAGAAGCCCACACGCTCGAACTGGATCGGATCGCCCGGCTTCGCCTCGGCCAAGGCGGGCTCGCACATGGCCTCGACCACCGACAAGCTCTCGGGGTTGAGGTTGTCACGCCAGTCCCGGCCGTCCGCTTTGCCTTCGTTGGGGTCGTCGGTCGCAAACAAGCGGTCGTACAAACGCACCTCGGCCATCACCGCGTGCTGAGCGCTGACCCAGTGGATCGTGCCCTTCACCTTGCGGACCTTGCCCTCGGCATCGGGCGGCGGGTTGTTGCCGCCACGCGTCTCGGGGTCGTAGGTGCAGTGCAGCTCAACAACATTCCCCGCGTCGTCCTTGATCACGTCCGTGCAGGTGATCCAGTAGCCAAACCGCAGGCGGACTTCGCGGCCGACCGTTAGCCGGAAGAACTTCTTGGGCGCATCCTCCATGAAGTCCTCGCGCTGGATGTACAGCTCGCGTGAGAACGGCACCTCCCGCGTCCCGGCCGACGCGTCTTCGGGGTTGTTCACGGCCGACATGTGCTCGACCTGGCCCTCGGGGTAGTTGGTGATCACCACTTTCAGCGGGTCCAGCACTGCGCTGCGCCGCAGGGCCGTCTTGTTGAGGTCTTCACGCACGCAGTGCTCGAGCAGCGACAGCTCCAGCGTCTTGTCGCGCTTCGACATCCCGGCCAACTCGCAGAACTTCGCGATCGAGGCGGGCGTGTAGCCGCGCCGGCGCAGGCCGGCGATCGTGGGCATGCGCGGGTCGTCCCACCCGGCGACGTGGCCCTCCTCGACGAGCGCGAGGAGGTTGCGTTTGCTCATCATCATGCCCGTGACATTGTTGCGAGCGAACTCGATCTGTCTTGGGTGGTGGCCAACACCTGCCGGGGTAGCCCCGGCATCTTCGAGTTGCTGGATGAACCACTCGTACAGCGGGCGGTGGGTTTCGAACTCCTGTGAGCACAGCGAGTGCGTGATGCCTTCGATCCAGTCCGATTGGCCGTGCGCCCAGTCGTACATGGGGTAGATGCACCAGGCGTCGCCCGTGCGGGGGTGGGTGTCGTGGAGGATGCGGTACATCGGCGGGTCGCGCAGCAGCATGTTGGGCGACGCCATATCGATCTTCGCCCGCAGCACCTTCGCGCCATTGGGGAACTCGCCGTTCTTCATGCGCTCGAAGAGGTCGAGCGATTCTTCCACAGGCCGATCGCGGAACGGCGAGGGCTTGCCCGGCGAGGTGACGGTGCCGCGGTTGGCGCGCATCTCCTCGATGGACTGGTCGTCGACATAGGCCAGCCCACGCTCGATGAGCAGCCGGGCCCAGGCGTAGAGCGTGTCGAAGTAGTCGGAGGTGTAGTACTCGTGTGTGCCCCAGTTAGCGCCGAGCCAGGCGACATCTTCCTTGAGCGCGTCGATGTAGCGCTGCTCTTCCTTAGCCGGGTTCGTGTCGTCGAAGCGGAGGTGGAACGTGCCGCCGAAGTCGCGGGCGATGCTGTGCGACAGGTTCACCGCCGTGGCGTGGCCGAGGTGGAGGTAGCCGTTGGGCTCGGGCGGGAATCGCGTGACGGGGGCGGTGTGTTTTCCGCTCTTGAGGTCGTCGGCGACGATCTGGCGGATGAAGTTTTCGGCCGGGCCGCCGGACGTGGCGTCGGGTTGTTGGGTGGTGCTCATAGCCGGGCAGTTTAGCGTGAGAAGACAATCACAGAGGCCACGGGGGCACAGAGTTCACGGAGGAACTACAAAAGCCATCAAAACTACATTGTCGCTCTGTGTCCTCCGTGCCCCCGTGGCCTCTGTGATTTCTTCGGCCGACGATATCGCTACAATTCCCGCCTTATGCCAGCCGACCCCAACCACAACCGCCCTGTCGTCACCCGCTTTGCCCCCAGCCCGACCGGTGCGCTGCACATCGGCGGGGCGCGGACCGCGCTGTTCGCCTGGGCCTTCGCCAAAAAGCACAACGGCCGATTCATCCTCCGCGTCGAGGACACCGACCTCAAACGCTCCAGCCCGGAATCGACCAAAGGCATCCTCCGCGACTTGGGCTGGCTTGGCCTCTTCTCCGACGAGGGGCCCAAGTACCCCTGCGCCAAGCACGGCTGCGGCTGCGGCAAAGCCGTGGACGACACGGGCTACGACCCCTACGACCGCGACCGCCAACTCGGCGACCACGGCCCGTACTTCCAGAGCCAACGCGCGGCCGACGGTATCTACGGCAAGTACATCCAGCGCCTGCTCGACGCGGGCAAGGCCTACGAAGACGACGGGGCCGTGCGGTTCCGGATGGATGAGGACATCGCGTTCACCGACGCGGTGTACGGCGACATCAGCGTCAAGGCGGACGACCTCGAAGATTTCATTATCCGCAAGGGCGAGGACGGCGGGAAGCTCCCGACCTTCCACTTCGCCGTGGTGGTTGACGACGCGCTGATGGAGGTGACCCACGTCATCCGCGGGCAGGAGCACCTGACCAACACGACCAAGCACGCGGCGCTATACGACGCGCTGGCCGAGGTGACGGGCGACGCCGAGACCTGGCAGCGGCCGGTGTGGGTGCATACGCCAAGCATCATGAATCCCGGCGGCTCGAAGATGAGCAAGCGGGATAAGGCGAAGGCGCTACGCAACTCGATGACCGAATACATCGAGAAAAATGGCCGCGATGTGTTTGAGGAAGCGATCAGTCGGTGTCTGACCCCGCAGCAAGTTGCCCACCTGGAATCTACGGCCGGACACCCCGTCAACCTCGATCGATCCAGCATCGATGCGTTTATTGACAAAAAACATGACGACACGGATTTCGTGCGTGTTGTTGCTGGATTCTGGGGGGTCGAACTGCCCGAGATCGAGGTCGCTGACTTTCGCAACTCCGGCTACCTCCAATCCGCCCTGCTCAACTACATCGCCCTGCTTGGGTGGAACCCCGGGGACGACATCGAACACTTCGACCTGGATTTCCTATGCGAGAAGTTCTCGCTGGAGCGGATCGGGAAGAGCAACTCGACGTTTGACCGTGTGAAGCTCAAGGACTTCAACGCGACGGCGGTCCGTGCGCTTTCACACGACGTGTTTGCCGATCGCATGGTGCGGTACGTTGAGGCGTATCGCCCCGCCTGGGCCGGGTCGCCGATCTTTACTGATGCGGCGAAGTGGCGGGCATTCTGCGGCGCTGTGCAGGAGCGGACGCATGTGCTGCCGGACCCGTTGGAGATGAATGCGTTTTTGATCGCGGACGATGATGCGATCGCCTACGACTTCGCGCCCAAGCCGGTGCGCAAGGCGATGATCGGGAATGAAGCGCAGGGCGTGACGCTGCTGGAGGAGATGCTCGCGGGGTTCGCGGATCTCCCGGCCGACGGTTTCGGGGCAGCCGCGCATACAAAGATCAATGAACTTGCGGAGGCGTCCGGGATCAACATGGGTAAGTTTGCCCAGCCCGTGCGGATCGCGGTGAGCGGCGGGCCGGTGACGCCGCCGATCGATGTGACGCTGGGGCTGCTGGGGAAGGTCGCGACGCTGACGCGGATGCGGCGGTGTCTGGAGGCGGCGAAGGCGCACGCGAGCGCTTGAGCGATACATACCAGACGCTTCGCGGACTCAGCGTCGGCGTGGATCTGCTGCTTATTTTGACGAAACCCGGAACCCGAAACCCCAGACCCAAATCTCATGAACTACTGGCTGATCAAATCCGAACCGGGCACGTGGTCGTGGGACGACCAGGTGAAATCGCCGCGCAAGACCACCGAGTGGGACGGCGTGAAGAACCACCAGGCGAACAACAACCTCAAGGCGATGGCCAAGGGCGACCGCTGCTTCTTCTACCACTCGGTGAACGAGAAGTGCATCGTCGGCATCGTCGAGGTGAGCAAGGCGTGGGTGCCTGACCCGGAGCAGCCCGGCACGCCCTGGGGCTACCCGTGCGTGAAGGCGATCGAAAAGCTGCCGACGCCGGTGACGCTGGCGGATGTGAAACAGAACCCGAAGCTGGACGCGATGGTGCTGGTGAAGAACTCGCGTCTGAGTGTGCAGCCGGTGACGGCGAACGAATGGAAGCTCGTCTGCAAGATGGGCGGGCTTTAGTAATGTGCGATGTTCGATGTCCGATGTGCGATGTGTCGGTGGTCGAGCGGCTTGGTTTTATCAATCGAACATCGCACATCGGACATCGGACATGTCATTGATCGTAACCGGCAGCGTGGGCATTGATACCGTCGAGACCCCCGACGGCCAGCGGGCGGACGAGGTGCTTGGCGGGTCGTCGATCTACTTCGCGGCCGGGGCGTCGTACTTCACGAACGTCCGGCTGGTCGCGGCGGTGGGCGACGACTTCCCCGACGACCTCGCGGCGAAGTTCGACCAGTTCGATGTCTGCACGCACGGCCTGGAGAAGCGGGCGGGGTCCAAGACCTTCCGCTGGCACGGCCGGTACCACGAGAACATGAACGACCGCGATACGCTGGAGGTCCAGCTCAACGTCCTGGGCGAGGCGCTGCCGCCGGTGCCCGAGTCGTACCGCGACTCGAAGTACATCTTCCTGGCGAACACGCACCCGGCCGGTCAGATGGCGCTGCTCGATCAGTTCCCCGACCGCAAGCTCGTCGTCGCGGACACGATGGACCTGTGGATCGAAACCGAGCGCGACCTGCTCAAGCAGCTCCTGAAACGCGTCGATGGGTTTGTGCTCAACGACTCGGAGGCGAAGATGCTGACCGAGGAGAGCAACGTGGTCCGCGCGGCGGACAAGGTGCTGGACATGGGCCCGACGTTTGTCGTCGTCAAGAAAGGCGAGCACGGCGCGATCCTTCGGCACAAAGACGGCACGGGTGTGCTGCCCGCCTTCCCCGCCAAGGACGTCGTGGATCCGACGGGCGCGGGCGACTCGTTCGCCAGCGGGATGATGGGCTACCTCTGCGAGCAGGACGACACGTCGATCGATGCGATCAAACGCGCGATGGCCTACGGGACCATCGTCGCCAGCTACACCATCGAGAAGTTCTCGACCGACCGGCTGGCGGAGATCGACCGGTCGCACATCGACAGCCGCCTTCGTGAATTCGCCGGGCTTCTACACATCGGCGCGTGAAGCCTGCGCGAACGACACGGGTGAATCCTGATGCAAAAAGTGCTTGGTGTTTTCGCATGCGCACGATAGAGTGGCAGTAGACAACCTGAAACAGTGTGGGTTAAGGTGCGGGCGATCGACTTTACATTGCCATCTTCATCCTCATCCATCCCTTCTCTCGCTTCCCCCCACACATTTGAGTCTTGCCCCGGCTGTGCCGATTGGATGCGTTTTGCCAACTCGGCTTCGCCGATGGCGGTGTCACGCAGTAGCGGTTCACTTCGCATGAACAGGCCGCTGTGCTGACCGACGGCCAAGTGCGCCATCAATGGCGCGTGCGCCTGCCATCGGCGCAATGGCTATGCGTGAAAGCGTATGCCATAGGCGGGGCCTCAAACGCTTGGGATCTCTCTCCCTCGGCGCGTTGGCTGTACCTGCATGTCGCATGCAGCCGGTGTGTCGGTCGAAAGGATGGTGGACCATGGCCGAGCTGCCCCGAAACAAGCCAACGACAGAGTCGGGACCTCCCCTGCCCGACCCCAACGGCGAGACGGTGTTGATCGCGTCGCCCGGCGCGGCGGCCCCCCCGCCGCCTTGGTGGCACTGGGTGGTTGACCGCAACCCATTGTTCTTGCTGAGCGGTGTAAGCATGTTCGCGGGGTGCTTCGCGATCAGCCGGGCGATCCACGCGGACCCGGAGAACCCCAAGGCGTTGCTGATGCTGCTTGGGTTGCTGGGGCTTTTGAACCTGTACGAGCTGATGGTGATCGCGCTGGGCTTGCTGCTTGCGCGGAGCGCCGCACTCGTGCGCGACGCCCGTCACCTGCTTGGGCTGGCGCTGCTCCTGATGATCGACCTGGGGTTTGTGTATCACGAATCAGCGACGGCGAGCTTGTCCGCTGGCGTTGCCATCGGCGCGGTGGCAACGCTGCTGGGGCTCATCAAGACGATCGCCCTGACGCGCGGCGTCGGCGTCCGGCTCAGCGCTTTGGCGACCGGGCTAGTCGGGCTCGATCTTGCCTCGGTGTTTTTCATGCCAGTGGTGATGCGATGGATCGCTGGCGACGGGTTCGTGTCCCCCGGCGCGATGATGGGGGTGTTCTCATGCGTTGGGGTTCTGGTGGCCCTGCACGCCCTGCCCAAGCTGTGGTCGCGTTCCACCGCCGCGCCACACTGCGACTTCCGCCAGCTCCAGGCGCTGGTCCACGGCGGGGTTGTGTTTCTGCCGGTGCTGTCGGCGATTGCACACGCCGGGGTCGGCCCCTGGGTGTACGGCACGGGCTATCTCCCGGCGTATGTGTCGCCAGTGCTGCTTGGGCTCGCGGTGGTCATGGGGCGGCAGCTCGCACTGATGGGGTCGACCCGGGTCGCGACCGCGATGGCCTGCGTGTTGGTCGGCGCGGGGGTCGCGGCGGCCTGCCCATCGCCTACCGCCCTTGTGGCGATGGTGGATGGCCCCATCGGATTCCACATCTCGCCTCTGCGCGGCGCGTTAGTGGTCTCGGCGGCGATCGTACTCTGGCTGGCGCTGCGCAGCCGGGCATGGGCGCTGACGGGCGTGACGGCAGCATTGGTTGGCCTTGCATTCCTGGGCCACACACCGCGCACGATGGGACACCGGTTTGTAAGGCTCGCACGTGCGGCGTGGGAACTGCTGGTGGATGTCATCCCAAGCAGCCAACTCGAATGGGGAGTGTTCGGCGTGGGCTGCGCGTTCCTGCTGCTGCTGCTCGGCGCGGGGGCGAGCTTGTGGCGGCATCGGCGAGATCGCCAGGGATTCCGGGGTGCGTAGCTGCGTTGCGCGACCCAGGCCTCTGGCATCAGGCAACTGAAACGCGGTAAAACATCCGCCGTGTGGTCCGTTTCCGGGCGGGCCACACGGCGGATTTGCTTCAGGCTTGGTTTCGTGCGTGACCGGAGCCTTAAAGAAGTCGGGCTATGGCACAAGCAGCCGCGTTTCGTTCAGCCCGCGGCGACGCCGGACTGGTTCACGACTTCGCGGCCCACGGAGTAGTACGAGAAGCCGTCTTCGCGCATCGCTTCGGGGCGGTAGAGGTTTCGGCCGTCGAACACAACGGGGCTGTTCATGCGTGCCCGCATCTGGTCGAAGTCAGGCTGCTTGAAGCTGGGCCAGTCCGTGCAGATGATGAGCGCATCGGCGCCATCGAGTGCGTCGTAGGGGTCGTCGACATAGGTGATACGGTCTCCCATGCCGTGGTCCTGACTCGACTCGTGGGCGACGGGGTCATGCGCGGTGATCGCCCCGCCCTGTTCGAGCACGGCGTTCATGACGGTGAGCGAAGGCGCTTCGCGGATATCGTCCGTGCCGGGCTTGAAGGCGATGCCCCAGACGGCGATCTTCTTACCCGCCAGCCCACCGGGACCGAAGTGGGTGTCGAGCTTCTGCAGGAAGCGGTCGCGCTGGGCCTGGTTGACTTTGTGGACCGCGTCGAGGAGCTGAGTCGGTCGGCCGCAATCCTCACCCATGGAGATGCAGGCGAGCACGTCCTTGGGGAAGCACGACCCGCCGTAGCCGAGCCCGGGGTAGAGGAACTTGTTGCCGATGCGGCTGTCGGTCGTCATGCCGCGCCAGACCTCGTCGACATCGCTGCCGTAGGCCTCGCAGAGGTTGGCGATCTCATTGATGAAAGAGATCTTGGTGGCCAGCATCGCGTTGGCGGCGTACTTGACCATCTCGGCCGAGGGGATGTCCATGACGAACACTGGGTTGCCGTTGCGGACAAACGGGTCGTAGAGCTTGCGGAGCCGTTCGCCGGTGCCTTCGTCTTGTGCGCCGATGACGACGCGGTCGGGCTTGTTGAAGTCGTTGATCGCGGCGCCTTCCTTGAGGAACTCGGGGTTCGAGCCCATCTTGAACGGCTTAGTGGTGTGCTTGGCGATCTCGGTCTGCACCTTCTTGTTCGTGCCCACGGGGACGGTGGACTTCACGACGATGATCTTGGCCCGGCGTTCTGCCTCGCCGCCACCGGTCGCGCCCGGCGCGGCCTCGATGGCTTTGCCGATATCTGCGGCTGCGGCGAGGACATACTTCAGGTCCGCCCGGCCATTGGCATCGCTGGGCGTGCCGACACAGATAAAGATCACTTCCGCCGACTGATACGCGGCGGCGGCATCGGTCGTGAAGTTGAGTCGGCCGGCCTTATGGTTGCGGCTGATCATCTCGTCCAGACCCGGCTCATAGATCGGCGAGATACCGTTCTTCAGCTTGTCGATCTTCGTCTGATCGATATCCAAGCATGTCACGTCGTTGCCAACGTTCGCGAAGCACGTCCCCGTCACCAGGCCGACGTAACCAGTCCCAACCATCGTAATCTGCATCGAACCAACTCCCTGATCGCAGCCCGGGTTTCCGGGTAAATCACCATCTTATCACCGATATCTTCGGCAAACAGAGCGCCTCAATACAGTCACGAGGCCGTTTTAGCGGGATACCCCTTACAGGATCTACTTGCCCACGTTATTGACCACTCTACAATAGCTCGTTTTGCCACACCCGGCCGATAACCCCGGAGCTTGAGCCCATGCCCCCCGCCAAGACCCCCGACCTGAACCTGCGCACCCCCACGGACCTGCACAACAAGGTCGAGCAGTACAAGCGCGACTCCAGCGGCGTCGTGGGCGCTCTGCCTGAGCATGTGCGCGATATGGGGAACGGCAACCTGGCCGAGGACTCCGAGCAACTCGCCAAAAGCCACGGCATCTACCTGGAGTACAACCGCGCGCAGACCGGGCGAGAGAAGGACTGGCTCTACATGGTCCGCGTGACCGTACCCGGGGGCGGCGCATTCACCGCCGACCAGTGGCGTGTCTTTGACCAAATCGCGGACAAGTACTGCGACCACAACCCCGCTGGCGGCGCATCGCTTCGGCTGACGACACGCCAGAACATCCAGTACCACTGGCTCAAAAAGCCAGACCTCGTCAATCTCGTGCAGGACGTCGCGACGACCGGGTTCTACACGCTCAACGGCTGCGGCGACAACGTCCGCAACGTCATGGGCTGCCCGCTGAGTAGGTTCAACCCCATCTGCGATGCGAACAAGCTTGCGCATGAGTACGGCGACTACTTCCGCCTCCCCGCCGCGCCGCATATCCAGGTCTTCGCCGTAGACCCCAGCCACATCGACGACCCGCCCCAGCAGTACAGCTACGGCAAGCAACTGCTCAACCGCAAGTTCAAGATCGCGTTCGCCGCTGTGACACGCGACGCCGAGGGTAATGTCATCGGCGACAACTGCGTCGAGGCCCGCGCCTGTGAGATCGGCGTCGCGCCGGTTGTCGAACACGAAAAGGTCGTCGCATACGAAGTCTTCATCGGCGGTGGCCAGGGCGAAAAGAACGGCAAGCCGACCTTCGCGGGGATGGCGCTGCCATTCGCACGCGTCGCGCCGGACAACCTGTTTCCGACCATGAAGGCCATCGTTGACGTCCACAAAGAATGGGGCGATCGGCAGAACCGCGTCTGGGCTCGCATGAAGTATGTCGTCCAGAAGCAGGGCATCGCGTGGTACCAAGAACAAGCCCGGGCGCTGGGGGCGGAGTTCGAGCAGCCTGACCCGGGATTCGACATCGGCCCACGCCACATGCACCACGGCTGGCAGACCCTTGAAACCACCGGCCAGCTCGCCTTCGGTGCATACATCGAAAACGGCCGACTGATCGACACCGATGACCCGGCGGGCAACGGCCGGCAGAAGTCGATGGTCCAGCCCCTGCTCGACCGCTTTGGCTGCGAGCTGATGATCACAGCCAATCAGGACCTGCTGTTTACCGGCATCGACCCCGACGCCAAGGAAGACTTCGAAGCGACACTGGCCGAGCACGGCTACGGGACGCGCAATGGCAAGGCGTTCTCTTCGCTGCGTGTACTCTCCGGCTCTTGCGTCGGACTACCCACCTGCCGACTCGCCTACACCGACTCCGAGCACTGGGAACCGACGCTCATGGACGAGCTCGAGGCCCTGGGCTACGGCGACATGCAGGAGTCCATCGGCGTCACCGGATGCGAACGCCAGTGCTTCCGCCCCGCCACCAAAACGATCGGCTGGGTCGGCCAGGGCCCCGACCAGTACGCGCTCAAGCTTGGCGGCTCCGAGGACGCCCGCTACCAGGGCCAGTGGGTCACCGGCCCCAACCCCGACAAGCCTGAACGCGGCGAACAGTGGCTGCTTCGCCGTGTGAGCAAGAAAGACGCCGTGACCGTAACAGCGGCCCTCTTCGATTTCTACCTGGCGAATCGTGAGGCGGAGGAAGACATGGGGGCGTTCCATCGGCGCGTCGGCATGGACGCGATCGTAGCGCACCTACGCTCGCTTGACACAACCCGTGCCCTGCTGAAAAAGACCTTCCCCCCACCTTTCCAGCCCTATGATATCAACGGCAACCCGATACCCGCCGCGTCAACAGACTGACATCAAAGACTGGTACAGCGAATCAATGAAAACATTCATCGCACAAGCCATACTCGTCTTCTTGTTCACCGGCGTCTGGCACGGGCAGGCCGAGGCGCAAGAGCAAGCCCCGCAACTCACGGTTGAACTCAACACCTCCCCGGTTGAAGACCGCCCCGAATTGGTCGCATGGGGCGAAGCGGCACGCGACCTGATCCTTGAATGGCACCCGCGTATCGTCAACCTCCTGCCGACCAAAGATTTTCAAACACTCTACGACATCAGCCTTGTTATCCAAGACGCCGAAGGAGGTGTCGCCTACACACAGGGCAACCGGATCGTCGTGTCGTCGGGCTGGATCGAAGCCCACCCCGACGACATCGGCCTCATCATCCACGAACTCGTCCACGTCATCCAGCACTACCGCGGCCGCACCCCCTCCTGGGTCACCGAAGGTATCGCGGACTACATGCGCTGGGTGGTCTACGAAGCCAAGCCGCTTGACTGGTTTCACCGGCCCGACGAGCCTCGCGGCTACCTGCAGGGGTATCGAACTGCCGCCGGTTTTTTCCTCTGGCTCGAAGCGGACAAAGCCCCGGGCATCGTCACACGCCTAAACACCGCCGCACGTCAACGCCGCTACAGCGACGACATCTTTGTCGAAGAAACCGGCATGACACTGGACGAACTCTGGGATTCATACCGCGCGGACGAATAGCCGACCCGCAAGCGAACTAGGCGAAGTGGTTGTACAGCAGCCACACCGACCAGAGCACAGGCACCGACGCGATCGCGACCCCGACGCCCGAAAGCGTTCGCCCCGAGCTTAGCCGAAGCCGCCCCACCACTTCGCACAGCAGCACAAACACCAGCACCAGCACAAACTTGTAGACGATCATGCCTTCGAGCTCGAAACGACGGATCACCCACTCCGCAATCACATTGACCTCGCGGCCTCCCCTGGTCAGGATCACCCAGGTGAGCATAATGTCGAGCGCAGAAAACAACAGCAGCCAGGCATAGGCGTTGGGGAACAACATCTGCCGATTACCGAAAAGCCCTCGGACCGCATCCCCGGCGTCCATGGCTTGGGGCTCCTGCGAAGTGGACGGCTTGGCTTCTGCAGGGTTCGAGCCGGGCGCTGTGTCACCCGATTGCGTGCGGTGCTCGTGCTGTTCGCCGTCGGTCATGCAGAGTCCTTGGGGAAGCGTTAGTCGGAGTCGGCGAATCGGAAACCGGCGAGGTCTTCGAGGACTTTGGCCATCGCCTGCGTACCTAGTTTACCGCCGCCGTTCGCCACAACGCTGCGGAAATACCCCTGTGCCGTCGCAGTCCCGGCGATGGGGAGCCCGACCCGCTCGGCCGTGTCCTGCACGATGCCCAGGTCCTTGAGGACTAGATCGACCATAAAGCCTGGGGCGTGGTCGCCGTGGGCGATCTTCGGACCCAGGTTGCTGATCTGCCACGAGCCACCCGCCCCGCCGCCGACGACCTCGATCATCTTGTCGACATCCAGCCCTACCTTCTTCGCCAGCGCCGCCGCTTCGCAGACCCCAAGCAGCGCGTTGACGACCGCGACCTGATTGCAGGCCTTGCAGGCCTGCCCCATGCCCGGCCCACCCAGCCGCACGACGCTCTTGCCCACCACATCAAGCATCGGCCGTACACGATCGAACGTCGGTTCATCCCCGCCACACATGATGCTCAACGTCCCTTGCTGCGCCCCCACATCGCCGCCTGAGACCGGGGCATCGATCAGCGTCACACCCTGCCCCGCCAACCGTTTCGCAAACCCCTGCGTCGCGATCGGCGCGATGGTCGAGTGGTCGACCACAACCAGCCCCGCAGCCGCGCCGTGGATCAGGCCGATCTCATCCGCAAACAAAACATGCTCCACGTCCGGCGTGTCGGTGACGTTGATGAACACCACACCGTCCGCCCCAAGACGCCGCGCGACCTCGGCGGGCGAATCGGCTCGCTGCGCGCCGTCGGCAACGAGCGCATCGCCCTTGGATGCCGTGCGGTTGTAGACGACGAGTGGGTAGCCGGCCCGCATCAGGTTGCGTGCCATCGGCTCGCCCATGATGCCCAGGCCGATGTAGCCGAGGGTAGGGGTGTTTGCCGTCGCGTTCATGACATGAACTCCTTCGGGCCCTGCAAAAGCTCGTTTAGCCGCCGCCCAGCGGGCGACGCGTGCTACACGTCAAAGCGACGCGCCGCCCGCTGGGCGGCGGCTAAACGGTACGGGACAACACGATATCAGGTGAGGTCCAGCCACTCGACCAAGGCATCGCTCACCATCGCCTGCCGCAGCCCGTCTTCTTCCTTGTCCGTATCGAAGTCGATCAACGCGAACTTCGCCGACGCACCGGGCCGCAGGGTCGCGGCGGTGTCGGGCATACGGAGCGCACGTGCGCCGTTGACCGTCGCCATCTGCAAGAGCGTGTCGGGTTCGGTGCCGTCACGCGCATACAGCCGACGCATCGCGCTGAGCAGGCCGAGTGGCTGCGGGTCGTCGGGCAATGCACACACGATCGAGTCGGTGCCAAGGCATACGTTCACCCCCGCCGCGAGCATGTCGCGGTAGCGGTGGCCGGTGTGCCCAAAGTACTCGCTGGCGATCGGGCAGTAGGCGACAGATGTGTTCGTGTCGGCGAGGATGCGGATGTCCTCATCGCTGACGTAGTTGCAGTGCGCGACCACCCATCCGCCGTCATTCGCCGCGGCTTCAAGGTGCGGCCGCATCCACTGGACCGGCGAGAGCCCTTGGCCGTAGTACGCGGCGAAAGCGTCATCCCACTTGCCAAGTGACTTCAAGTAATCAAGCCAGGGCCCGTCGCCCTGCGCCACAAAGCGTGCTTCTTCTTGCGTCTCAGCCAGGTGCGTTGAAACCGGACGGCCTGTGCTTGCCGCCGACGCGTAAAGTGCAGGCCCCGCAGAATAGGGCGCGTGGGGCTGCAGCCCCGCCTCAGCCTCATGAGGTGGCAAGAAACTCGGCAAGCTATCCGCAGCTACACCGGGATCAATCCCAAACAACTCGGCATAAGTTTGACCGAGTACGCCCCGATTCATTCGCGTAACGGCATACACAAGGCTGGATGCGATATCACCCACCGCTTGCACACCCGCCGCCTTGGCCCGTAATGCTCCGCGGCCAGCGGACTCGCGGCGCTCGACAAAATCCGCAGGATTGTTGTCCCGCAGCATCTTCACCCACCCCACGAACCCGCCGGCAGGGTCGTACGGTTTTGGGCCGATGTCGGTCAGCTCCAGGTGGGTATGGGCGTTGACCATCGCTGGCAGCAGCAACTTCCCGGGCAGGTCGATCCGCTCTGCATCCGCCGACACACCTTGCAAGACGGATTCCGGCGTTCCGGCCGCGACAACTTTTCCACACTCAACACGCACCGCTCCAGGCCGTGCAGCGACCCCCGCCGCGTCACGCACCGCCCCCGCGAGTAGAACAGTTGCCGATTGCTCGCTCATGACGCATGATCCCGGGTGCCGATAATCCTTGGGCTTGGCGACGCTCAGCCGCGTCCCCGGCACAATAGCTCAACGTGGGCGGCCGTTTCACACACGGCCCATCCGGCGGTACACTCCTCATCCGGAGGAGACCGACCCACCGTACCACGTCGGCCTCAAATCGTCCTCTGTCTCGGCCCGTGCGGACATCCGCGCGGTCTGCCGTTCATGGATCGAACACCCAGACCGCCCCGAACGAAATCGCCCGGGGCCACACCGGAAGGAACCCTTGATGAAGCTGACCCGCCAACTGACCTCGGCCGCCCTGCTCTCGGCCGCCGCACTGCTCTCCACCGGCTGTGTCGCCAACTCCTCGCTGGACGACATGACCGAAATCAACCGCCGACTCGAAGAGCGCATCGTCGACCTCGAGTCCCAGGTCGCCCGCCTGCGCTCAACGATCGCACAGAAGGACGAGACGATCGGCATGATGCGCGGCCGAGGTGATTCGGTCGCCGCCGCCCTCGCCGACCGCGACCGCCTTCAGCTCGCGCTCGACAACGCACTCGCTGAACTCGGCGTCGCACACGGCCGTATCGCCGAGCTGGCCAACCAGCAGCCCGAGATCATTATCCGCGACGTCCTGCCGCCCGAGGTGAGCGACGCCCTCGCGGAACTGGCCCGTGCGAACCCCGACCTGATGACTTTCGATGAAGCGCGTGGCATGATCCGCCTGCGCAGCGACCTGACCTTTGCGCTCGGCTCGGCCGACGTCAACGAAGGCGCTCAAGACGCGCTCGCCCGCCTCGCCCGCGTCCTCAACGATGGCCAGGCCCGCAACTTCGACATCCTTGTCATCGGCCACACCGATAACGTGCCCGTGACCTCGGCGAACGGCCGACAACTCCACATCGACAACCGTGGGCTCTCCAGCAACCGCGGCGACGCCGTCGCCCGTGTCCTCGAAGCCAACAACATCGCGGCTGCCCGCCTCACCTCCGGCGGCCGCGGCGACACCCAGCCCATCGCCGCCAACGGCGAACGCGGCAACCAGGCCAACCGACGCGTCGAGATCTTCCTCACCAAAGCCGGGGAACGCCCCGCCGCCAACAATGCACCGGCACCCGCGCAACCCGTCGGCAGCAGCGTCGAAACTGCGCCGCGTCCCGGGGTGGTCGAAGGTCGTCCCCAGACCGAAGACGACAGCGTCTACAAGTAACCCCAAGCCCAGCAGCCAGACGATCACAGCCCGCCCCGCGCGGGCTGTTTTCTTACCACCCCACACGCTTACCTGATACATTGGACAGGCTCTACCCTCAGGAACCCCCTCCATGTCCACTGTCACGCTTAGTTCGGTCCGCAAGGTGTATCCGGGGGAGGTGGAGGCGGTGAAGGGGGTTGACCTCGACATCGCCGACGGTGAGTTTGTGGTGCTCGTCGGGCCTTCGGGCTGTGGCAAGTCGACGACGCTGCGCATGGTTGCCGGGCTCGAAGAGATCAGCGACGGGACGATCGCGATCGGCGACCGTGTCATCAACGACGTCCCGCCCAAGGACCGCGACATCGCGATGGTCTTCCAGAACTACGCGCTGTACCCGCACATGACGGTCTACAAGAACATGGCCTTCGGGCTCAAGCTGCGCAAGACACCCAGGCCCGAGATCGATCGGCGTGTCCGCGAGACGGCGGCGCTGCTCGGCATCGAGCCCCTGCTGGACCGCAAGCCCAAAGCGCTCTCGGGCGGGCAGCGTCAGCGCGTCGCTGTGGGCCGGGCGATCGTGCGCGACCCGGCGTGCTTCCTGTTCGACGAGCCGCTCTCGAACCTCGACGCGAAGCTGCGTGTCCAGACCCGCGCGGAGCTTAAACGCCTGCATCACCGGCTGAAAACAACCACGATCTACGTCACGCACGACCAGGAGGAAGCCATGACGCTGGGCGACCGCGTCGTCGTGATGAGCGACGGCCGGATCCAGCAGTGCGACACGCCGCTCAACGTGTTCCACAAGCCGGCCAACCGGTTCGTTGCGCAGTTCGTCGGCATGCCGCCGATGAACCAGGTCGAAGGCGAACTCACGAAACGCGAAGACGGCGTCTACTTCGTCGGCGGCGGGATCGACCTGCGTCTGCGCGACGACCATGCACAGCGTGTCACGCCACACGTCGGCCGGCCGGTCGTGATGGGGGTCCGCCCCGAGGGCCTGCACCTGCGTCAGGCCGAGAACGCGGGCGACCCGCGCATGACGATCGCCGTGACCGTCGGCGTCAGCGAACCCCTGGGCAGCACGATGGACCTGTTCACGACGACGAGCGTTGGCGAGCCGATCGTCGCCCGCGTCAAAGCCGAGCCCATCGACGCCGGCCAGACAGCGACCCTCTACCTCGACCCCGACCAGCTCCACATCTTCGAGCCCGACGAGTACGGCACGAACCTGACGCTGGCGAAGAACGCCCAAGCGGTAACGGCGTAGCGGCCTAACGATGTCATGCGCCGCAACTGATCCGCTATGCAGAGCGGGCCGCTGCGACCCTCTAGCCGCAGTGTAGACCGCCGAGTCGGCTGGACCCTATCGCTCGCGGGCCGACCATGCTGACGCGTGGCTGCGGGCGGGCTTGGACTACTGGAAAAACTGCGGCGCATACGCGGCGGCTTGCTTAATGTCGCCGATGCGGTCGTCGCCCGCCTCGCGCTCGATGACCATGTCGCCGGCGTAGCCCGCGTCTTTGAGCACCCCAAAGAAGGCGTCCCAGTTGACCTCGCCCGTGCCGACGGTGACCTCGGCGCCCCACTCGCCCGGGGCGGGCGGGCTGGTCGCGTCCTTGAGGTGGACCTGACGGATATGCGGGAGCAGGTGGTTCATCGCGGCGATGGGGTCGCCCATGCCGTAGAGGATCATGTTGGCGGGATCGAAGTTAACGCCGATGTTGTCGTCGTCCGCGTGCGCGAGGAAGCGCCCCAGCGACTCTGCGGTCTCCTGCCCGGTCTCGAGCAGCAGCGCCGCGCCGGACGTTTCGTGCAGGATCCTGGCCAGTGCCTTGAGCCGATCGACGATGCGGTCGTGGACGGCCTGGTCATCTTCGGGGATGAAGCCCGCGTGCAGCGAGACGAAAGACAGCTCGAACTGCTTGGCGACCTCAGCGACCTTGCGGAAGTTATCGACGTTGTTTTCCCAGTGCTCATCGGGCACAACCCCGCCGGTGGCCTTGATCGTTGCGGGGGTGGTGTAGTCTTCGCCGATAGGCGTAAACATACCGGAGATGACGCTGACCCCGGCGTCGCCGAGTGCCTGCTTCGTATTGGCCCACTCGGATTCCAACGCCGGGGGGTCGAGGTGGAGCTGGACCCGGCTGATCCCGATGTCGGCCGCGCTCTTGACGAGGCACTTAGGGCAGTTGGGCTGGGTGGACCAGGAGCAGAATGCGAGTTTGTCGGCGGACAGGGTCATGGTGGAGTTCCGTTGAGCGTCAGGGGGTGATCGCAATAGTTTATAGAGATTCGGCCATGGCTTTCGCTAGCGCGGCGGCACCGATGTAGCCGGCATCGTTACCGAGGGTGGTGACTTGAAGCGTGGGCTCGCAGGCCCCGGGGATGCTCCAGGTCTGATCGAAGAAGGCCTGCCGCAATGGCGCGGCCAGCGCTTCGCCGGCGTTGGCAACACCGCCGCCGATGACAATCATCTCCAGGTCGATCACGCGGCAGAGGTTGATGCAGGCGATCGCAAGGTACTTCGCCGCGTCTTCGATGAGCTTATTGGCCATGCGATCACCCTCGGCGGCGGCGGCGAAGACATGGCGCGTCGTGATTTTTTCGCCCGTGCCCAGCGTGAGCGCGAGGTGCGAGCGTTTGCCGGTGGCGATAAGCTCGGTCGCGTCGCGGATCACCGACGTCGCGGAGGTGTATTGCTCGAGACAGCCGCGCTGACCACAGGCACACAAGTGGCCGCCGGGGACGACGACCATGTGGCCGACCTCGCCCGCCATACCGCCGCCGCCGTGGAACACTTGTCGGTTGAGGACGATGCCTGCGCCGACGCCGGTCCCCAGCGTGATCAGCGCGAGGTGTTGGAGGTCGGGAGTGTGCCGCATCGCAACAGAAAACTCGCCGTAGCTTGCGGCATTCGCGTCATTATCAACAACGACGGGCTTGCCAATCGCCTCGGCGGCGAGTTCGCGCAGTGGGACATCGTGCCAATCCTTCAGGTTGACGCAGGCCTTGACGATCCCCGTCGCGCTGTCGATCAGCCCGGGAACACCCACCCCGATCGCGGCGATGTCGTCCATCGAGACGCCTTCATCCGCAGCGAGGCCACGCGTCACGATCGCAAGCTGTTCGACGACCGCGTCCGGCGTACTGTTGGCGGGCGTGTCAAACACATCCGATCGGAGCACATGCCCCTCGGCATCAACAAGGCCTGCCTTGATGTGAGTCCCGCCGAGGTCGAGGCCGATGTACATGCGCGACGGGCCGTCGGCATCGACCGTACGCGGGCCCGAGTGCGGGGTGGCTTGGGAGTTCAACGCTTTCTACTCCGGGGTCTGCGATCAGGACGAACATCATAGCCGACCGGCGTCCGTAGGCCGCCGGCTGTTCATTGAGCTGCCAAGAGCGCGCTTTACCCCAGCGCAACGGGCCCGCCGTTGCGGACGCTCTGGACCTCGGCCTCGACGATCCGCACGGCATTGGCAGCGTCCTGCATCGTCACACGCTCGGGCGCGGTGCCGTTCTTGACACACGCCATGAAGTACGCGATCTCGAGCTCGTAGCCCATCGCGTCCTCAAGCTCGACATAAACCGGCTCCTTGCCCGCCTCGATCAGACGCAGAGGCGTGTCGCCCTCTTCGCCGAACACGGCCGTGGCGTTCTCGAAATTCACCAGGTACCGCATCGTAAAGCCGTAGCCCTCGGCTAAGGTCCAGCCGCCCTCGGCGACGACCATCGGCACATCGTCGTAGTGGTACCGCGTGATCAGGTGATCCACCTCATCGGTCGGCTTGGAGTAGCCCGTCGAGGTCACGGCCTTGGGCATACCGAAGAGGTGCTGGATGAAGTCGGTGTCGTGGATATGAAGGTCGAGCGCTGCGCCACCACAGGCCGCACCGTTCGCGTAGAAAGGCCCGGCGGGGTGAGAAGTCACACGGCGGAACGTCGCGGACAGCACCTTGCCGTAGGTTTGGTTGTCGACGGCTTCCTTGAGCCAAGTCCAGCCCGGCCAAAACCGCATGCACATTGCGGGCATCGCGAGCTTGTCACTCTTCGCCGCGGCCTCGACCAGCTTCGTCGCGTCATCGCTGTTGCGTGCGAGGGGCTTCTCCATCAGCAGGTGCTTGCCCTTGTCCAGGGTCATCAGGCCGAAAGGCACATGCGCAGGCGTCGGCAGGCAGACATCCACCACATCAACGTTCGGGTCCGCGATCAGGTCTGCCGCGTCGGTGTAGCCCTTGACTTTCGAGACATCGAAGCCGCCCTGGGCCTGGCCTTCGATGTTCCCGCCCGGGCGGATCTTGCCGGAAAGCCGGTCCTCGTCTCGGTCGGCCACAGCGACGACCTCGACACCTTCCATCTTCGCGTACACGTCCAGGTGGGTCCAGCCCATCATGCCGAGTCCAACAACGCCTACTTTGATTGCCATTTCGTTCTTTCGAGTTGGGGCCGACCACCGGGGCGGGCTCGGCCGGGGGTTTTGATGTTAGCGTTGGAGGATTTCGTCCATCGCTTTGGAGGTTTCTTCCAGCAGGTCGTCTGCATAGGGCATCATCTCAGCGACGATCGCCCTGTCGTAGCCGATGCTTTCCAGCGACGCGATAACCCGTCGCCAGGGGATGTCGCCTTCGAGTAGCCGGCAGAACTTCCACGAGCTTTCAGCCGAGTCGAAGCGGAAGCCCTTGATGTGGACACGTTTGATGCGGTCGCCGAGCAGTTCGATCCAGTGCGGCGGGTATTGATGGATGCCCGCGAGGTTGCCGACGTCGAAGTAGATACCGCAGCACGGGCTGTCGAACTGGTCCACGAAATCGGCAAACTCGATAGGTGAGTAGAACATGCCGTTCCACACGTTCTCGACGCAGACCTCGACGCCCAGCGGCTCGGCGGTTTCGAGCAGCTCGCCGACCAGCCGGGTCGCGCGTTCGAGCGCGAGGTCGTAGCGGACCGGGTTGTTCATGTTCCAAGGGTTGCTGATCACGCCGGGCACGAGCAGGTACGACGAACAGCCCAGCCAGGCGGCACGTTCGATGGCCTGCCGGTTCTGCTCGATCGCGAGCGCACGGACGGCGGGGTCGTCGCTGATCGGGTTGACCTTCCAACTCATCGCGCTGGCGAGCGACTCGACAACCAACCCGGACTCGTCGCAACACGCGCGGATATCGCTGCACTGCTCTTCGGTCGCATCCACAGTGAGGTGCCCCTCGGTGCCGATGGCAAGCTCGAACGCCTCGAACCCCGCCTGCTTCGCGTCGGCGATAGCGCGGGCGATGTCGGCCGAGCCGTCCGCGCCGCCGTCTACCGACCAGTAGCTGATGCCTTTAATCACGGGAGGTCTCGTGGGGTTGCGTCTATGCGAGCCCGCAAGTGTAGAACGAAAACTGTGGCGATGCACCCCGAGACGGGGGATGCCGTGAAATAGGCCGGGCCGGGCTCGATGCGCTGTATAATCGAAAAACGCAGGATGCGGCGGCGTAACCCCGGCGTCAAATGGGCGTCCTGTCCATGGCTGGGTGGAGCCGGTCATTTTCACTACAAGGAAACCCTCGATGTTTGAACCCAGCTCCCCGCGGTTGCCCGCCCATCCCACGCGCCGACAGGTGATCCAGGCCAGCCTCGCCGCCGCCGCGACGATCCCCCTGCTCGGCCCACGCATCACCCACGGCCAGCAGGCCAACGAGACCCTCAACCTCGCCGCCGTCGGCGTCGGCGGCAAGGGCTGGTCCGACCTCATGCCTTCTTCACAAGGCGAGAACGTCCGCGTCGTTGCCCTCTGCGATGTCGATCGCACCAACCTCGGCAACGCCGCCAGCCGTTTCGAAGACGCCGCCACCTACACCGACTACCGCGTCATGCTCGACGAGATGGGCAGCGACATCGACGCCCTGCTCGTCTCCACCCCCGACCACATGCACGGCCCGATCGCCATCGCCGCGATGCAACTGGGCATCCATGTCCACGTGCAAAAGCCCCTCGCCCACAACATCGCCGAGCTGCGCACGATGATGCAACTCGCCGAGTCCAACAACCTCGTCACTCAGATGGGCACGCAGATCCACAGCGACCAGGCCTACCGCACCGGCGCGGCCATGATCCGCGAGGGCGCGATCGGCAAGGTCAAGGAAGCCCACCTCTGGGTCAGCAGGTCCTGGGGCGGTCCCCCGGAAGGCCGCGCCGACCGCACCGACCCCGTGCCCGACCACCTGGACTGGGACAACTGGCTGGGCGTCGCGCCCCACCGCCCCTACGTCAACGGTGCGTACCACCCCGGCAACTGGCGCGGCTGGATCGACTTCGGTTCGGGCACCCTCGGCGACATGGGCTGCCACATCTTCGACCCCGTCTTCTCCGCCATCGACCTGCAGACCCCGCTCAGCGTCGTCTCCCGAGGACCGCAGCACTACCGCGAGACCTTCGCCGTCGATAGCGACATCAGCTACCAGTTCGCCGGCACCGAATTCACGACCGACGAGCTGTTCTTCCGCTGGACCGATGGCAACCGCGGCAGCCGGCCCGACGCCGCGAAAGCGCAGTTGCCAGACGGTGTCAATCTCCCGGGCGCGGGCATGTTCCTCGTCGGCGAAGAGGGCGTCATGGTCCTGCCCCACTGGGCGATGCCGACGTTTTACAAAGACGGCGAACCCATGGACATCGCCGCCGAGTCGCGCGGCAGCAACAACCACTACACCGAGTTCACCGACGCCTGCCGAGGTGTCGGCGAGACGTCCACCCCGTTCTCGTACTCGGGCCGCGTGACCGAGGCCGTACTCGTCGGCACCATCGCTGGGCGATTCAAGGACCGTGAGCTGGCCTGGGACTCGGAGAACATGCGCTTTGACCACGACGCCGCCACGGCGGTCGTCTACCGCGAGTACGCCGACGGGCGTGAGCCCGAGGGCCTCGTTGGCCGCGAGGCGCAGAACTAATACGCAAGAACAGTCGGCGGCCTACGGACGCCGGACGTCATGCTGCGTGACTCGCCC
>JBCCWH010000016.1:0-45597 GCA_039193915.1 Planctomycetota bacterium
CGCGCTCGCAGGCGTCCTTGCTCCCCGACACAACGATCTGCATCGGCGTATTGAAGTTCGCAGGCACCAGCACGCCGTCGCCGCGGGCCTTGTCGCACAGCTCGTTGACCTGGTCCTCGGTCAGCTTGCCGGTCAGCGCGACCATCGAGCCCTCGGACGCTTCGGCCGCGTCCTGCATCGCCTCGCCACGCAGCCGCACGAGCTTGAGCCCTTCGGCGAAGCTGAACGCGCCCGCCAGGTGCAACGCCGTGAACTCGCCCAGCGACAGCCCGGCCGTCGCCGCGATCGGTCCAAGCTCGCCGGCCGCTTCCAAAGCACGGAAGCACGCCGTTGACGCCGTGTAGATCGCGCACTGCGCGTTGTCGGTGCGGTTTAGATCCTCGGCCGGGCCTTCGAAGCAGAGCGTGGCCAGGTCGAAGCCGAGCACATCATTGGCTTCTTCAAAGACGGCCTTGGCTTCGGCGGATTGTTCCGTCCATGCTTTGCCCATCTCGACGGTTTGCGCGCCCTGTCCTGGGCATAGGATGATTGATGGATTGCTCATTGATGATTGATAATTGTGGGTGTTCGAACTAGCTTGGTTCCGAGATATTTTTCTTGCGGGACACGATGGTTGACGTCAGGATCGCATACAGCTCGCGGCATTCTTCCAAGAGCGATTGCATTTTCTGCTCGGGCATTATGCCGGCGTGGATGATGAGCTCGATCCAATAGGCCGATTCACTTGCTTCGCGCTGCGCGATTTCCAGAGTGGTTACAAAGTGTCTTGGTGTTGAGGCGTGTAAGGCCTCGCGGTAGTTTGCTCCGATGCTTGTCCCCGCGCGTAGCAGTTGCTTGCTAATCACACCCCCAGCGTAGCTGCTCGGTATCGCTTGGGTGAGTTTGATGAGGCGTGTTGAGAAGTCGAGCGTACGACGTTTCATATCCTCTGGGTTCATTGCCCGCCCCTAATTATCAATCATCAATCAACAATAATCAATCACATCCGCCACAGCGACGACGCCCACGACATACCCGCCCCCATCGCCACGAAGAGGACGAGGTCGCCTTCGCGGAGTTCTTTCCGGGCGAGCTTTTCATGGAGGCAGAGCGGGACGCTTGCGGCCGAGGTGTTGCCGTACTTCTGGATGTTGACGACGAGCTTGCCGTCGGGCAGGTCAAGCCGTTTTTGCAGCAGGTCGAGGATGCGTTTGTTGGACTGATGGGCGAACACGGCCGCAAGCTGGTCGGGGGTGACGCCGGTTTTCTCGAGTGTCTCGTCGATGATGCTCTGGGTCTGCGTGACCGCGAACTTGAAGACCTCTTGGCCGTTCATCTGCATCGTGTTGAGTTGGCCCGAGTAGCCGTTGTCAGGGGAGATGTCGCGTTCGTGGCGTGGGACATAGATGTCGTCCCAGCGGTTGCCGTCGGCACGCATGGTCTGGTAGAGGCACCCCTGTGCGGGGTTGTCGCTCGCGGTGAGGATGGCGGCCCCGGCGGCGTCGCCAAAGAGGATGCAGGTCCGCCGGTCGTTGTAGTTGACAACGCTCGACAGGGTCTCGGCCCCGATGACGGCGACGTTCCTGTAGTGCCCGGTTTGGATGAGCGCGGCCGCGTGATTGATGCCGTAGACGAACCCGGTGCAGGCGGCGCTCAGGTCCATTGCCCCGGCGGGCGTCGCGCCGACCGTAGCGGCAACACGCACGGCGGTCGATGGGCAGTTCATCTCGGGCGTCATGGTTGCGACGAGGACCATGTCCAGGTCGCTGCCAGCCATGCCCGCGTCGTCGAGTGCGGATGCGAGTGCTTGCGATGCGAGGTCGCGGGTCGTTTCACCGTCCGCAGCCATGTGGCGCGTTTTGATACCCGTGCGCTTCGAGATCCACGCGTCGTTGGTATCCACGATTTTGGCAAGGTCGCTGTTGGTCAGCACGCGTTGCGGGATCGCTGTGCCGACACCTGCAAACCGTACACCCGCCGGCTGAGTCACGCCGGGGATGTTCATGCTGATTCCCCGGAGACTGCGGCGGCTTCCTGCTCAGCTTCGCGTTTGGCCTGATGCGCCTTGAGCAGTTCTTCCGCAGCGAGCAGGTCTTCTGAGACCTCGTCGTTGACGTTGAGCTTGGCGTACTTGATCGCGTTGCGGATCGCGTTGTAGATCGTCCGGGGCTGCGATGAGCCGTGGCAGATCAGGCAGATGCCGTTGGCACCCATCAGCGGCGCGCCGCCGTGTTCGTGGTAGTCGTGCTTGGCGTAGATGCTCTCGACGACGGGCTGTAGCTTCATCGCCAGTTCCGGGTCGATCTCAAACGCCTCGTGCGCGATCGTCTTGAAGATGCCCTTGCTCAAGCCTTCGGCGAGCTTCAGCACGACGTTGCCGGTAAACCCCTCGGCAACAATGACGTTGGCCTTGCCCTCGAAGATCTCCCGGCCTTCGATGTAGCCGACGTAGTTCATCGACGTGTCGGCCTTGAGCAGGTCGTGTGTGCCGCGGGTGAGCGTGTTGCCCTTGCCTTCCTCGCCACCGATCGAAAGCAGGGCGACCTTGGGCTTTTCGATATCGAGGACACGCTGGGCAAAGATCGTGCCCATGTGGCCGTACTGGTGGAGGTGGGTCGGGGGGGGCTCGGGGTTGGCGCCGACATCGCAGACGACGACGGGGCCATAGAACGTTGGGATGGTGACGGCGATGCCGGGGCGGTGGACGCCGGGCAGTCGGCGCATGGTCATCTGCGCGGCCGCGACACAGGCACCGGTGTTGCCGGCGGAGATGATGACGTCGCAGCGTTCGTCCTTGGCGCGTTTCGAGCCGAGCCAGGCCCATTTGACGATCGAGCTGTCGGTCTTGGTGCGCAGCGCCGAGACGGGCGGGTCACCCATCTCGATGACTTCAGTCGTGGCGACGACTTCCACGTGCGGGTCGTTGGCGAGGCCTTCCTCTTCCATCGATTCGCGGATGATGGTCTCATCGCCGACGAGTACGAGGCGGTCGTCGGGCTTAAGCAGTTTGATCGCGCTGAGCGCCCCCTTAAGGATCGCGTCAGGCGCGTTGTCTCCCCCCATCACGTCAATAGCGATACGCACGGGCTATACCCTCTCTTGTCAGCGCGGATGATGGAACCGGCAGGGCTTGGCTTAGGCCTGCTCGCGCGACAACGAGAGCTTGAGCCCGGGCCGGACAAAGCCACACTCGGCGCAGGCGCTGTGAGGCAGTTTGGCCGAGCCGCAGCTCGGGCAGGTCACGGCCTTGCGGGCGGTGAGGGCGTCGTGGGACCGGCGGTTGCGGCCTTGGGTGCGGGTCTGGCGTTGCTGTGGCAGCATGGCGTTGCTTCCTGGGATTGCTTCGGAGTCGTGGTTTGGCAACGCGGCGAGGCCGATAGCCCCGCTGTGCCGAGCCGAACAGGATACAGAGGTGGGGGGCTAGCGTCAACAACTGGCCGATTCCACGGCTCACGGCCCGTCGGCGCTCGGCCGTGCCGTGCTCTACGCCAAGTGTCTATATTGCAGGCAGATAGGGGCGATTAGGTCACATCGTCGCGGCGATTACAACGATAGCCAGCACCAACGCACAGAGCCCCAGCCCGATCCACGAGCATATCAGCCCCGCGCGGGCGATGCGGCGGGTCCGTGGGCTGGGGTTTGCGATGCCTTTCCGGATGTCGGCGTGGTACTTGTAATAGAACCCGATCCCGATGGGGCCGAAAATCACGCCGGCGATCCCGAGGGTGTTGAGCCCGAGTGCCAAGGCGATAATGCCCATCGTCAGCGACACATTCGCGGAGGTGTTGCTGCCATACATGCGCTCAGCGGGCGCTGGGCCGGGCTCAATGAAAGACTGCCGGACCGGCGCGCCGCACTCGGGGCAGGTTTCGCGCATCTTGCGGGTTCGCAGGTTGTACCCGCAGGCGGAGCAGGCCATGTCGTGGTCGATTACCAGCTCGGGGTCGAGCATGCCATCGGACATCGGCCGCGCAAAAGAGGGCGGCAGCGGTGGCGGCAGGTAGGCCTGCTTGTTGGATGGCGTGTTGTCCTGTTCGGGTTCCATGGGCAAGCTGATAGCTCTGGATATCCAGACCACTGGGCCTCATCACTCAGTGCTCGGGTGCAGATTCGATCCTCACCGCCGGGGTTTGTCCCTCGGGCTCACGGACGCCATCCACCATGTCGCGGATTTTCTGCGGCGGGGGCTTGCAGACAAACGTGAGGCCGATCGTTACGACGAAGTTCAGCAGCATGCCGAGGGTTCCGATGCCCTGTGCATCAATGCCAAACGCCCAGGGTGCACGGATCCCCTCGCCCGCCGTGCCGAACAAGGCGTCCGCGACGTCGGGCGTCAGGATCTTGTCGGCCTTCTGCGTCAGGATGTAGAAGGCGGTAAAGCCGATGCCGACGAGCATCCCACTGATGGCGGGCACCGTGCCCACGCGTTTGGAGAAGATGCCCAGCACGATCGCCGGGAAGAAACTCGCCGCGGCGAGCCCGAACGCGAACGCGACGACCTCGCCCACAAACCCCGGTGGGTTGATCCCGAAGTAGCCCGCGACCATGACCGCAACACCGATCGTGATCCGCCCGACCATCAGCCGCTGCTTCTCGCTGGCCTGCGGGTTCATGACGCGGTAGTACAGGTCGTGCGAGACCGACGAGGAGATCACCAGCAGCAGGCCCGACGCCGTCGAGAGCGCGGCCGCCAACCCGCCGGCGATAACGAACGCGACGACCCAGTCGGAAAGCTGCGCCATCTGGGGTGTCGCCAGGACGATGATGTCGCGGTCGGGGTGGTGAGCGCCGCCAAGCCCGATGAGCTCCGCCTTGGCCTGCGCTCCGCCGTCCCGGGTTCCGCCGTGGGCCGCGACCCAGGCATCGGCGTCCTCCAGGAGTGCGTCTCGGGTCGCCGCCGGGACGCCGCCGATTCGCATCAATTCGTTGGGGACGATGGGGGGCGCATCTTCCGGCACGATAGTGGCGTCGGTCAGGTTATTCGTGAAAGCGACGGTGCCGTCGCCGTCAAAGTCGACCCAGGCGATCAGCCCGGTCTTGTTCCACTTCTCGTACCAGGCGGGCAGTTCGTCGGCGGTCTTTCCGTTGAGCCCCGCGATGTCGTCGACCATGTAGTAGCGTGCGAAACCTGCGACCGCCGGGGCCGTGAGGTACAGCATCGAGATAAACAGCAGCGCCCAGAACGCAGACCACCGCGCGGCCTTCACGCTCTTGACCGTGTAGAACCGGACGATGACATGCGGCAGCCCGGCCGTCCCCGTCATCAGCGCGGCCGCGACGCAGAATACGTTGAGCTTGTTCCACTTGCCCGCGCCCTCGCCGTAAGCCTCGGTGTAGCTGCCAAAGCCAAACTGCTGATTGATACTCGAGAGTTTGTCGAGCAGGTACGGCCGCGAGGGGTCGACACTCTCCAGCACCTGGCTGCCCAGCCCGACCGAGGGGAGGGGGCTGCCGGTGAGTTTCAGCGAGATCGCGATCGCGGGGATGAGGAACGCGGTGATGAGGACCCAGAACTGCGCGACCTGGGTCCAGGTGATGCCCTTCATCCCGCCGAACACGGCGTAGCAGAACACGATCGCCATGCCGATGAATACGCCCACGGCCGGCGTGACCCCGAGGAACCCGGAGAACACGACGCCGACGCCTTTCATCTGGCCCACGACGTAGGTGAAGCTGACAAAGATCGCGCAGAGCAGCGCGATCATGCGAGCGGTGGAGGAGTCGTAGCGGTCGCCGACGAAGTCGGGGACGGTGAAGTGGCCGAACTTGCGGAGGTAGGGCGCGAGCAGCAGCGCGAGCAGGACGTACCCGCCGGTCCAGCCCATGAGGTAGACGCCGCCGGCGAACCCCATGCCGGAGATGAGACCGGCCATGGAGATAAACGACGCGGCCGACATCCAGTCCGCGGCGGTCGCCATCCCGTTGGCCGGCGCGGGCACACCGCCGCCGGCGATGAAGAAGCCTTTGGTGTCCCTCACCCGGCAGATCCAGGCGATGCCGAGGTAGATCGAAAAGGTGATACCCACGAAACCGAAGGTCCACCACTCGAGCGGCGAGAGATTTCTAAACCATTCAATCATGGCGGCTCCCCTCGGCAGGAGTCCCATTGTTCTTGATCTGTTCCAACTCTTCGTGGTGCTTGTTATCCAGCCGGTTGAGCAGGATGCAGTATGTCAGGATGACGAGCACAAACACGATGATCGCCCCCTGCTGCGCAAACCAGAAGCCCAGCGGGTAGCCGCCGAGTTTGAAGGTATTCAGCTTGTCCGCGAACAGGACGCCGCAGCCCAGCCCGACGATGGCCCAGATGCTGAGCAGTACGGCCATGATCGTGATGTTTGCCCGCCAGTAACGCGAGAGCGCCGCCTTGACCGCCGGGTCGGTTGGCCTGGGGGCGAGGGTCGGGGGTTGGGGTGGGGGAGTCGGGGCGTCGGGCATCGATGCTCCTGAAGCTGCGGTGGGAAAGGTGCGAGAGACTTGGCCGAGGGATGCTACATCGGTCCGCCAACAGCGGCAAGAGTCGCGATGTCGGGGGAACTGCTGCCTCAACTCCTTGTAAGTGGCGGCCCCCATGGTCGTCTGAGTAAACTGCATGCACACCCAACAGGATTCAGAACAATGAAGCGATTCCTTTTCCGTTCGCTGGCCGCCCCGGCCCTGCTGACTGCCTTCGTGTTAGGGTGTGCCCTGGCCCACGCAGACGACGGCCTTGGGGCTGCCGAGTCGGGCGATAACGCCGAGGCTGGTTTCGTCCCCATCTTCGACGGCGAAACGCTCGACGGCTGGACCTCCGTCGGCGGAAACGCGACCTACGAGGTGGTCGATGGTGTCATCGTCGGCAGCGGCGACCGCATCAACCAGAACACCTTCCTGCGCACCGAAGCGACCTACGCCGACTTCGAGTTTCGCTGCCAGTTCAAGTTTGTCCGCCACTCCAACTCCGGCATCCAGTTCCGATCGCGGCAGCGCCCCAACGACGCCGGCGAAGAAGTCGGCCGGGTGTATGGCTACCAGTGTGAACTCGACCCCAGCCCCCGCGCATGGACGGCCGGGCTGTATGAGGAAGGCCGGCGCGGTTGGCTGCAGAACGTCGAAGGCGACGACAACGCCCACAAACGCGACGCCTTGAACCTGGACGACTGGAACGACATCGCCATCCGATGCGAGGGTGGCCATATCCAGACCTGGCTCAACGGCGTGTTGGTGACCGACTTTATCGACGAGGCCGACGAAGCGCTCCTGGAGGGTTTCATCGCGCTCCAGGTCCATTCCGGCCAGGACGCAGAGATCCACTGGCGTGACCTGCGGGTCAAGGTATTGGACGAAGGCGAAGGCGACGACGGCGATGAAGAGTAGGCGTTTGTGTCGCGCACGTGATTTCGCTTGAGCAGCGGACCTGTGCGTTTTCGGTTGTGCGTGATCGAGCGAATGCGGGGCGGTGTCTTGGTGATGTGCTCGTGTTACATCGCTTCGAGTTCTGCCCAGCGGTCATAGAGGGATCGCACACGCAGGTCTGCCTCGCCCAGTTGCGTGCACACATCGGCATAGCGTGTGTGGTCGGCGATCACTGCCGGGTCGCTCGCCTGCTGCTGCAACGCTTCGAGATCTGTCTCGGCCGCGAGGATGGTGTCTTCCATCTGGTCCAGCTCGCGTTGGAGCTTGTAGGTCAGTTTTTTCTCGCGGGCTTTGGGGGGCGTGGCCGCCGAGGTTGCGGCGGGGTTGTTGTTGCTTGGCGTAGCCTGTTTCTTGTTGGGCTTGTCGTTGGCTGGCTGTGTTGGTGATGCCGCGGATGCCCTGGCGAGACGCGCGGCGTCGTGTTCCCACTGCGCGTAGTCGGCGTAGTGTTTCGTGCCGCCTTCGCCGTCGAAGGCGAGCAGGTGCGTGGAAAGCCGACCCAGCATGAAGCGGTCGTGTGTGACGAGCACGATCGCTCCGGGGAAGCCGGCGAGCGACTCTTCGAGCACTTCGAGCGTCGGGATGTCGAGGTCGTTGGTGGGTTCGTCGAGGATGAGGAGGTCGGCGGGCTTGAGCATCAGCCGTGCGATGAGGATGCGTGCCTGCTCGCCGCCCGAGAGGTCGCCGACGGACGTACGGAACTTACCGGGGTCGAAGAGGAATTTCTTGGCCCAGGCCGAGACGTGGAAGGGCTTGTCTTGGAAGTAGACCGTGTCGCCGACGGGGCACAGCGCGTCTCTGAGGTTTTCTTTGGGGTCGAGGTCTTCGCGGTGCTGGGTGAAGTTGACGATGCGGAGGTTGTCGGCCCGCATGATCGTGCCGGCGTCGGGCTCGAGCTCGCCCGTGAGCAGTCGCATCAACGTTGTCTTGCCCGAGCCGTTGGGGCCGAGCAGGCCCAGCCGCGTGCCCGGGGAGAGCGTGAGGTCTACGCCGGCAAACAACTGTTTCCCGCCGAGCGATTTCGCGATGCCTTGCGCGTCCAGGAGCTTGCGCGTCTTGCGGTCGGTGGCCTGGAAGTCGACGGCCGCGCTCTGGGCCGTCGCGGTGTTGCGGTCTTTGAGGGCTTTGAGTTCGCTCTGCCTTGCGTGGCTCGCCTCGACCTGCGTCTTGTTGCGTGTCTGTCGGCCCTGGATGCCCTGCTTGAGCCAGGCCGTGTCTCGCCGAACTTTGCTGGCGAGGGCGGTCTGTTGTGCGGCCTGTGCTTCAAGGAATTCTTCCTTTCGCCGAACGAACGCGGAGTAGTTGCCCTTCACCTCGAAGGTGCCGTCGGGGTAAGCGCCGGAAAGCTCGATGATGCGGTTGGCAGCGCCTTCGAGGAACGTCCGGTCGTGCGTGATGAACACGATGGCCATGTCCGCCTGTGTGACGAACTGTTCGAGCCAGACGACGCCTTCGAGGTCGAGGTGGTTGGTCGGCTCGTCGAGCATCAGGACATCTGGCTCGCCGGCGATCGCGCACGCGATCGACAGGCGTTTACGCCAGCCGCCCGAGAGCGTCCCGACGGGCTGGTCGAGGTCGGTGAATCCGAGTTTGGAGAGCGTGATGGCCGCGCGCGTCTCGGGGTCGAGCCCGTGGCGATCGAGATCGTCGAGCCGGTTGAGCGCATCGGTCACGCACTGCGCGGGCGAAGCGTCTGCGGGGAAGCGGTCGTCCTGTGGGACGTAGGCGAGTGATAGCTGGCGTCGGCGTGTGATCTCCCCGCCGTCGGGCTCGATAAGCCCGGCCAGGATCTTGAGCAGCGTGGACTTGCCCGCGCCGTTGGGTCCGATGAGTCCGAGCCGATCGCCCTGCACGAGCCCGATGCTGATGTCGGCAAAAAGCGTGTGCGTGCCGAAGGCCTTGGTGAGGTCGCGGGCGTTGAGGAGGGTAGCCATCGTAGGCGGCCTTTGCGTTTCGATCGGTCAAGAGGCGGTGGGCGTCAGCGGCGGCGATCGCGGGTCCATCGGCTGGCGATGGGCTGGAGAGGGGTTTGCCTGGAGGCGTGGTAGGCGGGCGGGGTGGGAATGGAGCCGAAGGGGATCGAACCCTCAACCTCTACGTTGCGAACGTAGCGCTCTCCCAATTGAGCTACGGCCCCGGTGGGTCCGCGATTGTCTCGCGAGCGGGCGGGGTGGTCAAGTGAGGGAAGTGGTTTGGATTTGAGTCGGCAGACAGATTTTTCTGGACGGGGCACGGGGGGCCGCGATAAGATCAGCTAGCGGGCATGCTGCCTTGACGCGAGGGGCCTTGAGGGTTCTAATGCGTCATTCATGAGGAAGTGTGTGTGTACGACTCGGCAAGATCATTCCATCCTTCGTGCCGTGTGTGTGTCACCCGTTCAACCAGACCAGTTTTATCATGCCGCGCATGAAGCGCGGGTGGCTGAGTCGGCCTTGCGTCGTCGGCTGGCCGGTGTTTCGTACCTTGGCGCGGGCTGAGGCAGGTGGTGACTCTAGCGCCCGGTTCCGCTCAGGCGGGACTCGGCCCAAGCCCAAGAACAGGAGCGTTTTCTATGCCCCGAAAAAATGAAGCATGGGGTATCGAGGTGGGGTCGCAGGCCATCAAGGCGATGAAGCTCTCCAAGCACGGCACCGCCGTCCACTTGGAGGACTACGACGTCCTTCCTTTTAAGCAGATCCTGACGACGCCGGACATCAACGTCGAAGAGGCGATCCGCGTCAACCTCGACGCGCTGATCCGCAAGCACGAGCTGGACAAGTCGCAGGTCGTGGTGTCGGTCCCCGGGCACATGGCGTTTGCGCGATTTGCCAAGCTCCCGCCGGTCGACCCGAGCAAAGTGCAGTCGATTGTCGCGTACGAGGCCCAGCAGCAGATCCCGTTCCCGATCGATCAGGTCGAGTGGGACTACCAGGTCTTTGAGCAGGAAGACGCCCCGGATGTCGAGGTCGGCATCTTCGCGATCACCAAGGAACGCGTGGCCCAGTACCTTTCGAACTACCGCGCGGTGGACCTCCGGGTCGATGCGTTGACGCTCTCGCCGGTTGCGGTCTACAACGCCTTTGCCTTCGAGGGAGCGGCCGGCGGCAGCGACGGCACGGTCTACCTCGACATCGGCACGGTCTCCACCGACATCATCATCGTCGAAGCAGGCGGCATCTGGCTGCGGACCCTGCCCTTGGGCGGCAACCACTTCACCGAAGCCTTGATGAAGCAGTTCAAGATCAGCTTCGCCCGGGCGGAGAAGCTGAAGAAAGAGGCGTCGACCAGCAAATACGCCAAGCAGATCTTCCAGGCGATGCGCGGCGTGTTCCATGATCTGGTCCAGGAGATCCAGCGCTCGCTGGGGTTCTACCAGTCCATGAACCGCGACTCGGAACTCGACAAGGTTGTCGGCGTCGGCTCGACGTGGAAGCTCCCGGGCCTGCGCAAGTACCTCAAGCAGCACCTCCAGATGGAAGTGACTCGCCCCGATGGGTTTAGCCGGCTTGAGGTCGATGGCAAGCGGGCCTCCGATTTCTCCAAGCAGGCGGTGACGATGGCGACGGCATATGGCCTGGCGCTGCAGGGCCTGGAGATGGAGTCTGTGTCGGCCAACATCCTGCCACAAATGATCCTGCGTCAGCGCATGTGGAAGGCCAAGCAGCCGTGGATCGGTGCGGCCGCCGCGTGTGTCGCCTTGGGTGCCGGGGTTGCGGCCGTAACGCACTACGTCAAGGCTTCGAGCTATGACTCGGTCGCAAGCACGCAGGGCCCTCAGGTCACCAATGCGCTCGGCGAGGCCCGTGCGTTCAAGGCCGAGATGGCAACAGTTCAGAGCGACGACCCCCGGCCGCTCATCGACAACTACCGGCGATCGTTCGATTACCGCGACCTGATGCCCAAGCTCACCGCAGACATCAACCAGGCACTGCAGGCGATCGGCACCCAGCCGGAACTGCTTAGTGGTGACCCGGAATTGATCGCTTCGATCCCACGCAATGAGCGCCGCGTGATCTGGCTCGACGACATCTCGACGAGCTACAATCCAGCACCCGGCAACGCCGAGACGCCGGACCTGGCGGGGCGTGTTGCGCCGGCGCAGGTGTTCTTCACTCCGGCAACAGACACGACGTCCCGCATCGCGCCGACGATCACGGTCACGATCACCGGCCGCACACCGCTCAACCAGGTCGCTGCGGCGTCGATGATCGAAGACCACTTCATCAAGTGGTTCCGCGACAACGCAGAGCAGGCCGACCGGCCGTATGAGTATGTGGTCGAAAGCGGCCGTGGTTTCATGCAGACGATCACCCGGGCTTCGGCCCGCCCGCCGCGTAACGGCGTGCTCTTGGGCGGGAGTCAAAACTCCGCCGGCGGTTCACGCGGTGGATCGCTCGGTGGCTCGCGCGGCGCTTCACGTGGGGCGGGCGCGATACCGGGTGCGTCACGTGGGGGTTCCCGAGACGGAGCCCGCCGGCCAGGAGGTGGTGTCATTGATTCCGGCGCCCCCAGCCGACCGGGCACTGGGTCCGCTCCCGCGACCCGACCCGGCGAGGCCGGCCCCGGTATCCCAGGCACCACGGGTGAAACCGAGCGTACCGTCCCGTTTTACATCAGCGCCAGCGGCAAGAAGTACGAGCTGGGGGCCGGTGGCTGGGACCTCGCTGCACTCCTGCCCGAGCGTCCGGACTCGGGCTCGGTAAGCCAGAATGATGTGACGTTTACGATTACGTTCGATGTCGTGATTGTCGAGCCGACCGAGGCCCGTAAGACGATGTCCCCCGCAGGCCGGACCCTTGAGCCTGACGCGACCGATACGCCCGAGCCTTCCGCTGAGGCCGGGGAGACCGGTGGTGCTGATGCATCCGCCGACGACCAGACCCTCGCCCAAGCCGACCCACAGGAGCTTTCGCAGTGAAAAACGCCCTGGACTGGATCAAGAGCAACCCTATCAGTGCCGCGTCGATCGTTGTGGCCCTGCTCGGGGTCGCCGCGTTTGTGTTTGTGCTGTTCGTACAAGCCCCGGCGCTGCGTGCGCGGGTGATTAAAGAGAACAACAGTCAGGCCCAGGAACTCCACGACCTGACGCACGCGTCGATCGAGGTGCCCAACCCCGACCCCAACGGGGATAACCTCACCATCTCCGATCTGGTCATCAATCGAGATGTGATCGAGTTTGTGACGAGGACCAACGATGAAATCGGCGCGCAGTCTGCCGCGATCAAGGGCGGCACCCGTGCCCGTAATGCCGACGCTCATCTGAACTACACCTTCGCGAACGGCCAGCTCTTCGGCAACGATTCGCCTAATACCGCCCAGATCGCTCAGGCGACGCAGGATTACCGCGACTCGTTCGAGGCCATGTTCGTGCCCGGGTACGAGCATCTCGGGATGCCGAGGCTGGTTCCCGGCCTCCCGCCCACCGTGGACGAGGTCATGGAAAGTGTTGATCAGATGCTGTACGAGTATCTGACGAGCGTCGGTGCAGAATCGACCGCGGACCTGACCCAGGAACAGGCCGACACGCTGTTCCAACTCCAGCGCGTGGCTGCGATGGCGCCGCTGCGTGAGCGGGCCGAGTCGATCCACCTCTACGCGGATGTCATGCCGATCCCGGTTGATGAGGACGCCGAAGATGCGGGGCCTGAAGCACTGGGCATGGATCGATTCAACCCGGGCTACCCGTTCAGTATCGCGGATTGGTCGGTCGCGGCCGAGCAGGCCCAGCTCGACCAGCTTTGGGAGGGGCAGGTCCAGATCTGGATCATCCGCGACATCATGCAGGCGATCGTGAACACGAACACTGTCACGACGGAGTCGGATGACGGAGTCGTCGAAACGACCCAACTGCCTGTGATTGATGCGCCGGTCAAACGCTTGTTGAGTCTTGAAGTCTTGCCGGGCTATGTCGGCTTGCACAACGGCGGGGCGATCAGCCCGGCGGCGGGCAATGCCGGCGGCGCGTCCGGTGCAGGCAGTACGGGGCGCGGTGGGGCCGGAATGATGGAGTCCGGCGGACGCACCGGACGTGGCGGAATGGACACCGGACGCAGCCCCAGCCGCCCCGGAGCGGGACCCGGCGCAGTCTCGCCCGGTGCATCGGCGGATGACGGGAGTGGCGCTCTGCCCGGGGCTGCCGCCACGCCTGAAGTTGCAGTCTCCTCCGTGTACAACGCGCCCATCGTCACGACACTGCCGCCATCCGATCAGCCCATCATCGACAGCTTCTACTTCGGCCCCACCGGGCGGTTCTCGAACAACGTCTTTGATGTCCGCCACGTCAGCGTCAGGCTCCACATCGACTGGGCCTCGCTCCCGCTGTTCTTCGAGCAGCTACGCGAGGTCAACTTCATGACCGTCCTCGACATGAAGGTCACCGATGTCGACGAACACGCCGAGCTGGCAGACGGCTACGTCTACAGCGGGGACATCGTTGAGGTCGACCTTGTGATCGAGACCCTCTGGTTCCGTGACTGGACGACCGACTTGATGCCGCAGGTCGTGAAGAACGCTTTGGCGGTGCCTGCGCCCACGCCGTAACCCGACCGGCGGCACCGCCGAGTTTGCCCTTGCAATCCGTACCCCGGCCTCGCGCCACCCCAGGAGACAGGCGACATGAAAGTCAAGAACGCCAGCTTCTTCCAGATGCACATCGAAAAAATCATCCTCGCGCTGGGGGTCCTGTTCCTCCTGGTCGCGGTCGCGGTGGTTGTCTTTGGCGTGGCCCTCAAGCCGTACGAAGTGACGGTCGGGAATCGGACCTTTAGCGAGCCGGCCGAAGTCGTCCCGCACATTGTGGACGACGCTAAAATCCTAGAGGCCGGTCTGGGGCCGAGCGGTCGTGAAGTTCCTCAGGGCGTTGAAGAGGACTACCGCACCCCCGACCTGGCGACAGATTATGAGCAGATGCTCCACCAGCCGCTTTTGCAGGCCGAGAGCTTTACGCCGCTTGCTCAGGGGGGGCTGACGCATCGGGATATCGACCCAATCCATCCCGACGCCCCGGCCTACTTCCTGCCCACGCCGCCGATGGTGACCGAGACGCGGCAGAAGTTTGGTTTTGAGGTGCTGGATGTCTCCGAACGTGAGGTCCGCCAGGCCTATGAAGCCGTTTGGGGCGAGTCCCGTGACCCCGCCGATTTCAGCTACGTCTTCATCGAGGGGCAGTTTGATATGGCCGGCTGGATCGAGACCCTCGAAGGCGAGAGCGACACGCTGACGATGGTCCCACCCGGGATCTGGTCGCAGAAGCTTGGGCTGGCGACGGTGTATCTGCTGCGTGAAGAACGCGACCCGGTGACCGGGCAGTGGGGTGCTGCGGCGATCGTTCCGATGTTGCCGGGCTACTACGGCATCCAGCCCAATCAGGAGATGCCGGACGGTGATCAGATCTCGTTGGATTGGATCGACTACCTGCTCGCGAACCAGATCGGCATTGCGATGGTCGATCCGCCGCCTTTGACGGAGGGCGAGGAGTTGCTGGCGCCGCTGGACGATCCGATGACGATGTTCGACTTTGAGGCACTCGAGGCGATGGAGGCGGAAGAGCGCGCTGCACGCGCTGAAGAGGCGCGTCAACGGCGTGAGGAAGATCGTGCCCGGCGTCAGGCCGAGCGCGACGCGGAACGCAGCCGCAACAGCGGTGGCGACGCGAGCCGAGGGGGCCGTGACGGCGGCTCTACGGGCCGTGGCGGCCGAGGTGGCCGAGGCAGCGGGCGAAGCGGTGGTGGGCGAGACGCTCAGCCCCCAGACCGCTCCGGGAATGACAGCCGTGACCGGAGCACTCCGGGCCGAGGCACCCAGGACCGTGAGGCCCCTGGCCGTGGGAATCCCGGCCGTGGCAATCCTGGCCCGATGACCCCAGGGATCGACAGCCGGGGTCCAGGCATGGTCGAAGAAGCCGTGATGGAAGAAGGGATGGTCCGGGTCTGGGCGATCGACGTGACCGCTGTGCCCGGCACGACGTACCGCTACAAGCTCGTCGCGGGTGTCATCAACCCGCTCTACGGTGTTGATCGTCTCGACGAGGCTCAGCGCAGCGAGAATCGGCACCGTGCCGCGCTCCTGCCCAGTGATGAAGATATCGAGCAGGCCCCGTGGGTCGGCCCGATCGAGCTCCAGCCGAGCTCGCGCTTCTTCGTTGTTTCGGCGAACGACCGTGGCGCACGCGTCAAGGTCCATCAGATCCACAACGGCGAATGGCACGAAGAACTCTTCGAGGTCAACCCCGGCGATCAGATCGGCGGCGTGGTCAACGGGATCGATATGCAGGTCGGCGTCACGGTCGTCGACATCGATCGCCGGACCAACATCGAAGGCAAGACCCTGTGGGTGCTGATCTACATCGATGCGTTGGGCAACCTCCACGAACGCGTGTTGGATGACGACAAGGCCGCGTCCAGCCAGTTCGACCGCGAGCTGCGTCAGCAGCGCGAGGCCGAGGCACGGGCGATGGAGCTGATCGGGGAGTCCGATCAGACCGGCCCAGGCGGCCGCTCGGGTGACCGTGATCGTGACCGCAACCCGGACGCACAAGACCCGGGCCGTGGGCCACGCTGATCGGCTCGTCGTTTCAGCCAGATTTTCACGAACACCGACGCGAGCCGCGTCGGTGTTTTTTATGACTGGTGCGGAGGATTACGCGCCACGTACGCCGAAGACTGCGACGCTGCACCAGGCGTTACCGATCCGGTCGGTAATCTCGAAGCCTCGTACCGCGGGCGGGCCGACGGGGAAGCCCTTGCGTATACATCGCTCGTGCCAGACCGCGAGGTCGTGTTCAGCGACATCCTGAGCCTGGGTGAAAAGGACAAGGCCCAGCCCGCCGTACTGGATGATGCCGTCGGACCAGATCTTCTTGACATCATTGGCGACCGGGGAGAGGAGCTCCGCCGAGTATCGTTTGAAGGGGCCGCTGGTCTCGTGCTGCGCGACCGTCTTGACCTCCAGCCAGTAGGCGGCCTGCGGGTCACAGGCGCTGCCGTCATCGAACAGGGTGTCCTTGATGCCCGGCTCGCGCAGGGGGGCTGCGTTTGGCGTCAGCACAAGGTCGCACCGAAGCCCATGGCTTTTCTTGGGTTTGTGCCAGTGCCCGGGATAGCGCTGTTCGGGCCAGGCCCCGTACCCGGCGTCGGTGAGCGCGCCGCGGAGCAAGGGGTGCATCCCGAGCTCGTCGAGTGCATCGAACCCGTAGACCGCATGTTCTGCGTCATCGGCCTGTGCCCGTGCCGCGAGGCCGGCTTGCATGGCATCGGCGATATCAGCGGTGGACCAACGCATCGGGGCAGATGATAGTTTGTTCCCGCCGCGCGATGGTCCGGGGCGTGTCTACCAATCGGAAATCTCGCCCGTCAGCGGCTCGACGAGGTCTTTGACGGTGACGACGCCGACGGGTCTGCCTGTCGGGCCGGTGACGATAGCGAGCCCGATGTGTTCGCGTTGCAGTTCGGTTAGCGTGTAACGGATTGTGCGTGTGGCGGGCACGCTAATGACGGGCCGCATGAGCGTGCCGACCTTGCGGCTGCCCGGCTCGCCGTCGGCCAGCGTGTCGATCACATCGATGGTCCCGGCGATCTGCCCGTGTGGGTCGAGTACCGGGAACCGCGAGTGTTTGGAACGCCGGGCCAGCACGACCAAGGCGTCGACCGTTTGGTCGGCGCGGATGGTCTGGACCTCGACCCAGGGCGTGGCTTCGCCACCGACTTCACGGTTCGAGAGTGCGAAGGCGCGCTGCGCCATAGCGGATTGCTCATCGCTCAGCAGGCCATGCCCCGCGCCGTGCCGAACCATCTCGACAACCCGGCGTCGTGGAGAGAGCATGCGCGACTGCCCGCCGCCCAGCAGCCTCACCGCGAGTTTGCTGAACATCACGACAAGCGGGAGGATCAGCGTTACGGTGAAAAACCACTGGACTGCTTGGAGCAGGCGGGCGAGGGGGTACATACAGCGGTCGGCGTTCGAGGCGAAGAAATCCTTAGGCAGGGTTTCGCCGAAGATCAAGAGCAGGGTCGACACAAGGAGCGTGTTGACCACGATGACCTGCCACTCGCTTAGCGCGAGCGAGCCGAGGACGATCCCCAGCGCGGCGGTGCCGAGGTAGTTGGCCATGTTGTTGCCGATGAGCAACGTGCCCAGCAGGGCCGCGGGGTTATGGATCAGGCGGTCGAGTATGGTCGCGGCATGTTCTCGCCTGGCGGACCGTACGAACAAACGCACTCGGTTGAGCCGGTAGCACCCGGTCTCCATCCCCGAAAACAGGGCCGACCCGGCAAAGCCAAGCAGCATCAAGCCGCACCACATCAGCAATTGCGTATCGGTCATGGCCGAGGTGTTGGCCGCCGATCCGATGCCGCCGCAAAGGGCATGGTAAGTCACGAGGAGGTCATGGACCATCATGGCGTCTCCTCTTGCGGGTTCGCGGATGGCAAGGCTGCCACGGCATGATCATCATGCGGCAGGAGCGTGATCGTGAGTTTTTCGATGCGACGCCCGTCCATCGCATCGACGGTCAGGTGGATGTTGCTGATCGTCGCGGTGTCGTTGACCTTGGGGAGATTGCCCAGGAGTTTGAACATCAGCCCGCCGATGGTGGACGCCCCGGAGGCTGTTTGTGCAAGCGTGCGGTTATGGCCAAACCACTGGGCCCAGTCATGGACAGGCAGGTTCGCATCGACGCGGTAGACGCCGTCGCCCACCGCCTCGACCGCGGGGGCGTCGCCTGCTTCGTAGGCCCCGGGGATCTCGCCCACGACGTGTTCGACGACATCCTCAAGCGTGATGAGCCCGGCCGTCCCGCCATACTCATCGACTGCGATCGCGAAGACGATCGCGTCGTCGCGTAGCCGGGCGAGCAGCACATCCGCCGGCGCGATCTCCGGGACAAACCGGACGGGCCGGATCATCGCTCGCACCTGCTTGTCGGTTTCGGGCGGGTTGAGCAGGACATCGCGTGAGAATACGACCCCGCGGACCTGGTCAAGCCCTTCGTCATAGACAGGCAGATGTCGCAGGCGGGTTTCTTTTGCGAGTGCGGTCAGCTCGGCGGGCGGGGCGCTGAGGTCGTGCGCTCGGATCTCGACGCGGGGGATCATCAGGTCGCGCACCTTTAGCCGGCCTAGCTCGAGGACGTGGGCAAGCAAATCCTGCTCGCTCTCGTCGATGGCGCCGCTGCGTTCGCTGAGACGGAGCATGGCGTCGAGGTCCTCGGCCGAGAGCTCGGCAGGCGGGGTCGGCGGCGCGATCAGGCGGGACAGGGGCGTGATGGCCAGGGCCATCGTGAGCACGCGTACCGGCGCGAGCAGGCGGTGCAGCCCCAGCAGCGGCAGCGCGACCAGAAGCGACCAGGGGGACGCACGCTGGGCCGCGACCTGCTTGGGCAGCACCTCGCCAAAGAGGATGACGCCGAGCAGCGCGGCGACCGCGAGCCCGGCCGCGCCGCTTGGCCCCAGCATGCCTTCCCGGCTCCAGCGGTCGAGCAGTACGGTGACCAGCGTGAAGTACAAGACGTTGATGACCATGTTGCTGATGAGCAGTGTCACCAGGAGCGGGGCCGTTTCGCGCAGGAGCTTCAGCACGGCGGAGGACGCTGCCGTGGGGTCGCGCTTCATCCGCGCTTGCTCGTGGGGCGTTAGCGAGAAGAGCGCGGTCTCGGTCCCGCTAAACGTCGCGCTGGCGACCAGCAGCAGCGGCAGGGCGATCAGCAGGATGAGGGAGATGGCGTCCATGAGAGTCCGATTGGCCTGACCTTGACCTAGCCGCGCGACCCGATGGCGGCGACGATGCGCTCTGCGGCGTCCACCGCCGCGAGGCCGTCCGCGCCTGACACAACGGGGGGTGCCTTCGTGGCGGCCGAGTTTAGGAACGCAGTTGCCTGGGCGGTGAGTGGGTCGTCCTGGCCTGGCGGAAGCTCGATCGCCAGCGGTTCAACCTCGACCATCTCCAGGTAGTTGCGGTCCGAAAGGTCTTCGCCGCGCAGCAGTTGTTCGCGCACAGCGGTGCGGGATGCAGCATGTGCGTCGGCCCGGACGACCTGCCCGGTTCGGCTGCCGTAGTCCAGCGAGACATAGCCCGCGTCGCTGTAAAGACGCAGGGTGCGCTCGGTGCCCAGCGCGAGGCGCGAGCCGCGGACCGTCGCGACGCAGCCGCCTTCAAAGGTCAGCCGGGCATCACAAAGGTCCTCGTGCTGGCCCAGAACACACTCACCGATCGCCTCGACCCCGACCAGTGGCCTGCGCACCAGCGACTGCACAATGTCAAGGTCGTGGATCATCATGTCCATCACCACGCCGACGTCCATCGAGCGGAAGGTCATCGGGCTTAGGCGTGTGACCTGGATGAGCCGTGGGGTGAATTCGAGCTTGGCCAGCGCACGGACCGCGGGGTTGAACCGTTCGGTATGCCCGATCTGGAGAAGCGCGCTGTGCTTCTTGGCAAGCGCGAGCAGCGCCTCCCCTTCGTCACGGGACCCCGCGATCGGCTTTTCGATCAGGCAGGCGATGCTGTTTTCAAGCAGCGGCCACGCGGCTTCGGTGTGGTACACCGTGGGCACCGCGACGACTGCGGCGTCGAGTTTCGGCTCGGCCTGCAGGAGCGCCGCGACGGAGGGGTAGGGCGTTGTCTCGTACTCCGCCGCAACGGCCTGGGCACGCGACATATCGCCATCCACAACACCGACAAGCTCGGCAGCCGGGACGTTGTGCTTCAGGGTTCGTGCGTGGTGTCGGCCCATCCGGCCGACGCCGACAACGGCGACACGCTGTATCGATTGCGGAATATTCATGCGGGCATGGTAACGCCGCTTGGCCTTGCTGTGGGCTGCTAGAATACGCGGATGTCCCAGACGCGTGACAACTTGGCTAAGGATTGCCCGCCGCCCCGGTTGGGCCATCGCAAGCCGGTGATCGGCATTACGCTTGGCGACCCCGCGGGGATTGGGCCCGAGGTGATCGTCAAAGCGCTCGCCGACCCCGAGGTCCGGTCGCTCGCGCGGTTTGTGATCTTCGGCATGAACGAGCAGCTCGCCTACGCCGCCGACGCCGCAGAGATCGAGACGTACTGGCATCGGCTCCAGCACGACGCCGACCGCGCGGGCCATGAACTCGTCCACGATGTCGTGGTGCTCGACTACGACGAGGTCTCCATGCTGGGCTCGCAGCAGTGTCTGCCCAGCAAGCCCGGCGGCCAGGCCAGTCGGCGTTTCATCGACGATGCCCTCGCCGCTGTCCGTCGCCCGATCGATGCGGGTGGGATCGACGCGATCGTCACCGGCCCGATCAGCAAGACCTCGTGGAAGCTTGCGGGCTTCGACCGCTGGCCCGGCCACACCGAGTACTTCCAGCACAAGACCAAGGCCAAGCGTGCGGTGATGTTTTTCCATGCCCCACAGATCCGGGTCGCGCTGGCGAGTGTGCACGTCGCGCTGATGGACCTGCGCAACATCCTGACGATCGGCCGGGTGTTCGACGCCATCGACCTGGGCTACGACGCCTGCCGAGAGCTCGGGACGCCGTCGCCGCGCATCGCGGTGTGCGGGCTCAATCCGCATGCGGGCGAGGACGGGCTGTTTGGTGACGAGGAGACGCGCATCATCCGGCCGGCGATCGAGGTCGCGCGTAAGGCGGGAATTGATGTGCGAGGACCGTTCCCCGCAGACACGCTGTTCACGCCGCGCAACCTGAAACGCTACGATCTGTTTGTCGCGATGTACCACGACCAGGGGCTGATCCCGGTCAAGATGCTAGCGTTCGACGAGGCGGTGAACACCACCCTCGGGCTCCCGGTGATCCGTACCAGCGTCGACCACGGCACGGGCTTCGACATTGTTGGCCGAAACAAGGCCGACGCCGGGTCGATGAAGGCGGCGATCCGCCTGGCGGTCCAGCGTGTCCACGGCCGATCGGCTTCGGCGGCGACGCGCGCGGCGGTGTAGGGGCGTGGAAAGAATAGCCGCGTTGCGACGCAACGCCGGGGTTCGCCGCGCTAGCGTAAAACGTCCGATGATCCCCTAATGGAGGCAATACGATGCTGAAACGAAACGCGTTCTCGCTCGGGCTGGTCCTGCTGGTATTGACGCTCTGGGCGGTGCGCCCGGTCGCTGGCGATGACGACACGGCCGACGAACGGGTGCCGGTGGAGGAGCAGGTCGCGGACCACGAGGAGCGCATCGCTGAGCTTGAGCGGCTGCTAGGTCGGCCTCAAGCCAACGCAGGCACGATCGACGCCCGGCTCCGCGCGGCCGAACTCGAACTCGAGAGCATCGCCCGCGACCTCGAATCCGTCGAAGACGACGGCGAAGAGGCCGAAGGGGCCGACGGCGACCAGGACCGCGCCATCCGCCAGCTCGAACGGGCGTTGGAGACGCTGCATACCCGGCTGGCCCGCCTCGAACACAACAGCGTGGCCGGGATTGCGCGCGATGTCGCGACGCTGCAGCGCGAGCTGCGTGAGTTGGACAACCGGCTGCGGCGCGTCGAGTAGCGAACAGCTCGCATATCACGAAAGCCAATCATGCAATCGCCGCGTTGCTATGCAACGCCGGTGCTTGGTGAGTTGATTGGATAGCCCGAAGACCGGCGATGCGTAGCATCGCGGCGATTCAATCCGTGTAACATCGCGCTGCTTGGTGTGCCCGCTTGTAGACGCTTACCGCGGCCAAACGACCTTGCCGGTTGTGTCGATGTAGCACGCTTCGCCGTCGAGCATCACCCGCGCGAGTCCGCCGTCGAAGGGGCGGGCGTCGTTGTACATGCCGGGCCGGGGGTCGTTGTCGAACTGCGGTGCGATGACAAATCTCCCCTTGGCATTGATGTAGCCCCAGCGCCCGCCGACCTCGCGGGCCGGGGCGAGTCCGTCCTCGAACTCGCGGGCCTCGGCAAAGGTGGGCTCGATCACCCACTCGCCCTCGCGGTCGATGTAGCCCCACTTGCCGTGCAGCTTGGCGGGGCAAAGCCCCTGCGAGAATCGGCCGACGGCCTCGAACTGTGGGCTGATCTGGCGGTGGCCGCGGCGGTCGATAAAGCCCCAGCCGTCGGACGTCTCATAGCGCACACCCGCCAGCCCCTCGCCGAAGTCCTGGGCGAGTGCGAACTGCGCGGGGATCGTTGCGTCGCCTTTGCGGTTGATGTAGCCGTAGCGGATACGGAGGGTCGGCTCCTGGATGATCTCACCATCGGCGTCGCGCACGAGTTGGCCGTGCTCATCGGTGACGTTGCTCATCACCGCCTCGGCCTCCTGGAACCAGGCCATGCCGTCCGCGAAGTCGCCGCAGGGCTGCAGCTCCGGCATCAGCGCGTGCGCCGCGAACTGCGGTTCGATCGCCCAGGCGCCGGTCGGGTCGATGTAGCCCCAGACGCCCTCGTCGTCCCGTGCCGCGGCGAGCTCGTCGTAAAACCCACGGGCCGCGACGTCGTCGGCATCCGCCAACTCGAAACGCGGGGTGATCGCCCAGTCACCTTCCTCTTCGAAAGACGCGTCGATGTAGCCCATGACGGGCTGCCCCGCGAGCGTCACCTGCGTAAGCCCTCGGCCGTGACGGAAGTCGCCGGCCCAATCAAAGACGGGCGGCGTCAGCGCGTCGCCCTTGCTGTCGATAAACCCCCACTTGCCGGTCTCCGCGTCCTGCACGGGGAAGTACTCTGCCTGGGCCTCAAGCCCGGGCGTCGCCCCAAAGCCCAGCAGCCGCAGCGTCAGCGGCGTGAGCAGCAGGAGCGCCCCGGCCGTGACCAGCCCGGTGATCAGTTTGCGTCGTTTCATACCCGGGTTATCGGGTACTGAAGGGGGGCGGGAGCAGTAAAACCATGCACGCATCCCCGGACTGGTTGCTTAAGCAACCAGTCCAAGCCGCCGGGTTGCAATGTCCATGCGGGTTTTAGTCCGTCGCCGCCTGCAGCGCCTGCACCGCGTAGGCCGTGCAGAGGATCGGGCTGTCTTCCATCCACCGGCTTTCGGTGTTGGTCCACGAGCCGTCCTCGGCCTGGAGCGACGCGAGCTTGGCGATCAGATCGTTGCCCCAGTCGCGGGTTTCGCGGGTGTCGGTAAAGCGGACATAAAGATCCTCGAGCACATCGTCCCCCTGCTCATTAAGGATACGCCCCGTGATCGTTCTGTTGTTTTCAATTTCTAGAAGAATCATGGGGGCGGGCACTTGGTCTGGTACATCGTCGTGTGTCAGGCCAAAGAGACGTTCTAGTGTCTCGCTGGTCAATGGCGTCCATACAGAGACACCTGAAATCCCGAACGCGACGAGTTCTTGTACCACGACGCGATCTCTATTGATGCCTTCAGGCAGGCCGCCCGGGATGTTGACTTCGCCGTGCAAATCGCCCGTGCCGAATGTTCCATCAAGGGTAATCGCGCCGACGCTTACGCTGCTGCTCCCCCAAGCGTCCAGCGCCCGGGCCATCGAGAGGTAGTAGTAGTACAGCCCTTGGAGCTTGACCGCATCCGGCATGCCGGGGTTGTGGTCGAGTTCGTAGTTGTGGGCGATCCAACCCAGCACGGCCTGGACGCGCGGGTCGTCGCGTTCAAGGTTGGCATAGAGCAGAGTCTTGAAGCCCGAGTAGGTCATCCCACCGTAGGTGCGGAGGTTGGAGACTTCCGCGCCTTCAAGGGCCTCGTCCATCTGATCCGGGTCGGCCTTGGACTCGGGGGTGTTGATGTTGTCGCTGTTGAGCGACGGGGCGTAGATGAACCCGCCGTGGTTGCCTTCTTCGAGGTTGATCTGGTCGGCGTAGAGGTCGTTGCTTTCGATGGCCTGCGTGCGCTGGAGGAAGACGAGGGCGCGTTGGAAGGCGGGGTCGTCGCAGTCGCAGCCGGTGTCGTGCATGGCCTGGAGCGCGATCTGGGTGTTGGAGAGGTCGGGCCGGCCGTGCTTGCCGTAGCCGAACCCGCCGACGTAGGGGTGGTTTTCGTCGATGACATCGCCGTTGGGGTCGGTCATGCCGACGATCCACTGCGTGCCGCGGAGGTAGTCCTGGCCGGCGGCGATGGCCGCGGCGACATCGGGGTTGTTGTAGACGCGCGACAGGGCGGAGAGGCACAGGGCGGTGTTGTAGTTGGCGAGGATGCCGTCGGGCCCGTTGCGGATCGAGCCATCGTCCTGGACGTGGGCGAGGATGTATTCGATGGCCTTGGCGGCGGCGGGGTGGTCGGCGTCGATCTCGGGGTGGTCGAGCAGGGCGGTGAGCGCGAGCCCCGTGACGGCCGGGCCGGGCTCGGGCAGCCAGGAGCCGTCTTCGTTCTGGGTTTCGAGGAGGTATTCGATGCCGGCGTCGATGGAGTCGTTGGCGATCTGCCAGTGGGCATCATCGATGGCCATCGCGCGGGGGGCGGCGAGGAGCCCGAGCAGCAGGGCGAGGGCGAGGAGTGTGGTGGGCAGTCGCATGTCGTCGCTCCGGATCGGTGGTTCGCGGGAATTCGAGGGTTTGGGCCACGATCGGTCCAAACATTGGCATTGTAGGCCCTGGTGCATGGATTGCAGCCTCCTTTGGGCGTACAGTCGGGGGGCGATTGTGGACGATAAGAAGGGCACGACCACGTTTATGGGCCTTGGCGACGCGATATGAAAAAGCACCTGGGTACGATCTTCCGGCTCGCCATCGCCGCGGCGGGGATCACCTTCCTGATCTTGAACCTGAACTGGTCGGACCAGGTCCACCTGCCCGAGGGCTATCTCATCCACGGGATGGCCGTCGGAGAGGGGGGCGACTCGCGGCATGTCCTTGAAGAGACGGCCGAGGCCTACCGCGTCGGCGCCAAGCCCGACCGCGACGGCCACGGCCCCGACGGGATCTGGGTCGACAAGTCCGAGCTCACCACCGATGGCGAAGGCCCGCGTTTCAAACCCTCCTTCGCCACGACCGTGCGCCAGGCGGATGGCAAGCTGCTGCTGCTTGGGTTCCTGCTGTTGAGCCCGATCTACCTCATCGGCGCGGCGCGCTGGTACCTGCTCATGCGTGTCCGCGGGATGGACGTGACGCCGATCAAGACGTTTCGGCTGACGATGGTCGGTGTGTTCTTCAACCTCTGCATGCCCGGCGCGACCGGCGGCGATGTGATGAAGGCCTACTACGCCGCGAAGGGCTCAAGCCAGCGCAGCGTCGCGGTGATGAGCGTCGTCGTTGATCGCGCGTGCGGCTTGCTCGGGCTCGTGCTGTTGGTCGCGCTGGTCGGGCTGACGATGCTCGACCACCCGGTCGTCCGCAAGATCACGCTGTTCATGTGGGCGGGGCTCATCGGCGTTGTGGTGTTCGCATGGCTGTACAGCCACCCGACGCTGCGCAAGCGTGTTGGCTTTGATTGGGTGATGCGTAAGCTCCCCGGTGGGGGCGTGCTGCGCAGCCTCGACAGCGCGGCGATCGCGTACGGCAACCATAAGCTCGCGCTCTTGGGCGCGGTGCTGATGAGTCTGCCGGTGCACGGCCTGGTCGCGCTGTCGATCGCGACGGCGGGCTATGCGCTGGGGGTGACCCAGCCGGTCGACTACCTGATGGGCACGGTCCCGGTCGCGGTGTTGGTCGGCTCACTCCCGATCAGCGGGCCGCTCGGCCTGGGGCCGATGGATGTCGTGACGGTGACCCTGCTGGCCGACGGTGTCCGAGCGACGGCGCATCAGGTCGCGATGATGATGGTGATCTACCGGGGCTACGCGGTGGTGCTTGGGCTGCTGGGGGCGTTGGGCCTGCTCAAAGGCGGGATCCACCTGCACCCGCAGGCGGAGCAAAACGCGGAAGCTGGCGAACGTGCCGAGGTGGAGTCGCGGGAAGTGCCGGACTTTTCGGCTGAGACAGAGCCCGTTGCACAATCGCTGCCGCGCAGCGCATAGTCGTGGAGTCGTGGGGCAGACTTTCGTGTCTACCCTCTGTAGATTGGTCCCAAGACCTACAGTGCCACCGCAGCGTTGTCCCATGCGCGCTTGCCTGCTGCCGCGGCGCTCGCGGGGTCGGTGAGCCCGCGCAGGTCGAGGACGACCGGCCCGACACGATTCGGCGCGAGGTCGGCGCTGAGGCGGTAGCCCGTGACGTCGAGATCGCCCGACCCGATCGGCAGGCGCGACCCGTCGGCCAACCCGCGCTGCGTATCGCTGAGCCGGGCGACCGCTAGCAGCCGGCCGGCCTGCTGGAGCCGCTGGACCGGGTCGGCTTGCGACGCCAAGACGGCTGCGGGATCAAGCGCGACGCCGGCGACCCCATCGCCTGACTCGGCGACCCACGTGGCGAGTTGCTCAGGCTGGTCCTCTGCGTGCACCGCAAGCATGACGCCTAACGCATCGGCCTGTGCCAGCAGCGCGGCCGACACGTCGTCGGGCATCTCCGCCACCGGCAGTGCCGTGCTCAGCGGGATGCGACCCAGGTCACTCGCAAACTGGATCGCGGCAAGAATTGCCTGGGTGGCGCGGTCCAGGTGCTCGGCTTCGAGGAGGTGTTGCCGGGGGATGAACAGGTCGACACCGGCGATCGCGAGGCCGGCACGCTGGGCGGCGGCGGCGAGATCGCGCCGGGCACGCTGATCAAGCTCGCGCGGCCGGATACCGGGCAGGGCGGCGTCGAGTTGGACGCTGCGGAAGCCCAGGTCGGCGAGGGCCGAGAATACGCCGCGGACACTGCGGCCGCTGACGCGAACCAATGGCGAGATCGTGGGGGCGAGGGTGAGGTCGGAGCCATGGTCGATTGTGGGCATCGGTGCAGTGTAGCGATCGTGCGGGTTGGGCTGTTTTGTGCGTGAAGTCGGGGCTGGGATGGCCCGATGAAGGGGAGGAAGGTGCCGCGTGGGCGGTGCCGGATCGGCCGTGGCGGAGGAGACGCGACGGCGGGGCGGACCGGGAGAGAGGCAGCCGGCTTGAGAAGTAACGTTCAACGCGACTGGAAACAGTTCCTGGCCTACATGTCGAAGCGCGACGGCGGCGTCGAGATCGCGCCGCGCGGTGCGAGCGAAGACGACACACGCAAGGTCTACAAGAGCCGTTTGTTTGAGGTCACCAAAGACGGCGAGATCATCGTCGAACGCCCCGACCAGTCGGTGCTGGACCACGCCTTCCGCATCGGCGACACGATCGAGCTATTGCTTGTCGTGAACAACCAGCGCATGCTCGGGGACTGCGAGTTGCTCGAGGTTGAGGCGCGACAAATCAACCGGGCGACGCGCGTGACTTGTTTCAAGCTCGGTGCGGCCAAGCGGGTCCGGATCGATCAGCGCCGCTTGTTCTTCCGTGTCGGCACGGCCGGGGCGGATATGGGCACCATCGGCCTGCTTGCAGAGGGTAAAGAGATCGAGGACGAAATCCGCGGCCGAATGGTCAACCTCGGCGGCGGCGGCATGGGGGTCTCGATCCGCGCCCATCGCGATGTCCTGCGTGAGGTGCAGGGCAACACCCGGTACCGTTGTCGGCTTGAGATCAAGTCGGAAAACGAGGTCGTCGACCTGGACACGACGCTTGTACACCTCTCGCCGCTTGACACGACCGGCCTGTACCTCGGCCTGCGTTTTGAACTGCCTGCGGGCAAGGAAGGCAAGGCGTTGGAGTCTCGACTGGTCCAGTACGGCGCGTGGCTTCAACGGCAGCAGCTCAAACGACGCCGGGCGTAGGCGATAGTCGGCGGCTTTTCACAGCATCGTTTATCCTGATCGACTGCCGGGCCGTTCATGGGCCTGTCGGTAGTGTGTGCCCGGCCGATTCGCTGCCGACTGGAGCTGGCACATGTCAATCGGGCGTTTGCTTGTGGCTTTGATCGTCGGCTTCCTAGTCGTGCAGATTGTCGTGATGGTGACCAACGTGCTAGGCGGCGTCATCTTCGACAGCCTGCCTGATCCGCAGACGAACATGATCCCTGCAGAGGCGAACACGCCCGGCATGTGCATGTGGAACATCGCGTGGTACCTCCCGGCCTGCGCGGTCGGTGCCTTCGTCGCGACGCGGATCGGCAGGGCCAAGCCTTGGTGGCCAGTGCTGGGGATGGCCGGGCTGATCGTCTTGATCGGTGTGCTCTACGCGGTCTTCGCACCGCCGATGTACCGGGAAATGGGGGCCGATGTTCCAGGCTGGTACCTGCCACTCTTGCCGGTCACGGGGACGATCGGTGTACTGCTCGGGGGTTGGTCGGGCGTGCGTTTCTCGGGGCGTGACTCAAGCCGCGGCAGGTAGGGATGCGCCTGCGGCCTGGTTCGACGGCTTTGCCTTTGCGGAAAAGAAAACCGCCGCGTGTGGCGCGGCAGGTGTGTGTGCTTTGTTGTGAAACGGGCTGGGAGCCGTTTACGCTTCGAGCGTGCGCAGGGAGAGGCCCATCTCGGTGAGCTTTTCTTTGATCTCGACGAGCGAGGTCATGCCGAAGTTCTTGACGCCCATCAGCTCGGCTTCGGTCTTCATGCACAGGTCGCCCAGCGTCGCGACGCTGAGCAGTGCGAGGGCCTTTCGTGCGCGGACGGAGAGGGCGAGTTCGTTGACGCTCTTGCCGAGCATCTCGCTGTCGCCGGTCTTGCTGGCGATCTCGTCGTAAACGCGCTGCTTGACTTCTTCCTGGCTCTTTTCGACCGACTCGCCCAGACGCAGGTGCTTCTGCGCGAGCATGGCCTTGATCTCTTCGAGCGACGCGTCGCCGAAGTTCTTGAAGCTGCGCAGCTCGGCCTCGGTCACCTTGAGCAGGTCGCCGAGCGTGCGGATGTCCATCTTCTTGAGCGCGTTGCGGGTACGCACCGAGAGCTCGAAATCGGTGACGGGCGTGTTGAGCAGGGCGTCCTGCTTGACGGACTTGGCTTCGAGCTCGTCGTCGACCAGCATCTCGCGGCTGGCGAGGATGTCGCGGATATACAGGCGGGCGCGGGCATGGTTGGGGTCGGTCGTCAGCACCTGGCGGATGCACCGCTCGGCCTGGCTGTACTTGTTCTGGTCCTCGTACATGACGGCGAGGTTGACCAGCGCGTTGAGGCTGGGGCGTTCGACCCGGCAGCACTCTTCGTAGAGGTGCAGGGCCTCGTCTTCCTCACCCAGCAGGTCGAGGTTGTAGGCCAAGCGGAAGCAGACCTCGGTGTTGTCGGGGTCGGCGGTGTAGGCGGCCTCGTAGGCCTTGATCGCCTCGACACGGTCGCCCGCGTTTTCGGCTTCGAGGCCTTGCTGGTAGTACTTGTCACTGGTCGCGGTGTCGCGGACGTCGAGCATCGTGTCAGGCATCGCGGGCGGTTCCTTGGGCAGGTGGCGCGGGGGTTGGGCGGGGGTGGTCGAACCGCACAGGATATGCCAGCCCGGGTCTTGGGGCAAACGGCGGCGGGTGGCGGGGCGGGCGGCAAAGGCCTCATGGATGGTGGTTTGCGTGCGACGAAAAAGCCCCGCCGGGTTAGGGCGGGGCTTGTGGGTTGGGGCGTTTAGCTTCGGGTTTACCGATCCACATCCGGGATGCCGATGCCGCTGCGGTCCGGGTCGGCGGGCCGATCGGCGGGGGTGAACCCGGCACCGTTGTCGAGCTGCTCGAGCAGGACCTCGACGGCCTTATCCATCTGCGGGTCGATGCCTTGCGACATCAGAGCCGGGTCGTCGACGACCTCGATATCGGGCGCGACGCCGTAGCCCTCGATGCCCCACGTGCCGTCGAGTTCGTAGAAGCCGAAGTTGGGGACGGTGACGTACCCGCCGTCGGTGAGCGGGGGCATCCCGCCGATGCCGACGAGCCCGCCCCAGGTGCGTGTGCCGATGAGCGGGCCGAGCCCGGCTTCCTTGAAGAGCCAGGGGAACATATCGCCGCCCGAGCCGGCCCAGCCGTTGATGAGCATCGCCTTGGGGCCCGGGGCCGAGTCCGGCGGCCACTGCCAGTCGCGCCCGTTGCGCACCGCCCACTGGTTTGTCACCGGGCGGTTGAGCAGCTCGACGAAGCGGTCGGGGATCTGCCCGCCGCCATTGAACCGGTCGTCGATGATCATCGCGTCCATGTGCATCTGGCCGTAGAACTGGCGGAACAGTTCGTTCTGCCCGTTGACGCCGGTGTCGGGGACGTAGATGTAAGCAATACGCCCATCGGACTTGTCGTGGACGTACTGCCGGTTGCTCTCGACCCACTGGCGGAAGCGGAGGTTCATCTCGCTCATCGCGTCGGTGAGCGTGAGCGTGACCTCGCGGGCCTCGTCGTCGATCACGGGCTTAGACGAGACAGTCAGTGTTACGACATCACCGGCCAAACCGAGGAACGACGCCCACGGGTCTTTGTCCGTGTCGATCGGCCGGCCGTTGACGGCGAGGATAAAGTCGCCCTCGTTGATGTCGATGCCGGGCTCACTCAGCGGGCCGCGGGCGTCGATGTCCCACGCCGCGCCCTCGAGGATGTCGGCCACGCGGTAGGCGGTGCCCTCGTCCGTCGTCGCCAGCTCGAGGTCCGCGCCCAGCATGCCGACATCGACGCTGGGCTCCATCTCGGCCTGCCCGCCCATGTTGTAGGCGTGGCCCACGTTAATCTCGCCGATCATCTCGCCAATGATGTAGTCGAGGTCCTGCCGGCTGACAGCGTCGTCAATCATCGCGTCGTAGTGCGCATGGATCGCGTCCCAGTCCACGCCGTGCATGTTCTCGACGTAGAAGAAGTCGCGGTACCGACGCCAGACATCCCGCAGCACCATCCGCCACTCGTCGCGCGGGTTGATGCGGACCATCATGTTGTCGGTCGAGATCGCGTTGGCCAGCGACTGGCCCTTCGCCGCGTTGATGATGGCCAGCCCCGACGGGCCGAACACACCCAGCTTCTTGCCGTCGCCGCTCATCGCGTAGCCCATCACACCCGACACCACGTTGCCTTCGCTCGGGTCGTCGGCATGGAAGTCGAACAGCTTGATCGACGGCATGCCGCCCTCGACCCGCATGTAGATGAGCTGGTTGCTGCTGTTGACCGAGAGCTGCATGAGCTGCCCGCTCGCGACGGGCAGCATCATGCCACGGCGTTCGATGCCGTCGAAGTCGATGACCAACGGCTCGTCGCTGGCCTCGTCCTCGGCGGGTGCGTCGCCGGCATCGTCGCCGGTCTTGGTCGCTTCCCACGTGCCGTTGAAGCCGAGGTCGGGCAGGGCCCAGGTGCCGGTCATCGTGTCGCCGTCGAGCGTGCCGGTCATGACGGACTTGATGCCGTCTTCTTCGCTGGTCACGGTCATCGTGCCGGAGTCTTCGTCGAAGGTGATCGTGCCCGCGTCGTCGGACTCGCCCATCACCTCGGCCGTGCCCGTGATGTTGCCGTCTTCGTCCACAAAGAGCGTGAGCGAGAAGGCGATCTCGTCATCCGGTGCGCCCAGCGCCTCGAAGCCACGCATCACGCCCTCCCACGTCCCGTGCAGCACGTGCTTCTCGGCCTCGTCTTCCGCCTCGGCTTCGTCGCCTTCCTCGGCCTCGGCGTCTTCGCCTTCGGCGGCTTCGTCCTCTGCGGTTGCTTCCTCCCACGTCTCCTCATCGCTTTCGACGAGGAACGGCGAGGCGACATCCGCACGCAGCGGCACCGCGACCAGCCGGCCCGTGCCGTGGTACGCAAACGTCCGGCCCCAGTCGTCGTACTGCGGGTCCGTGAAGTCCATGTAGCTCACGTAGTACAGGAACTCGCCCTTGGTATCGAACGCCGGCGAGTCCGCATGGAAAAACGTCTCGGTGATCTGCGTCTTCTCGCCCGTCTCCAGGTTGCAGACCCAGATCGCGCTGACCTGCGCGTGGTCGTCGGGCCGGGCATACGTGATCCAGTTCGAGTCGTGCGACCAGTTTGCGCCGGTGCCCCGGCCTGCGTCGGGCATCGTGTCGATGAGCTGGGTCGACGCCACGTTGTCGCCGTCGGGCAGCGTCGTGATGTAGATGTGACCGCGCTGGTCCTGGAACATGATCTTCTTGGAGTCCGGCGACCACTGCGGCTGGAAGAAGTACCCGCCGTCGATGTCGGTGAGTTGGAGCGTCTCGCCCTTGCCGTCGGACTGGGTGATGTAGAGGTTGTACTCGCCCGATTCGTCGGAGAAGTAGCTGATCCACTTGCCGCTGGGGCTCCACGCCGGGGTGCGCTCGGCGAAGCCGTCCGAGTCGGTCAGGTTGCGTGGCGGGCCGTTCTCCGCCGCGAGTGTCCAGATGTCGCCGCGTGCCTCGACGACCGCGCGGACGCCCGTCGCCGAGACCGCGCCGTCCATGATGAGCTGCGACGCGTCCTCGTTGCGCTCGCGTAGCGCCGTGCGAACGCCGGGCACCGTCACCTCGACCGTCCGCGTCTCGGCCGTCGCCAGGTCGAGCACGACCAGTTCCGCCCCGAGTTGGAAGATGATCTCGCCCCCGCCGTCCGTGCCCGGCCCGATTGCGGGGAACTTGACATCGTTCTCGGTGTAGTCGGTGACGCGCTCGCTCTCGCCGCTTGTCGTGTCGTACACAAACAGGTTCAGTCGGCCCGACGCGGTGTCGTCCGACAGGTAGTACAGCTTGTCGCCGTGCCACATCGGCAGCGTGTCCGTGCCGGCGTAGTCGGTGACGCGCTGCGAGACGTTCGTCTCCAGGTTGTAGAGCCAGATGTCCTGCGCCAGCCCGCCCTGGTAACGCTTCCACGACCGAAACTCACGCGTCGAGGGGGTGTACGCCAGCCACCGGCCGTCCGCCGAGACCGCGCCGTTGCCGCCGTAGGGCACCGGCATCGCCTCGGGCATCCCGCCCCCGGCATCGACGCGGTACATCCCCGGCGCCTGCGCGTGACTCCCCGGGTACAGCCACGTCGAGAACACTAGGCCCCCGTCGGCCGTCCAGTCGCTGAACATCTCGTTGGCCGGGTGGTGCGTGACACGGAAGGGCGTCTCATCATCGAGCCCGATGGTGTAGAGGTCGCGGTCGCCCTCGTAGTTGCCGACGAACGCGATCGTCTGACCGTCCGCGCTGAACCGCGGCATCATCTCGGACCCCGGCGGGTTCGCGACCAGCCGCGCCTGCCCGCCTTCGCGTGGCACAACCCACAGGTCGTTCGCATACACGAACGTGATGTGCGATTCGCTGATGTCCGGGAACTGCAGCATCCCCGCGTGGGGCCGGCCGTCCTGTGCCAGCGCGGCTACGGGGATCGAGGCCACCGCCAAAATCGCGGCGAGCGAACGGCGCATCGGCGCAAACGTCTTGTCACGGAACTTGGGGCTAAGCATAGGCATCAGGGTCTCCTGCCATCCTGTGAGAAAATGAGGTGAAAAGAATCGGGTCGAGGCTGCGAGCCGGGTGTGAAAAAGCCAAGGCGATCGATCGCCAGCTCCGGACCTGCACACCGATGATACGTGATGCGCCGGGGCTGAGTTCTGAGAAAATACAGGCAATCCCTAAAGGGTGCGGAAGGCCTGCATTCTAGTCATGGATTATGCCGGAGAATCTGGGTGCCGGGTAGTCTTTGATGAATGACTTTGATGTCTTCTGGCTTCGACATACAGATGGTGACGCGTCGGATTGAGCTGTAGTTAACTTTGAGAAGATGCCGGATGCCGTCCGCGAAATCAGCCACGGGCATGCGGCCGAATCCTGTTGCGATTGCTGACAGCGCTACGTGCTCGGCACCGTACTCGTCGGCGATGCCCAGCGCCTTCGACACAACATCGCCAACGATTTTCGGCGAGGACTGATAGAAGCCGTCGACACCCACAGCATGCAGGACGGCTTGGTAGGGGCTGCCGCATGGGGGCATGGCGATCACTTCGCCCTGATCGACAAATCGCTTGCCCTGGGCTTCAAGTGATTGATGCAGTAGACGCTGCATCTCGTCCCCATATCGCAAGAGGAACGAGCCGCCGACGCCGCCCGATAGGTTGAGATGGGGGTTGGCAGAGCAGATCAGGACATCGGCAGCCACATCGAGGATGTCACTGGCGATGAGTCGCCACTCAGTTGTAAATCTGCGTTGATCTGCGTCCATCTGCGGTTTCAACTTCCGTTCACTCCGCCATCCCGTGATGCCTGCGGAACTGCTCGGACGCCTCTTTGCCGAAGTACTTCTTGAGGATGCGGGGGTCGACGGCGGGGACGTCGATGAGGATGAGGCCATCTAACACATCGCCAAAGTCGGGGTCGACGTTGAAGCCCATGAGTTGGCCGTTGAGTTTGAGGTATTGGCGGAGGAGGACAGGCATGGGTTTGCCGTCCGCTTCTAGCTCGCTGACTAGTTCGTTGATCTCTTCGAGGGAGCCGGCGACGGTGGAGAAGGCCTTGCGGTCAAACTGCCTTGAATCGCTCAGGCTCAGCGGGTTCCGGGGGCGGATGAGCTTGCCCAGGTCCGGCAGGTAGCGGTTCATGGTGAGGAAGGCGGTGAGCAGTTGTTTGCTCATCGAGGTGTAGTCGGCGGAGATGCTGACGGGGCCGAAGATGTAGCGGTACTTCGGGTTCGCGGCCATGTACGCGCCGATGCCTTTCCACAAAAGCATGAGCGGCGAGAAGGAGCGCTGGTAGTCCTTGGCGACCCAGGACCGGCCCAGCTCGAGCGCGGGGCTGATCTGGTCGAGCAGGTCTTTGCGGAACTTGAAGAGGGTGGAGGTGTACAGGCCATCCTTGCCCTTGTCGGCCAGGAGGAGGTCGGACTGGCCCATGCGGTAGCCGCCGACGAGTTCGGACTTGTCACGATTCCAGACCAGGAGCTGGAGGTAGTCGTCGTCGAATCGGTCGACATCGAGGGGGAGCCCGGTGCCTTCGCCGACGAGGCGGAAGGTCTCTTCGCGGAGTCGCCCGACCTCGCGCATCAGCGCGCGGGGGTGCGGCTTGATGGTGTAGAACACATCGAACTCGCCCTGCTGGAGGAGAAGGTGTTCTTTGGGCAGGTCGGCGAGCGCATCGACGAGCTGCTCCGTGGGGACGGGATCGATGATGGGCTGGAGCTTGGGCTTGTCTTTGTCTTCGACGGCTTCGCGTTTGTGCTCGGGCTTGAGGAGGTAGGTGCGGACGCGGAGGTAGTCGGTGAGGTTGTTGGGGTCGTCGAACCGGGCCATCCTTTCCGGCGGGATGGGGCTGCCGATGCGCATGGCGATGGGGGCCTTGCGTTTGCGGAGCATCTCGGTGGGGAGCATGACGGTGCGGAGGCGGGGGTGGATGAGCCCGGCGGCCTGGAAGAGCTTGGAGTTTCGGCCATCGAAGAAGACGGGCACAGCCTGGGCGCCGGTCTTCTGGAGGATGCGTGCGACCATCGGGTTCCACTTGGGGTCGATGACGGCACGCTTGCGGAGTTTGAGGTGTGAGACTTCGCCGGCGGGGAAGATGGCCAAGAGGTGCCCCTCGGCGACCCAGCGCATCGCGTTGCGTGTGGCGGCGATGTTGCGGCGGACGGCGTCCTTGCCCTCGAAGGCGTCGACGAAGAAGAAGCTGTCGCGCAGCTCGGGGATCATCGAGAGCATGGCGTTGGCGAGGATCTTGCTGTCGGGCCGGTGCTTGTGGAGCAGAGAGCAGAGGATGAGCCCCTCGACCCCGCCGAAGGGGTGGTTGGCGACGAGGACCACCGGGCCTTCTTTGGGGATGTCGTCGAGCTGCTCGTGGATCACATCGAGATCGACGCCGAGGTGGTCGAGGGCCTTGTCGGCGAAGTGGCGGGTGTCTTCGGGTTTTGCCTTGATCGCCTCGTAGATGGCGTTCATGGCGGGGAAGCGGAGGGCGCGTTCGACGATCGGTCGCGAGGCGCGGATCATTGTGCCGCGGATCGGTTTTTGCCCGGTGGCGTTGATCTTGAACAGTGGGGTGGAGGGCGTAGACATGGGTAGTCGGCTGAACACGAGGCGGACGCTCGGCCCCGGCGACCGAATCTGCCCGAGTGGATCGGCATAGTTTACCATGCGGCCGGTCCCGCAGACGCCGAGTGAGCTATCCCGATGCCCGTGATTGCGAGCGAATCCGTGTTTACCCCTGCCGTGCATGTCGCGATGCTGTGGGTGACGCTTTGGGCTGTGTTTTCAGCGGTTGCGCTGGGCCGGGTGTGGAGCGAGAAAACGGTGAGGTGGGGGTTGGCCGTGCTCGGCGTGCTGGTGTGGGTCGGGTCGGGTCTGTTCTTCTCGCTGTGGCCGACGGAGATGGGCGAGGGCGGCGGGATGAAGCTCGAAGAGAGCCTGCCGATCCAGGCGTGTGATTTGCTGGCGTTGTTCGCGCCCGTGTCGCTGGTGGTGTCGTCGAAGTGGCTGCGCGCGGTTGTCTACTTCGGCGCGATCGGGCTGACGACGCAGGCGTTCCTGACGCCGGTGATCGAGACGGGCCCGGACACGCTGCGGTTCTGGGTGTTCTGGGCGGTGCATATCTCGATCCTGGTGTGTGCGCTCTTTGAGCTGATCGTCGGAGGGTATCGCCCGGACGTGTTTGCGTTGCTGCGAGCGATTGGGTTCTGGCTGCTGTATGCGGTCTCGATGATCGCGCTGGACGCGTATACGGGGTGGTACTACGGCTATCTGGGGCCTGAGATCCCCGAGTCGGCGGAGGACTCGGTGCTGCAGTATCTCGGCGACTGGCCGGTGCGGCCGGTGGTGATGATGGGGATCGTGGTGGTGATCTTTGTCGTGCTTTGGCTGCCTTGGGCGGTGGCGCGTAGGGTGGGTGGAGCGCAGCGCAACCCACCGCAGGGTCCCTAAGAATGTTGGTATCGCCCGGTGGGTTGCGCTCGCGGACTCGCTCCACCCGCCCGACGAAAGATCCATCACACTTTGCGTTGCAGGCGCATGTCGTTCATGCCGTGGTAGGTGAGCAGGAGCGCTCCGACGGCGGCATACTTCTCGAACAGCGCATCGATCAGCGCTTCATCGCCGGGCCAGGGGAAGGCGAAGATGATGTCGAAGTCGTCGGCCTCCACGCCGAGCTCGTCGTAGCCCGATGCTTCCCCGGTACGGAGCCAGGCCTGCTGCGAGAGTTCATCGACTAGCTCATCGCCGTCGTCGGGGATCAGGCTGCCGTGGGCGATCTCCGCAGCTAAGCCGTGGTCATCGAGCAGGGCAGCCGCTTGGTCCACAAGGTCGCGGTGGATCTCGATGCCGCTTGCGGATAGGCCGAGCTTCTCGGCAAGCCCAGCGACAACGCCGAACCCCGCGCCCCACTCGCAGAACACGTCGCCCGGCGCGGCACGCATGCCGAGGAGGGTCGCCAACGCTCGGTACACCATGACAAAGTCGCACGGCACGAATGCCGCGATCGGATCGTCGTTTTGCCGTGCTCTCACAAAGCGGTCGATCCGCTCGTCCGCATCTTCGAGCAGTGAGGCGACATCATCCGGGATTGGACAGGCCTCATCGACGACAAGCTCGATATCGATCAGTGGCATCGGCTGCACACCTGTGCCGGCGGAGTATCGAGGTTTGGAGCGGTACGCAACGAAACGGGAAAGCCACCGACCGGAATCGAACCGGTAACCTGCGGTTTACAAAACCGCTGCTCTGCCAATTGAGCTACGGTGGCATGGTCTAGTTGTCGAAGCGAGGGCAAGCCACCGACTGGATTTGAACCAGCGACCTGAGCTTTACGAAAGCTCTGCTCTACCACTGAGCTACGGTGGCGATAGCCGGGCATTGTAAGCGACCCCCGCTCGGTGTGCCAAGCGGGGGTCGGGAGGGTCTGGAGATTGCGGGGCGGGGAATCAGTCCGCGGCGGTGTCCTCTTCGGAGGCCGTGTGTTGTGTTTCGTCTTCGCTTGTCTCGACCGGCTCAATCACAACCTGGACCTCGAAGTAGCGTCGCTCGGCCCGGATCATCGGGCTGTTGTAGCCCATGACGCGCATCTCGCCGGTGGCCTGCCATTCGTCACTGATGGTCTCGAGGTGGGCGTCGATCTGTTCGAGGATGTCGTCGATTTTACGTTGGTTGTAGTTGCCGTTGCTGCCGAAGCTGAGGACGGTCAGCGCGGGGTAATCGATGACTTCAACCCCGTTTTCGACTTCGCCGGTCTCGCCGACCTCGAGGGACTGGTAGAGGAAGGCCATGTTGGTCATCTGGTATCTGCCGTCGCTGGCCTCCATGTCCATCTCGACCGGGGCGGTCATGGGGATGTTACGGTCGGAGATGTGTCGGAAGAGCGGCCAGAAGCCGTTGCGGCCTTCTTTCACCGCGGCGCGGTAGGCCGGGTAGTGCTTCAAGGTGATCTCGAAGGCCGGCCCCGGCTCGGGCCAACCCTCGGGCTGGGGGGACTCCATGATGATCTCGAACTCGCTGGCCTGTTCCTGTTCTTGCTCGGCAGGTTCCTGCACGGATTCCTGGGCCGGTTCGGCCTCAGCAAAAGCGGAGGCAGGGGCGAACAGGGCAGCGGTCAGGGCGAATGGTGTGTAGGGGCGCATCGGGATTGCTCCGGGTGAGGGTGTTCCGGAGTGCTATTCGCGGGGGCGAAGGGTTTGGATTCAGGGGTGGGGAGAACTTGCCTTTGAATTGGTGCGGCGCTGTCCGCGCGGCGCTATCCGCGCGGCGTTGGCTTCGCCAAAGCCGCGGGCTTGGGGCGTACGGGGGGTGGGCTGGGGCGCTTCTTCCGGGGGTCAGCGGTCGCGGTGCATGGCGGTGACGCAGACGGTGGCGAGGCGGGACATGCCCGGCAGCTTGAGCAGGGCGTGGTCGAGTTTGTGCAGGCTGACCGCCAAGGCCCAGCGGTTTGGCCAGATGCGCCAGACCCGGCTGGTGACCTGGAAGTATCGCTTCTGGACGCGGTCGAAGGGCTTTGCGAAGTCGACGAGGTCGTGGTCGGTCATCGGGCGTTCATCGTCGGACATGTCGTCGATGGCGAAGGGGACGCAGCGCCGGGCGAGGCCAAGCAGTCGGGAGTTGAGGACGGGCTCTGCGAAGACGGCGCATCCGCCGGGGTTGAGCCGTTCGTAGACCTGTTGGGAGAGTTCTTCGAGGTTGGGCAGGTGGTGGAGGGCGGCGTAGCCGACAACGTGGTCGAAGGTTTCGCCGGGGAATGCGGCGGCGAAATCGCCGGTGACCTGGGTGCGGAGGCGCTGGGCGGTGTTGTTGGCCTTGCAGCGCCGGTTGACCATGTCGATGGACTGCGGCGAGAGGTCGTAGGCGGCGAGGTCCGCGCCGTTGTGGGTGAGGATGGCGGCGTCGATGCCGTTGCCCGCGGCGATCTCGAGGACGCGTTTGCCCTTGAGCGGTGCGAGCAGGTGGTAGTAGTACTCGCGCGGGAAGATCGTGTTGGCGGGTGGGTCGGTGTAGCGGAGCTTATCGAAGTCGTTGAGCGGGGTGATGCCTGCGCTGGCCTCCTCGGCGTAGTGCTTGTCGAAGAAGGCGCGTTCGCGCTCAAGCAGGCCGGTGTCTGGGGGGGTTAGGGCTTGCGTCATGGTGTCGCTTCTGGGGGGCTTGCTGGAGTGGGCGCTGGGTCTTCGTGCGCCGATCGGTCGGCCGTATGTCATATTGGTATCGGGGCGGGCTGTGAATTGTGTTGACGGGGGCAAGGTCTGCGCCGATGATTATCGGAAGCCGGGGTCGGTGCGGTTGTGTTGCCCGCCGGGTTCCGGTTCTAAGGAAAGGCCCCTGTCATGCCCGGATTCCACCGCGTGCCCCTGTTGTTCGGTCTTGTGCTGTGGCTGGCGTGTCCCGCGCTGGCGCAGGAACAGCGGTGGACGGCCGACTCGCTGGCGACGATTTCGGTCAGCGGCACGGCCGAGTTGGAGGCGGCGCCGGACTTCATCGAGTGGCACATCCGCATCGCCGACGAGAGCACCGATCCGATTGAGGCCAAGGAGAATAATGATGCGCGGTACGAATGGCTGCTCGAACTGGCGGACGACGTGGATATCGAGTCGGAAGACATCGTGGTCGGGCCGGTGTCGGTCGAGCGGATTTATGAATGGACGGCCCACGGCGACCGGGGCGACTTCAAGCACTACGAGCTTCGCCGTTTGCTCGTGCTGATCCAGCGGGACTTCGATGACTTCGATGAGCTGCTGGAGAAGCTCGCGGCGTCGGGCCTGGAGTTTCGGATCGAGTACAGCACGACGCAGGTGCATGCGATGAAGCGTGAGGCCCGGCTCGACGCGGTGCGGGTCGCGCGCGAGAAGGCCCAGGAGATGGCGCAGGCGCTCGGGCAGGAGTTGGGCAGGCCCTTGGAGGTCGTGGAGTCCAGCACCCGGACCTCCGGGTTTGATATGGACCACGCGATAAGCAATACGAGTAGCGGCGGCGCGGGGGACGGTGTGGGCATCCGGATGGGGGCGATCAGCGTCCGGTCACGGGTAGAAATCGTTTTCGAATTGATTCAGCCGGAGTAGTTGATGCGCGATTGGATGCACAGGCAAGGGATTGCGGTGCTGGCAGTGGGGCTGCTGGTGGTATGGGGGTGGGGTGCTTCGGCGCAGCCTTTGGACCTGCGGATCGACCGGGGGCAGGACGCCTCGGGCGTTTTCGACTACGAGTTTTCGTGGATCTACTGGTGGGAAGCGCACGGCCAAGCCTATCTGCGTGAATGTGTTGCGGAGCGCGAACTGCCGATCAGCAGCCCGCCGACACGGCGGTTCCGTGGTGACGCGATCGATGCGCTGCTGCCGATGCTGGACGACACGGATGCGCGGGTGCGTGAGCAGGCGGTGATTGCGTTGGCGCGGATCGGGCATGAGCCGTTGGAGGATGCGATCCTGGGTTGGCCCGACGAGCCCGTGCCCGAGGACCGTTGGGCGTCGGGCTGGCTGATTGATGATCCGGACGAATCGGTGCGTTGTGCGTGCTGGGTCGCGCTGGGTCTGCTGGATACGGAGCGTTCGCGTGCGAAGCTGGCCGAGCCGATGGCGCTGCCTGAGCGTGAGCAGGTCTCGCGTGTGGGGGGTGTCGGCTTGCTCTCCGAACTGGCCGACGGACACTTGGCGGCGCTGTCGGCATTGTTGACGGATGCCGATACGTCGGTGGAAGTGAAACGATGGGTGATCTGGGCGATCGGTCAGCACGACGAAGCGATCCCGCCCGAGCGTCGCGACGCGATGTATCGCTGGGCGATGGAAAACATCGCGAGCCCGTTCGTCCTCTCACAGATCCTGTCGAGCCCGGACTATGTCGAACGGCAAGGCGGAGCCCGCTGGTTGGTACAGGTGTTGCGGTACTACCCTGCGATACGTGAACTGCCTGGGTACGCGGCGATACGCGGTCAGCCAGACGGCACGGCGCATGGCTCCTCACCGACGCGGCTGTCGATGGAGACCCGATTGGCTGCGCTTCAGTCTTTGGCACACCTCCCGCCTCCAGAGTCGCAGCGCGACCGGGTGGCGCTCCGCGAGACGCTGCTTCGGCGGGCGATGGCTGGCAACCGTGCGGGTCTCTTGGACTTTAACCGTGGGGCAGATGCGATCGCGTTTGCGCTGCACAGTGACGCCAACCCCGAGGACTTGGATCGGCTGTACGACCTCCTGCGTGGGTTCACGGTCATCCCGACCGACGAGGCGGACCCCCTCGAGGAAGGCGCGGACCTGACGGCTTCCGATCTGCTTGAGCGTCAATCCGACAACGAAGTGCGAAGCTATACGGCGATCGCGGTCGGCCTGCTGATCCGCCGTGAGACCGAGGGCACCGCACTCTACGACGCTTGGCCCCGCGAGCACCTGCGCGGGATCCAGCTCGAGCGCCTCAAGCGTCGCTTTGGCCAGCGCTTGTCGCGGGCGATCGCCGATGCGGACGAGCCGTTGGCCTACCGCGCGGCGTGCGCGTTGGCGCTGGGGTTGACGGCCGACCCGCGATACGTCCCGGTCTTGACCCAGGAGCTAAGCCGGCTGCAAGGCGGTGACGAGGTGGTGCTTGGGTACGGCTTGCTTGCGTTGGCGATGCTCGGCGACGAGCGCGTCTCGGACCCGGTGTCGCGGTATGTGAACCGGCCCGGCACGGTCGGCGGGGTAGACGACCTGATCGGGCGACGCGCGGCGTTGCAGGCCCTGGCGGTGTTGGGGGATGCGGGCGCTGACACGTCTCGGCAGGCGATCGAGCAGGCGTGGGGGCGAGACCCGTGGCTGAGTATCGAGGTTGGCCGGGTCACTCATTGGTCCGGGCACTACGACGCGCTGCCCAAGATGCTCGATGCGTCTCGCGCGGGAAGCGTGCGCTGGCGCGTCGCATCGGCGTTGTCTCTGGGGGCGGCGCTTGACCGGAGTTTCCCGCCACGGATCGAGGCGCTGAGCGCTGGGGCGTGTTTTGCGATGAGCTACCGGCGTGTTCCCCCGGTGGTCGAGCCGGCGGATGACGATATCGTCCTGCCCCCGCCAGTGGTGGAAGGCGAGGACGCGTCCGGCGGGGCTGATTCGCTCGACGCAACGACACCGCCCGCCGCCACGCCGACCTCCTACCCCGAGGGTTGGCCGATGCGTGACCTGCCGGCACGTGGAAACCCGTTCTGGTTTGAGCGGTTGTTGGCGCCGTAACGCGGGTGCCACCCGCCGTGGGTACACGGTGGGTCTCGCTCGCGGACTCGTCCAAGCCACACTGCAACAGGCCGACAAGCCGTCGGGGTGTTTAGCCGTGATAGATAAACCGGTCGCCGTCGCGTTCGACGGAACGGTGGTTCGCGGCATGGTAGTTGAGGATGTGGTAGACCGTTTCGACGCGGTCGGCCATACCGATCGCGTCGGCGAGTTCATCGCAGGTGTGGAGCCGGCCCGGCGCTTCTTTGAGCCCCTTGAGCACGGCGTGCTGGATCTCCAGCACATCGCCCGCGGCCTTCTTGCCCGCCTCGACGCCGGGCTGGTGGTAGGCGTTGACGTTGATCAGTTCGGCGTACAGGCCGACGGCCCGCTCGTAGAGCGCGATCAACGCGCCGAGCGAGCGTGCGTCAAGCTGATCGAGCGAGATCGTTATGCTCGCCCGGCCCGACTCGTAGAGCGCTTCGCGTGTCCCCTGCCAGAAGCCCGAGAGGTAGTCGCCTGAGGTCACCCCGGGCTCGACCTCGATCGGGTCGGCGGGCTTACGCCGATGGCCGGGCAGTGCGTCGTCCTGGAGCACAACGATGAACGTCGCGAAGAAGTTGTTCAGCCCGTCGCGGAGCTGTTGGACATAGGCGTGTTGGTCGGTCGAGCCCTTGTTGCCGTAGACGGCGATGCCCTGGTTGACGACGTTGCCGTCGAGGTCGAGCTCTTTGCCCAGCGACTCCATGACGAGTTGCTGGAGGTAGCGTGACATCAGGAGCAGGCGGTCTTTGTAGGGCAGGACGACCATCGATTTGCCGCCTGCGCCGCCCTTGCCCTTGGTCTGGTGGTACCACATGAGCGCGAGGAGGCCAGCGGGGTTCGTCGCGGTCTCGTGGCTGCGTGTGCAGTGGTCCATCGCGTCCGCGCCGCCGAGGAACGCGTCGATGTCGATCCCTTGCAACGCAGCAGGCAGCAGGCCGACCGCGCTCATGACACTGGTGCGGCCGCCGACCCAGTCCCACATCGGGAACCGCGCGAGCCACTTGTGTTTTTTGGCGAACTTGTCGAGCTTTGAGCCGTCGCCCGTCACCGCCACGGCATGCCTGGCAAAATCGAGTCCGGCGTTTTCAAATGCCGCTTTCGTCTCCAGCATCCCGTTGCGTGTCTCGGGTGTGCCGCCGGACTTGGAAACGACGAGCACGACGGTCGACTTGAGTTTGGTGCGCAGCGCGCTCAGGGTGCGCTGGATGCCGTCGGGGTCGGTGTTGTCCATGAAGTGGACGTTGAGTTTGTCCTTGGCGGTGCCCAGGCAGTCGGCGACGAGTTGTGGTCCCAGCGCAGACCCGCCGATACCGACCTGCAGGACGTCGGTGAACTTTTTGCCGCGTTTAGGGCCTTTCTTGCCCGTGTGGACATCGTCTGCAAACTGCTTGATGTCTCTGATGGCCTTTCGGATCTGCCGGGCGATGGTGTCGGTCGGCGCATGGCGGGGGTTTCGGAGCCAGTAGTGGCCGACCATGCGCCCCTCGTCCGGGTTGGCGATCTCGCCGGCCTCGATCCCTGCCATCGCGTCGTAGGCCAGCGCGATCGGCCGCCGCATCTTCTTCATGAAGGCGGGCGTGAACGGTACGCGGGAGATGTCGAGTGACAGTCCGACCTCGGGGCAGTCGCATAGGTGTTGTTGGTAACGACGCCAGAGTTTTTTGCGGTCCATCGCGGTCGCGTCCTTCTATTGAGATGTGGAACGTTTGGGTATCGGAGATCCGTGGGCCATGCTATTCGAGTGTTTCGAAGGGCAGGATGCTTTCCTCGTTGCCCGGGCGAACGAGCAGGCGGTGCTTGATGCCCAGTGCCGGGTTGTAAAGCTCGGCCAGCACAAGCGGCTGGGTCTGGTCGGGGTTGAGCAGCGTGCCGACGGGGTAGGGTTCGCGGTGGCGGTTGATGAAGTCGGTGAGCGTGCGGACGTTGTCCGTTCCGATCGTGATCTGGCCGGCCTGGGCGGCGTACTGCTGGTTGAGCCAGAGCACCATGCCGTTGTAGGGGTCTGGCGTGCGGTTGACCAGGCGGATGTTGGCGTTGCTGCGGACGATCAGGATGTCGAGGTCCGGGCCGTAGGGCGCGTCGGCGGGGTAGTCGAGTGCGGCGAGGCGGTTGATCTCGTCGGGCCCGGCGGTGGCGTCGCGGAACGTCGAGCATCCCGACGTCAGCAGCAATGCGAGGGCGAAGAGCAGGGCGGCGGTCTGTTGTGGAAGGGTCTTGTTCATCGGGCGTCTATAATGACCGGCATGTTGACCTTGGGCAAACCGGGCAGGCGTTATCAACCGATCTCGATCGATGCGCCGTTTTATCAGGCGGGCCTCGCGGGCTATTCCGACGCCGCGATGCGGGTGGTCGCGCGCCGCCACGGCTGCCCCTACTGCATCACCGAGGCCATGCTCGACCACTTCCTTATCCAGGGCGGCAAGGGGCTCGACCACGCCAAGCTCATGGCCGGCGACCACGGTAATAACGCCCCGCTCTGCGGCCAGCTCATGGGCAGCCACCCCGACGAGATCGCCCAGGGTGCGAAGATTCTGGTCGATCTCGGTTATGACGTCGTCGATGTCAACCTCGCCTGCCCGGTCAAGAAGATCAAGAAGAAGGCTCGCGGTGGCCACCTGCTCAGTGTGCCCGACGAGGCGATCGCGATCCTCGAAGCCGTGGCCGACGCGGTCGGTGACGACGTGCCCCTGACCGTCAAGCTCCGCCGCAGCTACGACGACACGCCGGCCATGACCGAGTCGTTCCACCGCATCTTGCAGGCGGTCATCGACCTGGGCTATAGCGGCGCGACCGTGCACAGCCGGACCGTCCAACAGAAGTACATCGGCCCGGGGAGCTGGGACGAGCTTAGGCAGATCGTGGACCATTTCGGGCTTCGCCGGGAGTTGGGAGTTGGGAGTTGGGGATTGGGGAAAGGCAATCAAACCGAATCCCCAAC
>JBCCWH010000017.1:0-45554 GCA_039193915.1 Planctomycetota bacterium
ACTGCATCAACGGCGACGCCCTAATCTTCCACCCGAGGCCGAACGCAGCGCACCCGGGCACTGAAGAGTCCACCGCACCGGACGCCTGACCGCCATCAACCCCGCTTATCGATCGGCGTCCAATCCCGCTCGGCCGGGCCGGTGTAGACCGCGCTGGGGCGGATCAGGCGGTTGTCGGCCCGCTGCTCGAACACATGCGCGAGCCAGCCCGCGACGCGCGACAGCACGAAGATCGGGGTGAACAGCTCGGTCGGGATGCCGAGGAAGTGGTACGCGCTGGCGCTGTAAAAATCGAGGTTGGGGAACAGGTTCTTCTCGCGGCGCATCACCTCTTCGATCCGCTCGCTGACGGGGTACAGCCGGGTGTCGCCCGTCGCGTCGGCGAGGGTCTTGGACCATTTTTTGATGACGTCGGAGCGCGGGTCGCTGACGCGGTAGACCCGGTGGCCAAAGCCCATGATCTTGTCCTTGCGGGCCAGGGCTTCCATGATGTAGCGCTCGGCGTCGTCCGCGTCGTGGAGCGGGTTGATGAGTGCGAACGCCGCCTCGTTCGCCCCGCCGTGCAGCGGGCCGCGGAGCGTGCCGATCGCGCCGGTGATGGTCGAGTAGACATCCGACAGGGTCGAGGTCGTGATGCGTGCGGTGAAGGTCGACGCGTTGAACTCGTGCTCGGCGTAGAGGATGAGCGAGACATCGATCGCGCGCTGCGCGGTGTCGTCGGGCGCCTTGCCGTGCAGCAGGTGCATGAAGTGGCCGGCGACCGAGCCGTCTTCCACCGCGGTGTTGATCTGCCTGCCGTGGTGCGCGAAGTGGTACCAGTAGGTGAGCATGGACGGCAGCGCCCCGATCAGCCGCTCGGCGATGCGCTGCTGGTCGTCGGCGGTCGGGCTGTCGGGTTCGGGCTCGAGGCAGCCCAGTGCCGAGACGCCGGTGCGGAGCACGTCCATCGGGTGGGCGGCCAGGGGGAGCTGTTCGAGCACGGTGCGCAGCGGGGCAGGCAGGGAACGCGCCGCGAGCAGGCGCTGCTTGAAACACGCGAGTTCGTCGGCCGTGGGCAACTCGCCCCTGAGCAGCAGCCAAGCGACCTCCTCAAAGGTCGCGTGCTCGGCCAGGTCGAAGATCGGGTAGCCGCGGTAGGTGAGCCCGTGGCCTTCCTGCCCGACGGTGGCGATCGCGGTTTCCCCGGCGATGACGCCCGCCATGCCGCGTGAGTAGGTGGTTTCAGCCATCGTTCGCTCCTTCTTGTTTGAGCTGTGTATCCAGGCGTTGTTCGTGCTCGTGGTAGCGCAACACGTCATAGAGCTGCTCGCGGGTCTGCATCCGGTCGAGCAGGGCGCGTTGCGTGCCGTCGTTGCGGAGTGTGGTATAGGCCTGCGTCGCGGCGAAGCTCATCGCGCGGAACGCGGTGAGCGGGTAGAGCGCGAGCGAGACGCCGGCGCTGCGCAGCTCGTCCACGGTGAAGCCGGGCGTCTTGCCGAACTCGGTGATGTTGGCAAGGACCGGCACTTTCACGGCATCTACAAACCGGCGGAACTCGTCGAGCGTCGCGAGCGCTTCGGCGAAGATCATGTCGGCCCCGGCTTCGACGTATGCGATTGCCCGCTCGATCGCGGCGTCCAGCCCCTCGACCGCGTGGGCGTCTGTCCTTGCCATCACGACAAACGCGGGGTCTTTGCGGGCATCGACCGCGGCGCGGACCCGCTCGCACATCACTCCCGGGGGCACAAGCTGCTTGCCCGGGCGGTGGCCGCAGCGTTTCTGCTCGACCTGGTCCTCGAGGTGCATGCCTGCGACGCCCGCATCGATGAAGGCGTTGGCGGTCTCGCCCGGGTCGTCGAAGCCGGTGTCCGCATCGACCAGCAGCGGCAGCGCGGTGGCCTGCGTGACCCGGCGGGCGTCCTCGGCGACACTTTCCAGTGTGGTGTACCCCAGGTCAGGCCAACCGAACGACGCGTTGGCGACGCCCGCGCCCGAGAGGTAGAGCGCATTGAACCCCGCGCGTTCGGCGAGCAGGGCGCAGTAGGCGTTGATCACGCCGGGCACCTGGAGGGGTGTTTCGGCGACGACGGCGTCGCGCAGGCGTTGGCCGGGGCTTAGGTTGGGGGTCGCGTTGTCGTCGCGTTGTGGCATGAGGGTGGGCCGTGTTACAGTTTAGCGGTGCGGCGGGCGTGTCCAGCGTGGGGCATCCAGCCACCGCGAAAAACATACGAAAACGAGGGAGCGGCATGCAAGAACTGACCGGCAGCTACATCGTCACCGGCGGCGCGTCGGGGCTGGGCGCGGCGTGCAGCAAAGCGCTGGCCGGGCGGGGCGCCAAAGTCGTCATCGCCGACCTGAACGAAGACGCGGGCACGGCCCTGGCCGACTCGCTGGAAGGCATGGCCCGCTTTGTGAAGGTCGATGTCACCGACGAGGCGCAGTGCCAGCAGGCCGTCGAGGTCGCGGTCGAGCTGGGCGGCACGGGGGCAGGCGGCGGGCTGCGCGGGCTCGTCGGCTGCGCGGGGGTCGCGCCGTCGATGAAAGTGGTGGGGCGCGAGGGGGCGCACGACCTGGGCGTCTTCAGCAAGGCCGTGGGCATCAACCTCGTCGGGCTGTTCAACATGTTCCGCCTGTCCGCCGCGGCGATGGTCAAGAACGAAACCGATGCAAATGGCCAGCGCGGCGTCTTGATCAATACCGCGTCGATCGCCGCGCAGGACGGGCAGATCGGCCAGTGCGCCTACGCCGCGAGCAAGGCGGGTGTGATCGGCTTGACCCTGCCCGCCGCGCGTGAACTCGCCCGGCACGGCGTGCGCGTCATGACCATCGCGCCGGGCATCTTCGATACGGCCATGATGGCGGGCTTCTCCGACGAGATCCGCGAGGGGCTGGCCAAGCTCGTCCCCTTCCCGCCCCGGCTGGGCGACCCGAACGAGTTTGCGTCGCTGGTGCTGCATATCTTGGACAACCCGATGCTCAACGGCGAGACGATCCGCCTGGATGGTGCGCTGCGGATGAGTGCGCGGTAGGTCAGGGCTGCGGGTGCCACATAGCGCAGCTATGTGCGATCAACAGTGGAGCGTAGGCACATCGCTGCGCTATGTGGCACCCGGCACCCGTCCCGTTTCGGCTTCGCCGAATGACAGACAAGAATGTCTGTCCTCCTTACTGTTCGCGGCCCTTACCCGATCCCAAGCACAGCCCGCCCGGCCTTGAGGCGTGCCGCGTCGTCGTTGTCGCCCAGCCCTGCGAGGTTCTCTTCCTGGCGGCGCTTCGAACGCTGGAAGAAGTAGTCCGCGGCGGGGTTGAACTCCGACAGGTCGACATCCGCCGGGGCGTTGGCGTCGGCCAGTTCGGAATCCAGCCGGCTCAGGGCGCAGGCGTAGGCGAACATCTCCATCGAGACCCAGGCCAGGCGTTCGTGCACGAGCTGGGCGTCAAGGACATCCTCTTTGTACTTGATCATTTGGCTGACCAGGGCGCGGTCGAACCTGCTGATCGCCTTGCCCAGGTCGCTGGCGTAGGCCTTCAAGGCCGGGTGCTTCACCGGCACATCGACGGCGGTCAGCGCCTGGGCCCGGCTCTTGGCGAAACCTAAGGCGTTCATGATCTTGCTGCCCAGCGAGCCCTCGACGATGCCTTGCATCTGGTCGCCGCGGTTCTTCATGCCCACACAGGTGACAAAGGACAGCAGCACCTCGTTGGCCCCCTCGCCGATCTGGTTCAGGCGGGCGTCGCGGAACATCCGCTCGACGGGGTTGGGCTCGCGGTGGGCCGGGTCGGCCAGCATCTTGCGGGTGTGGTCGGTGAAGAAGCCCTGCCCGCCGTGGAGCTGGAGGGTGTCGTTGATTGAGGTCCACAGCTCTTCGGTCGACCAGACCTTGAGCATCGCGGTTTCGAGCATGTAGTCTTCCAAGCCGCGGTCGATCATCGAGGCGATGAGCGTGGTCATCGCTTCCATCGCGTAGGTCGAGGCGGCGATGTCGGCGACCTTGGCCTGGGGCATCTCGAACTCACCGAGCGTCTGCTTGAACTGGCGGCGCGTGTTGAGGTGGTCCGTGACGAGTTTCAGGCAGGCCTTCGACGCGCCGGTACACGACGCGCCGAACGTCGTCCGGCCGTAGTTGAGCACGGTCAGGGCGAGCTGCAGGCCGCGGCCGATCTCGCCGAGGATGTTCTCCTTGGGCACGTACATATCCGTGAACTTCATCCAGCACGTCGCGGTGCCCTTGATGCCCATCTTGCCCATGCGGCCTTCGATGACCTCGAAGCCCGGCATGTCGGGCGTGACGATGAAGGCGGTGACCTTGCGCTTGTCCGAGCCCTCGACCGGCGTCTGCGCCATGACGGTCAGGCAGCCGGCGAGCGCGCCGTTGGTGATGTACCACTTCTGGCCGTTGAGGACGTAGCCCTTGCCGTCGTCGGTGGGGTCGGCGGTGGTCTGGACACCGCCCGCGTCGGAGCCGGCCTCAGGCTCGGTGAGTGCGAAGGCGCCGATCTTGTCGCCGACCATCATCTCGGGGAGGTACTTCTGCTGCTGCTCGGGCGTGCCGTAGAGCAGCAGCGCGCGGACGCCGATGGAGTGGTGCGCGTTGACGAAGACAGTGGTCGATGAGCAGGCCTCGCCGAGCATCTCGAGCACCTTGCAGTAGGCCTGCTGGTTGAAGCCGCGGCCGCCGTCTTTCTCGTCGGCGGTCATGCCGAGGATGCCCAACTCGCCCAGGCGTTTGATGATGCGCGGGGGGATGTCTTCGCCGCGGTCGATCTCGGCGGGGTCCAGTTCGTTGGCGATGAAGTCCGCGATCGCGGGCGTGGCGGCGTCGAGGCGTGCCTGCATGTCGGCCGAGAGCTTGGGGTAGGGCATGCACCAGCCCTCGACGAACTTGCCGTAGAACAGCCCTTTGGCCAGGCCCATCTTCTGTGGCCCGGTGAAGAGCATCTCCTCGGCTTCTTTGATCTGTTCTTCGCGCAGTGCTTGTTTGCTTTGGGACATAGCTGTAACTCCAGGCCGCTATGGATCTAGCGTTGTTGGTGTGGCTGGCGGGCGTTTACGCCTTACCGGTTGTGTCAGAGCCGCCAGTTGGGTTCACGTTTTTCGAGGAAGGCCGCGAGCCCCTCCGCCGCCTCGGGGGACTGACGGGCGTGCATGTGGTCGTCCAGGGCCAAGCCGAGGGCCTCGTCCAGGTCGTCGGGGACGCACCGATCGATGACGCGCTTGGTGCGTTGCTGCGCGAGCGGCGCGGCCTTGAGCAGGTCGGTGAGCAATACGGTCATTTCGGCGTCGAGCTCGATATTGGCCACGGCACGGTTGACCAGGCCCAACTCGGCCGCGCGCTTCGCGTCGATCAAACTGCCGGTGAGCATGAGTTCGGACACCGCCCGCAGCGGGGCCTGTCGCACGATGAAGGGCATGATGAGCCCGGCGACGAGGCCGCGGTGGACCTCGGGGTAGCCGACCTTTGTGTCCTCGTCCGCGACGACGAGGTCGCACGCGGCCATGAGCCCCGCCCCGCCGGCGATCGCCGCGCCGTGGACCCGCGCGACGGTGACCAGCCGGCAGTGCGCGATCACCCGGAGTGCTTTTGCCACGGCTTCCGCCGAGCGGTGGGCCTTCTCCGGGTCGGTCGCCTCGGCCAGGTCGAGCCCGGCACAGAACACCTTGCCCGCGCCGCGCAGCACGAGTACGCGGTTCGCGTCGTCGTCCTGCGCCGCGAACACTTGGGCGACCAGTTGCTCCAGCAGCGGGATACTCAGCGCGTTGCGCTTGTCCGGACGGTTGAGCGTCAGCTCGACGACACCTGGCCGGGGGTTGGAAATAAGGACGAGCGGTTCGCTCACGACGGTGCTCCGGGTAGGTTTCTAACAGTAGGACAGGCATTCCTGCCTGTCACAGGCCGAAGGCCTGGTCGAGACGCCGAGTTGATTCGGTCTTCGCCCGATGACAGGCAGGCATGCCTGTCCTACGCAGGGGCTAGGTTTGCAGCACACCGGCACGGAACCCGCCTTGCGGGGCGGGCCGGGTGACGGTCGCGAGGGCCTGGATCAGCACGTCGCGGGTTGTGTGCGGGGCGATGATGGCATCGACCCAGCCGCGGGCCGCGCCGTAGCGGATGTCGGTCTTGTGTTCGTAGGCGGCCTCGATCTTCTCGCGTAGTTCGTTCTGCGCTTTTTCGTCCAGTTCCTCGCCGCGGCGTTTGGCCTGGCGGGACTCGATCTGCAGGATCACCTTCGCCGCCTGCGCCCCGCCCATCACGGCGTACTGTGCGTTGGGCCAGGCGAAGATCATGCGTGGGTCAAACCCCTTGCCGCACATCGCGTAGTTGCCTGCGCCGAACGAGCCGTTGGTGATGACGGTGATCTTGGGCGACTCGGTATTGCTCACCGCGCTGACGAGCTTCGCGCCGCTGCGGATGATGCCCGACTGCTCGGCGTCGCGGCCGACCATGAAGCCACGGACGTCCTGGAAGAAGATCAAAGGCAGCTTGGTCTGTCCGCAGTCCATGATGAACCGCGCGGCCTTGTCGGCCGAGTCGGCGTAGATCACCCCGCCCATCTGTACCGCGCCCTTCGCGGGCGTCACCTGCACCCGCTGGTTGGCGACGATGCCCACGGGCCGGCCGCCGATGTCGGCGTAGGCGCACACGATCGTCTGGCCGAAGTCCGGCCGATACTCATCAACCGACCCCGCATCAACCACGCAGGCGAGCAGGTCGTGCACGTCGTAGAGCTTGTGCCCCGCGACATCGACGAGGTCGTAGAGCGCTTCGGGGTCTTTCGACGGGCCGACGGACTGTTTCTTCTTGCCGCTGGCGGTTTTTGTGGCCTTCTTCGCGGGGGCGGTCGAGGTTTCCTCGGCCATCACGGCCGGGGGGTCTTCGGGCAGTCGTTTGACCAGCGAGCGCAGGCGTTTGAGGCAGGCCGGGTCGTCTTTTTCGTGGAAGTCGATCGAGCCGGAGATGGTGGCGTGCATGGTTGCCCCGCCGAGTTCTTCTTCACTGAGGTCCTGGCCGATCGCGGCCTTGACGAGCGCGGGCCCGGCGAGGTAGAGCGAACTGCCCTCGGTCATGAGGATCTTGTCGCAGAGCATCGGCAGGTACGCCCCGCCGGCGATGCAGGCGCCCATGATCGCGGCGATCTGCGGGAGCCCGGCCGCGCTGAACACGGCGTTGTTGCGGAAGATCGCGCCGAAGTCGTCATCATCCGGAAAAATCTCGTCTTGCAGCGGGAGGAACACGCCCGACGAGTCGACGAGGTACAGCAGCGGCAGGCCGTTTTCGAAAGCGATGCGCTGCGCCCGCAGGACCTTCTTGACCGTCTGCGGGAAGAACGCGCCGGCCTTCACCGTCGCATCATTGGCGACGATCATGCACCGCCGGCCCGACACGACGCCGATGCCGGTGAGCACCCCTGCCGCGGGGACCTTGCCCCACTCCTCGTACATCTCGTAGCCCGCCCAGAGCCCGACTTCCAGCCAGGGCGAGTCTTTATCCAGCAGCGCTTCGATCCGGTCCCGAGCGACCAGCCGGCCCAGGCGTTCCTGCCTGGCCCGCCCCGACGCGCCGCCGCCCTCGCGGAGCACGGCCTCCTGCGCCTGGACCTGCACGGTCAGCGTCCGGAGGTCGGTTTCTTTGGTTTTTTTTGCAGCGGGCATCCGGGCTTCCTTGGACCTGCCTGACCGCCCCCCGGAACACTGAGGGGGGATTACATTACGATAGCGGAAATCCCTTAGGTGTGGCGGGTTTCAGCCCCTGAAAAGTGCTTTTAGAAGGAATCGGTGATGAGCGATGAACTGGTGACCTGGGCGAACTTGGCGGATGGGTCGGCCCAGATCGTTTTCGATGAGACGGGCCGGCCTGTCAACGTGTTGCGGGCGGAGGTGTTCTCGGCGGTGTCGGCCGCGCTGGACGGGATCGCGCGTCTCGACACCCCGCCGACGCGGGTGGTCCTGCGGTCGGGCAAGCCGGGCACGTTTATCGCGGGGGCGGACCTGCGGGTGATCCGTGACGCCCCGGATGACGAGCTGGACGCGTTGCTCAAGCAGGGGCAGGACGTGCTGGACCGGATCGAGGCGTTGCCGATGCCGACGGCGGCATTGATCGGCGGCGCGGCGCTGGGGGGCGGGCTGGAGGTGGCGTTGGCGTGCGACGCGCGGGTGGTGGCAGACGGCGACAAGCCGATCCTCGGGCTGCCGGAGATCGGGCTGGGGCTGGTGCCGGGCTGGGGCGGGACGGTGCGGCTGGTGGAACGGCTGGGAGTGGAGCGCGCACTGCCGTGGCTGTTGTCGGGCAACATCATGACGCCAGCGCAGGCACAAGAGCTCGGGCTGGCCGAGGCGGTTGTTCCGGAGGCAGAGATGTCGGCGGCGGCGAAGTCGGTGGAGCCGGCCCCCGCCCCGGCGGCGGTGGATTGGCTGCCGGTCTTGGAGGAGGCCCGTGACACGTTGGACGCGATCGAGCCGATCAAGCAACGCGCGGCCCGCGCGATGCTCGACACGGTGGAGGCGGGGCTGCGAGATGGTCGACAGGCAGGGCTGGACATGGAACGCCGGTCACTCGTTGCGCTGCGCAACACCGACGAGGGCCGAGAGCTCATCGGCCGGTTCTTTAGCCGCAAGAAGAAGGCTTAGCCGTGACGCAGGACGCGGACCCACCGGGGCTGCCCGAGGCGTTTGTTGATCGGCTGCGTGAGACGCTGTCGGCCGATCGATTCGGCGCGGCGCTCGCGAGTTTTGATGCCGACAAACCCACGGCCTTCCGGGTGAACACGCTCAAGGCACAGCCCGATGCGGCGGTCGCGGATTTGCGCGTTGCAGGTCTATCGCCGGTTGGTGTGCCGGGGATCGAGACAGCGTTTACCGTGCCGCCAGAGCAGCGTCGCACGTTGACGCAGTCGCCGCTGGTGTCCGATGGCCGAGTCTACATCCAGGGCATCGCGAGCATGCTTGCGCCGTTGGCGCTGGATGCACGGCCGGGCGAGTCGGTGCTGGACCTGTGCGCCGCGCCGGGCGGCAAGACGCTGATGCTCGCGGCGATGATGGAGAACACAGGGACACTCAACGCCGTCGAGCCCGGCAAGACGCGGTTCTTCAAGCTGCGTGCGAACCTGGAGCGTGGCGGCGCGGCGATGGTCAAGACCTACCACACCGACGGCCGATCCGTCGGGCGCAAGACCCCCGGCCGATTCGACAAGGTGTTGGTCGATGCGCCGTGTGCCGGCGAGGCGATGTTCACGACGCGCGACCCGGCGAGCTATCGCGACTGGAGCGCCAAGAAGGTGCAGCGCTGCGCACGGGTGCAGAAGGCGCTGCTGCGTTCGGCGTTGGAATCGGTGAGGCCGGGCGGCACGGTGCTGTACTGCACGTGTTCGATGTCTGTCGCGGAGAACGAGCAGGTCGTCGCGCATACGCTGGGCAAGCTGGGGGATGCGGTGGCGCTCGAAGCGCTGCCCGAGCTGCCTGCGTCGACGATGCCTGCTTTGACGGCGTGGCGGGGCAAGGCGTTGCCCGAGTCCCTGGCCCGTGCGGTGCGTGTGCTGCCGACGGCGACGCATGATGCATTTTTCCTGGCGCTGCTGCGTCGGATGGTGTAGCGGGCGCATGGCTCACGCCGACGCTGAGTCCGCGAAGCGTCTGGTACTTTGCCCCAACAGCGCCGCCCCGACCGCGGCGGTGTGGACCCCCGTGGCGGCGACAGCGAGGTTCCAGGCCTGGGGCGCGACGTGGGTGAGCCCCTCGCGGGTACGGCGTCGCACGTCTTCCAGATGCGGCGCGAAGACCGGCGCGACCCCGCCGAGCAGGACGATGTGGTCCATGCGGTAGAGCGCGAGCATGATGCGCAGCCCGCGTGCCAGCGCGTTGATGGCATTCGGCATCGCCGGGTGCTGGGCGCAGGCGTCCGGGTCGTCGAGCGGGAGGCCCGCGGCGCGGAGCGCTTTTGCGCCGAGGTACGCTTCGAGTGCGCCCCGGCCCGCGGCTTCGGTTGCGGGCGCGTCGGGGTCGCCCCCGGAGATGTCGATGTGGCCCAGGTGCCCCGGCGTGCCGCGCGTCAAGGCCAGCGGCTCGCCGTCATCCAGCACCGCCCCGCCGACGCCGGTGCCCAGGGATAAAAAAAGGGTCCGTCCCCGTTTAGGGTCGTCGGTGTACGCGCCCACCGCGGCGGCGTTCGTATCCGGCGTCACATGGACGGGCACGTCAGCGTCAATCACACCGGCTAGCGCGTCGTGCAGCCACACCCCGCCCTCTACAGCGTCCAGCGCCGGCAGGTTCCCGCACTGCTCGACCACGCCGCCCTCCCCCACCGGCCCAGGCACGGCCAGGCCGACGCCGCACACCGCCGTCGGCTTCTCCCGGTCCAGCAACGCTTCGGCCGCGCCGCGTACCGCAGCCCCGAGCGCTTCTAGCGTCGGCCGGTCGTAGATAGCGCTCTGCCCGAGCTTCGCTAGCCCGCGGCCTACGGACGCCGGACCTTTGGGCATGTCTTGACGTTGCTCGTCCGGCGTCCGTAGGCCGCCGGCTGGCCGGGGATCGGTGTGCAGCAGCGCAAGCTTGGTTGAGCTTGCGCCGATGTCGATCCCCAGCCAGGCGGTGCGGGTTGGCATGCCCCTAGTGTACGCACGCACGCCATGTCCCAAGCCGGCCCGAGCGCAGCGCCGGGCCGGGGGGTTTGTGTAGCTCCAGGGAACCCCGGCCGGCGCTGCGCTCTGGCCCGGCTTGGGCATGCGTCGATAGGCCGCCTCAACGAAGCATCCCCGCCCACGATCCGTTAGAAATACGTCATGCCCGATACACCGCAGACCCCCCTGCCCTTGGCCGCGTTTACCTGGATCGACTGGGGCGTGGTCGGCGCGTACCTGTTTGTCGTCCTCGCGATCGGCTACGCCGCGTCCCGCAAGCAGGAGGACGAAGGCCAGTTCTTCCTCGCCGGCCGACGCATCCCCGTCTGGGCGGCGACCCTCTCCCTCGTCGCGACCTCGCTCAGCGCCGCGACCTACATCGGTGCGCCCGAGATCAGCTTCAAGGGCGACCTCTCGTACCTCATCCTCAACATCGGTGGCCTCCTGGCCGTTGCCGTCGTCGCCCTGCTCTTCCTGCCGGCGCTCTACCGCGCGAACACCACCACGATCTACGGCTACCTCGGCCAACGCATCAGCCCCGGCAGCGCCACCGCCGCGGGCGTCGCGTTCCTCGTCGGCCGGCTGCTCGCGTCGGGCGCACGCCTCTTCATGGCGGGCATCGCGTTTTGCCTCATTCTCTTCGGCGAGACCACCGTCGAAAACCTCATCTACTCGATCCTTGTTCTCGGCGTCGTCGGCACGGCGTATACCTGCATGGGCGGTATCCGCGCGGTGATCTGGACCGACACGCTTCAAGTCGTCTTTGTGGTCGGCGCGGCGGTCGTTTCGATCATCCTGTTGCTGAAGATGATCCCGCTGAGTGTGCCCGAGATCGTTGGGGTCCTGCAGGAGGCCGGGCCGGAGAAGACCAGCAAGCTTACGGTCGTCAAGACCGGGATCGACCCCGAGACAGGGAGGTACGACTGGGCCGCGACGACGACACTCTTCGCCGCGTTCGCCGTGACATTCACGAGCATCGGTGCCTACGGCACGGACCACGACCTCGTGCAGCGCACCATGACAACCCGCAGCGCGTGGAAGGCGAGCCTGTCGCTGGTCCTGTCGCAGCTTGTCGCGGTCCCCGTGGTGGTGCTGTTCCTCATCATCGGCCTGCTGCTGTCGATCTACTACGGCATGCCCGAGGTGATGGGCGCCAACGCCCCGGCCGCGATCGAGGACACGCGGAAGGTCTACCCGCATTTTCTAGTCACGGAGATGCCGCCCGTGCTCGCGGGGCTGGCGATGGCGGGGATGTTTGCGGCGGCGATGAGCAGCTTCGACTCGGCGGTCAACGCGATGGCGTCCAGCGCGGTCGCGGATGTGTTCCGAGCCAGACAAGAGGCGGCTGGAGATGCCGGCGGCGGCGCGTCTTCCAGCATACGCGGCCGATTCGCGGTGGCCGCGATGGGGGCCGTGCTGATCATCTTCGCCATCGGCGCGGCGGTCGCGCAGCAAGGCGGCGGGCAGTCGCTGATCGACTTTGCGCTGGGGGTGATGTCCTTCGCCTACGCCGGGCTCGTCGGGGTGTTCCTCACCGCCCGGCTGACGAACCGCGGCAGCACGCCGAGCGTTATTGCCGCGCTGGTCGCCGGGGCGGTTGTGGTGCTGCTGCAGCAGAGCTACATCCTCGGGCCGATCAGTGAGGCGGTGCGGGGCGAAGGCAACGCGGTCGCGATCGGCTGGCCCTGGTGGATGGTCTCGGGCACGGCGGTGAGCTTTGCGGTGTGTGTGATCGGCCGGCGTCGGGCGTTGGCGGGCTAATCATCATTAGGGCGCTGGCCTGCGATCGGTCGGGCTTGGCCTGTAAGCCATGGGTGTTGAGCGCAGTCGTTATCATGGCCGCGCTTGGCGGGAGCAAGCCCGCTAGAACGCCTGTTGTTCAACCTACCCGACTCTTTTCCGAAGGATGATGAGATGAAGCTGGCAAAGACCCCCGCTGCGATTTTTGGTTTGTCCCTAGCGATTGTTGGCGCTGCCGCCCTGCTGCCGCGCCCTACGTTTGTCGCGGCCGACGGCGACGACGGGCACACACATGCGGAAGGCGAGGGCCATGGGCACAGCCACGGCCACGCGTTGCACGAAGCGATGGAGGAGATGAACGCGCACTATCGGCAGGTACGCCGGCAGGGGCGCGATGCGGCCAAGAACGCCGACACGATCGAGCATCTCCACGCGCTCGCCGTGCTTTCTCTCGAGTCGAAGGCGTTTATCCCAGAGATGGCAGATGACCTGCCTGCCGGCGAACGCGACGCGCTCGCCGCGACCTACCGCACATTGATGAACGAGCTGGTCATGCACCTCCTCGCGGCCGAGAACGCCCTGCTTGAAGGCGACAACGCCGCGGCGTGGGAATCGATCCTTGCCGCGAACGACGTCAAGGGCCGTGGCCACGAGCTGTTTATCCCCGAGGACGAATAGCCGGACACGCGCGAACAATTCACACGAACGATAACACCGGGCGGCAGCGCTCGGTGTTGTCGTTCACGCGGTTGTGCATAGTAGGCTACCCCCACCCGCCAGTGGGCAGCGCGTTTGGAGGCGCCTAGTTCATCGCCGGGTCGTGCGGGATGATCTTGGGGTTCATCGCCAGCATCGCGATCGCGCGGTCGATGCCGGTGATCACGCGCATCCACAAGCCGTCGTCGGCGTCCGGGTCAAACACGATGGCGGGTGTCGCCTGCGTGACCAGCCACGAGCCCGTGCCGAGTTCGGCTTCGAGTTGGCCCCCTTCCCAGCCGGCGTAGCCGACGTAGAAGCCCAGCCTTGCGCCGTCGGACCCGAGGTCTTGCTCGTGGGTGCTGTCAGGCCCAATCGCGCCGGTGACGAGCGCCTCCTCGCTGCTGAAACAAACGCCTTCGCAGACCTCGACCTGAGCGTGGGTCGGCTGATCGTGCAGCAGCATCAACGGCCCCGGGCAGGGCCCGCCGCGGCGTACCCATTGATCGACCGGGCAGGGCAGGATGCTGATCTGGTCCCACACCGCGTCGACCTTGGTCTGCGACGGGCGGTTGAGCACCAGGCCCAGCGCACCCTGCTCGCTGTGGTCCACCATCAGGATGACGGCCCGGGCGAAGTTCGGGTCGTCCATGGTGGGTGCGGCGACAAGGAGATTCCCAGCGAGCGAGTCCATCGAAGTCCTCGATAACAGACAGGTTCGGACAGCATACACAAGTTGCACGCGGGATAGAATGGAGATTAGGCCGAACTGCAGAAAGAAATCATCGACGTGAGTGATCCGCTTACCCAGCTTGCCCAGCGCCTCAGCGGCGCGATGTTGATCGATCGGCACCGCCTGTCGCGGCGGCTCGATGCGCTACGCAAGGACAGACGCGACGGCCGACGTTGCGACAAGAACCTCGGACGGTTGACGCGGCAGCTCGGCCGTTCCGTCGCGCTGCGTGAGAAACGCCTGGCCGCCTTACCCAGGCCGACGCTGGTGGCTGACCTGCCCATCACCCAGAGGGCGGATGAGATCGCAAAGGCGATCGAGGCCCATCAGGTCGTTGTCGTCGCCGGCGAAACGGGGTCGGGCAAATCGACGCAGTTGCCGAAGCTGCTCCTGAAAATGGGGCGCGGTGTTGCCGGGCTGATCGGCCACACGCAGCCGCGCCGGATCGCCGCGCGGTCGGTCGCGGCGCGGGTGTCGGAGGAGTTGGGCAGCACGCTGGGCTCGGCGGTGGGCTACAAGGTCCGCTTCAACGACAAGACCTCGCCTACGACGTACATCAAGCTGATGACCGACGGCGTGCTGCTGGCCGAGGCGGCGCGGGACCGGTTCTTCGAGCAGTACGACACGCTCATCATCGACGAGGCGCACGAGCGCTCGCTGAATATCGACTTCATCCTCGGCCACCTCAAGCAGATCCTGCCCAAGCGCCCCGACCTGCGGGTGGTCATTACCTCCGCGACGATCGACACCCAGCGCTTCGCCGAGCACTTCGCCGACGTGAAGACCGGTGAGCTAGCGCCGGTGATCGAGGTGTCGGGCCGGACGTACCCGGTCGAGGTGCGGTATCGGCCGCCGCTTGTGGATGAGGAGACGGGCGAGGCCGAGGACGTCGGTGATGCGCTGTGCCGTGCGGTCGATGAGTTGTCGCGTGATCCGGGTGATGCGCAGCCGGGCGGGGACGTGCTGGTGTTCATGCCGACCGAGCGTGACATCCGCGAGGCGTGCGATGCACTGGAGCACCACCTGTCGCGTGGGCGTCGTGCTGCGGAGGTGCTGCCGCTGTTTGGTCGGCTGAGCAACGCCGAGCAGGACCGCATCTTTTCACCCAAGGCGGGTGGCCCGCGGCGGGTGATTGTCGCGACGAACGTGGCCGAGTCGTCGCTGACGGTCCCGGGGATCCACTACGTGATCGACACCGGCACCGCGCGTGTCAGCCGGTATTCGCCCAACAGCAAGGTGCAGCGTTTGCCGATCGAGCCGGTGAGCCAGGCGAGCGCCGACCAGCGTAAGGGCCGGTGCGGCCGGCTGGGCCCGGGGGTGTGTATCCGCCTGTTCAGCGCGGAAGACTTCGCGGCGCGTGAGGCGTTTTCGACGCCGGAGATCTTGCGGACCTCGCTGGCGGCGGTGATTTTGCAGATCACGTCGCTGCGGTTCGGTGCGGTGGAGCGGTTCCCGTTCATCGACCCGCCGCGCGGGAGCATGATCCGGGATGGGTACAAGACGCTGCACGAGCTGGGCGCGTTGGATGTCGGGCAGGCGGGTAGCCCGGCGATGACCCCGATCGGCCGATCACTGTCGCGCATGCCTGTCGATCCGCGGGTCGGGCGGATGGTGCTGGCGGGGAAGGACGAGGGCGTGCTGGAGGAAGTGCTTGTGGTCGCGGCTGCGCTGGAAGTCCAAGACCCGCGCGAGCGCCCGGCTGAGAAACGCGGCGCGGCCGACACCGCGCACGAGAAGTTCACCGACCCGCGCAGCGACTTCCTCCTCTACCTCAACCTCTGGCGGTTCTACCACCAACAACGCCGCAAGCTCTCGCACAGCAAGCTCCGCAAGTGCTGCTCGCAGAACTTCCTCAACTACATGCGCATGCGTGAGTGGATCGATGTCCACCAACAGCTCGCCCGGCTCGCCAAAGACGTCGGGCTGATCGACAAGGCTCCGCGCGGCGAGGAGTTGCCTGAGGAGATTAGCGACAGCACCAGCGACGCCATCCACCGCGCGCTGCTCGCCGGCCTGCTCTCCAACATCGCGCAGAAAGGCGACGGCTACGACTATCAAGGTGCGGGCGGGCAGACGCTCCACCTCTGGCCCGGGTCTGCACTCTTCAAGGCCAAGCCCAAGTGGGTGGTCGCCTCCGAACTCGTCGAGACGACACGCCGCTACGCCCGCACCGTCGGCCGGGTCCAGCCCGGCATGATCGAGCCGCTGGCGCACCACCTCGTGAAGCTCACGCACAGCGAGCCGCGCTGGGTCCGCGAGACCGGGTCGGTGATGTGCAGCGAGCGCGTGTCGCTCTACGGGCTGACGCTGATCGCCGCCCGCCCCGTCCCGCTGGGCAAGGTCAACCCGGCCGAGGCGCGGCAGATGTTTATCCAGCACGCGCTGGTGGAGGAGGATTGGGAGCCGCCCGAAGTGAAACCCCGGAGAAATGAGCAGCGGATAGCCGGGGGCCTACGGACCCCGGTCATGGAGCGCCAAGACCCGCGTCAAAGACCGGCGTCCGTAGGCCGCCGGCTAGGGGCGCATCGAGGCGGAAAGCCGTCTGCCGACCTCTTCGCGTTTGTGCACCACAACCGCGCGCTGGTCGCCGAGGTCCGTGCGATGGAGCACAAGTCGCGCCGCCACGGCCTGCTGGTCTCGGACGACCGGCGGTTTACGTTCTACGACGAACGCCTGCCGGGGGACGTCTTCGATGCGGCAGGGCTCAAGCAGTGGCTCAAGCGCGAGGGCGATCGGGCAGTCGTGGCGCTCACGATGTCGCGCGGCGACCTGCTTGCGCCCGAAGCGCGGGAGCGAGACATCACGCCGGAGCGCTACCCGGACCGGTTGGCGGTGGACCGGTCGGACTACCGGCTGGACTACCGCTACGCCCCCGGGGACGACGACGACGGCGTGACCCTGACGCTGCCGCGCGAGGGGCTCGCATCGCTGGACCCGCGCCGTGTGGGCTGGCTGGTGCCGGGGCTGTTGGAGGAGAAGCTGGTTGCGCTGATCAAGTCGCTGCCCAAAGGGCTACGCAAGCCGCTGTCGCCCGCGCCGGACGCGGCGCGTCGGGCGCTCCAGTCGATGACGTTTGGGCAGGAGGCGTTTGAGGCGCAGGCGGCGCGGGCGCTGTCCGGGGTCGCGGGGCTGGCGATCAGGCCGGAGGATTTTGACGCGTCGAAGCTGCCCGAGCACCTGGCGATGCGGCTGCGGGTGCTGGACAAGGACGGCAACGAGGTTGCGGTCGGTCGCGATGTCGCGGCGGTCCGGCGGGCGTGCGGTGCGGGCGCGGTGCAGGCGTACCTCGGCATGGACCTGGAGCGGTGGAGCGCCCCGGGAGAGACGACGTGGGCCTTTGGCGAGCTGCCCAAGCACGTTGACCTGACGCGCAGTGGCGTCGCGGCCAAGGGGTTCCCGGCGTTGATCGACGAGGGCGAGACGGTCGCGCTGCGGCTGGTGGATCAGCGCGGCAAGGCCCGCCGGCTGACGCGCATCGGGCTGCGTCGTCTGTTTACGTTTGAGGTCCAGCGCGAGCTGCGCTGGCGTGTGGATCAGTGGCCGGGGATTGAGGACCAGCGTCTGTGGTTCTCGCCCTATGGCCGACCCAAGGCGCTGCGCGAACAGCTTGTGGCTCGGGTGGTCGAGCGGGCGTTTCTGTTTGATCACGCGAAGATCACCGACGCCGAGGGGTTCATCACCCGGCAGCGCGTGGGGTTCCAGCGGCTGGACGCGGCGGTGGAGGAGGTCCATCGTGTCGCCGGGCCGGTGCTGCAGTCGGCACACGTGGCGCGGCTGGCTTTGGAAAGATCCAAGCTCCCGGCCGACCACTACGCCCGGGCGGATGTGCGGATCCAGCTGGATAACCTGCTGGGCGCGGGGTTTTTGACGGACACGCCGTGGGATCGGCTCCGGTCGTACCCGCGTTACCTGTCGGCGGTGGTGAAGCGGCTGGAGAAGCTCGGCACGGGGGGGCCGTCGGGGGGCGGCCCGGCCGCGCGGGATCTCGCCGGGTTCCGAGAGGTCGCGCCGCTGTGGAACCGCTACGCCCAGCAGCAGACCACCAACCGGGAGCACGGGCGGCTTGATCCCGAACTGGACCGGCTGCGGTGGATGATCGAGGAGCTGCGGGTGTCGCTCTTTGCGCAGGAGTTGGGCACGGCGGAGAAGGTCTCGGTATCGCGTCTGGAGCAGCAGTGGGCGAAGGTGGGTGCGGGTTCTTGAATCGTGTGCCAACGGTGAAGGGGCCGGGAGCCTAGAATGTCGCCCCCATGCGCGACTGGTTCCGACGATTGATGTGCCTGGTGTTGCTGCTTGCGTCTTGCGAAGAGCGTGAGGGTGTAGCGGTGTACGAGGTGGAGCCTGCGGCGTCGTACGCCTGGCCCGAGCCCGAGGCGACCGAAGGCGCGGCCGAGGGCTTTGTGTGGAACGTCCCCGCCGGGTTTTGGCCCGCGCCGGAGGTGCCCGAGGCACTGCACGGGGACTACCGTTTGCCCGGCACGACGCAGATGCTGCCGGGCCGGCTGACCCTCTCGGCGATCCCCGGCGAAGGCGGCGGGCTCGACGCCAACGTGCGGCGGTGGACCGACCAGTATGTGCCGATTGCGCCGCGTGATTTGTCGGAGCTCGTGACGGTGTCGCCCGCATTGCCGCACCCCTGGGGTACGGTCTGGATCGTGCATATCACCGGGCAGTACGCGGGGCCGACCGTACCGGACACGATGCTCGCCGCGATCGTGCGCATCGTCGACCCGGCGGACCCGACAGGCCCGGCGCTCGTAACGTGGTTCCTCAAGCTGACTGGCGACCGCGCGACCGTAAGCGACGCCGCCGACGCGATGACCGAGGTGATCTACTCGCTTCGGCCCGAGGGCACGCCCCGGCCCGAACTGAACATCCCGCTCGACCCCAATGCCGACCCACACGCCGGCGTGCCCGACGCGCCACCACTCCATGATCCGTCGGAGGATGAGGCGGCTGAAGCGGAAGCACCCGACGAGCCGGACGAACCCGGGGAGGTGTCGCCATGATGTCGAACCCGCCCCTCTGGCTTCGGCTAAGCACGCTGCCGCTGATCCCGGTGCCCTACTTCCTGATCGCCTGGTACGACGATCTTTTGTCCGGGATGGGGCCTGTGTTCTACGTGGTCCTCGCGGTGGCGATCGCGCTATCGCTTGGCGCGGGCATCCTCCACCGCGACTGGCTGGCTTCGCTGCGTCTGACGGTTGCGCTGCTCGCGCTGAGCACGGTGCTGGTCTTCCTCGGCACGCTCGCGCAGGTCGAACTCGGGGTGTGGGACGCGGTCGAGCGTTACTTCCGGTCGTTCTTCGTGTGGGTCCCGCTGGATGTGCTGCGTTCGGTGCTTGCGCCGGGCTCGAAGCAGGCCTGGCCGGGCGAGTTCATCTTCCCGGGCGGCTTCCTGCTGCTGGGGCTGTTGATCGAGAACCTGGTCGCCGCGCATACCGTGCGTTACAAGGTCCGGGCACGTGGCCGGTCGCTCGGGCTTGGGCTTGCGTTGCTGGGGGCGTCGGTTCTGATGTTTGTCCTGACCGTTGCCGTGCCTCGGATTTCGATGGTGATCCAGCAGGACGTCGTGCTGATGCTCGGGATCTGGGCGCTGCCGATGGTGTTGGCGACGGCCGCGATGTACGCCCTGTTCGGCAGCCGCAAGGCGGGGATCGTGCTGATCCACCTCGGGCTGATCCTGCTCTTGACCGGTGAGTTTGTCACCGGCCTCGAAGCAGACGAAGGGCAGATGCAGATCCCCGAGCGTGGCGCAAGCAACTTTACCTACGACATCCGTGAGGTCGAGCTGGCCCTGATCGAGCCGCTTGAGAACGGGAATGAGCGCCACGTCGTGATCGCCCAGTGGATGCTGGAGGCGGCTGTCCTTTCGGGGGAGCCGATTGAAAAGCCGGGCCTGCCCATGCCCATCCGCGTCGAGGGGTTCATGCCCAACAGCGACCTGCGGGCGGAACGGTTTATCGGCATGGATGTGACGCGGGTGGATTGGGAGGCGTTTGAGATCGATCGCAGCAGCGGCACCTCGGGGGCAACGGAGGTCGATGTCCCCAGCGCGTACATCGCGATGCCGACCCAGGCGGGCGGGTTTGAGCGTGTGCTGGTGTCGGCGCACCATGTCGTGCCCCCGGCGGAGATCGAGATCGGCGGTGTGCCCTGGCGGGTCGAACTGCGCTTCAAGCGTACCTATCTGCCGTACACGATCCAGCTCCACGACTTCCGCAACGACACGTTCACGGGCACGGGGGTGGCGATGAACTACTCGAGCGACCTGCGGCTGATCGAGCCCGGCGGCGCGGCCCGCGAAGCGTTCATCAAGATGAACCGCCCGCTGCGCTACGACGGCAAGGCGTTTTTCCAGTCCGGCTTTTTCCAGCACCCGCTGAACCGTAACACGGGCACGATCCTGCAGGTCGCGCAGAACCCCGGGGCCCTGATGCCCTACCTGGCGTGTGTCGTCGTGACGGTCGGGCTGTGCGTGCAGTTTGGCGGGTCGCTCCGCCGCTATGGCCGACGCACCGCGGCGCAGGGGATCGGGTAACACCGCGCTCGCGGTCATCCGCATTGAGTGATTTCTCATGGCAACTTCGATTGAACAGCACAGCAACGACGCGGGCATCACAGCCAGGGTGCTCTACCTCTTGCCATTTGCGCTGGCGCTGGTGCTGGTGTTGTGGCTGATGTCGGGCGTGCTCCGCGCGGGCGGCGGCTCAGGGATGGGTGCGTATGACTATGCGGCCTTCGGCGCGCTGCCGGCTTCGGAGGACGGCCGGGTCAAGCCGATGGACACGGTCGCGCGGAACTCGCTGCTGCAGATCAGCGGCAAGCAGTCGCTGGTCGAGGAGATGCTGCTGGCGGGCGAAGACGACAATCTGCCGGCGATTGTTTGGCTGGCGGAGGTCGTGTCGCAGCACCCCAACGCACAGCAGCGTGCGGTGTTCCGCATCGATGACCCGGACGTGCTTGGGCTGATGGGCAAGACGGTGGATGATGGCAAGTACTTCAGCCTGGCCCAGATCCTGCCGTCGATGCCGCAGGTCGAGGAGGCGGCGTTGCAGGCCCGCAGGCTGCCGGACGATGAGCGTACGCGTTTCCAGGAGCACGTGATCGGGCTGTGGCTGAATGTCGGGCTGGTGTATGAGCTGCAGTTCGGGATGCGGCCGTACATGCTCGCGCCCGAGCAGACGGGGCAGGATTGGCAGCCGTTGTTTGAGCGTGGTGCCGGGGGCCAGTCGGTGCAGGTGACGCGGGCGGCGCGTGGGCGTGCGTCGGCACAGACATGGTCGGATGTGGCAACGGCGTATGCGCAGGAAGACGCGGAGGGGTTCAACCAGCGGGTGCAGGCCCACGCCGAGGCGATCCGCACGGCTGGGCAGCCTGGCGCCGAGCTCAACGCCAAGGGTGTGATGCGCAAGGCCGCGTTCGAGCAGGGCTTCAACGCCTACCGCCCGTTCGCGAAAGGGATCGTGCTGTACACGCTCGCGGGGCTGGTCGGCCTGTTGGGGCTGCTGCTCAGGCCGGTGCTGCCCGAGGGCGGGTACAAGGCGGTGTGGCGTTCGGGCGTCGGCATCCTGATCATCGCGTTCCTGCTGCACACGGCGGGGCTGGTGATACGGATGTGGCTCCAGGGCCGACCGCCGGTCACAAACTTGTACTCCTCGGCGGTGTTCATCGGCTGGGGGGCGGTCTGCTTCGCGATCGTCATGGAACTGCTCAGCCGGCTGGGCATCGCGTCGCTGGCGTCGTCGGCTGTCGGCGTGGCGACACTCTTCATCGCGCACAACCTCGCCAAGGACGGCGACACGATGGGCGTGATGCAGGCGGTGCTCGACTCGAACTTCTGGCTGGGCACACACGTCATCACGGTGACGCTGGGCTACTCCGCGACCTTCTTCGCCGGGTTCCTGGCGCTGCTGTACATCGTGCTTGGCATGGCGACGCCGGTGCTTGATAAAAAATCGTCACGGCTGCTGGTGGGGATGGTCTACGGCACGATCTGCTTTGCGCTGCTGTTCAGCTTTGTCGGCACGGTGCTCGGCGGCATCTGGGCCGACCAGAGCTGGGGACGTTTCTGGGGCTGGGACCCGAAAGAAAACGGCGCGGTGATGATCGTGCTGATGAACGCGATCGCGCTGCACGCGCGGTGGGGCCACCTCGTCCGCGAGCGCGGCTTCATGTGCCTCGCGATTATGGGCAACATCATCACGGCCTGGTCGTGGTTCGGCACCAACCTGCTGGGCGTCGGGCTACACACCTACGGCTTCATGGATGGGGCGATGCAGAAGCTGATGCTGTTTGCCATCGCCAACCTGGTCGTCATCGCCATCGCCCTGGCGGTCCCGACGAAGTATTGGGTGAGTTTCCGGCCGAGCCCGAAGCCTCGCAATCATGATCAAGGCCAGATCACACCGGCGGGCTGAATCGGCAGTGGCGCAGCCATCGCGTCGGGCAGATGGGCCATCTTGAGCAGGCCTAAGCCTCTGCGTCATCCTCGTTGTCGATCCCCAGGAGTGCCACGGTCTCGCCGGTCGGTAGCTCTTGGACTTTCGAAAGTTTTCGGGTCATCTGGCGGGTGCGGACGGCGGCCTTGTCCATCTCCTTCGTTGCGCTGTGCAGCTTCTTCTGCACGGCGTCGATCCACTGCTCGAACCGGCCGAACTCTGTCTTCACGCCGCCCAGGAGTTTCCAGACCTCGCCCGAGCGTTTTTGGATCGCGAGGGTCTTGAAGCCCATCTGTAGGGAGTTCAAGAGGGCCATGAGCGTGGTCGGCCCGGCGAGGTTGACGCGGCAGTCGCGCTGGAGTTTTTCGACCAGGCCTGGCCGACGCAGCAGCTCGGCGTAGAGCCCTTCGGTCGGGACGAAGAGGATCGCGAAGTCGGTGGTGTGCGGCGGTGCGACGTACTTGTCGCGGATGTCGCGGGCGCACTTGAGCGCGGCGGTTTCGAGCTCTTTCTGGGCCCGCTCCAGCGCGTCGGGGTCGGCGGCGTCGCCCGCGGCGACGATGCGCTCGTAGGGCTCCTTGGGGAACTTCGAGTCGATGGGCAGGTAGACGTGCGACTTGGGGTCGTCGTCGGGGCCGGGCAGTTTGACGGCGAACTCGACGAGGTTGTCGCTGCGGGGGCGGACCTTGCAGTTGTGCTCGTACTGCTCGGGGGTCAGGACCTGTTCGAGGAGGTTGCTCAGGAGGACTTCGCCCCAGGTGCCGCGCTGCTTGACGTTGGTCATGACGCGTTTGAGGTCGCCGACGCCGGTGGCGAGTTCCTGCATCTCGCCGAGCCCGCGCTGGACTTTTTCGAGGCGCTCGCTGACGAGCTTGAAGGACTCGCCCAGGCGCTTGTCGAGCGTGGTCTGGAGTTTTTCGTCGACCGTCGCACGCATCTTTTCGAGCTTGTCGTCGTTCGATTTCTGGAGCTGGTCGAGCTTCTTCTCGACGGCGACGCGCAGTGTGTCGGCCTTCTTGTCGCTGGCTTCGACGAGCTTGCCGACCTGATCGGTCACTTCGGCGAGGCGTTTGTGCTGCTGTTCGCCGAGCGTCTTGATGTCGCGGTTGATGATGGTGGCGAAGGCCTCGAATTTCTGCGCGAGCTCGTCGCGCTGCTGCTTGGCGGTCTTGGTGTGCTCGGCACGGTTGGCGCGGTCGGTGTCGGAAAGCTGGGCACGGAGTTTGTCGGCCGCGTCGGCGTGGTCTTTGCGCGAACGGTCGGCCTCGTCGCGCAGAAGATGGGGCAGGCGGTCGCCCTGCTGCTCGATGCGGGCGAGTTGCTCGGCCTGAGCGCGGTTCTCCCCCGATTTCTGGCGCAGCAGTACGACGACCTGCAGCGCGATCATCACCAGGACAAGGGCGAGCGTGATGATCAGGAGCGTCTCGGGCATCGGGTCTTCCGGTGTGGTTTCCGCGTGTCGGCGGGTGGCGGGTCGTTTGTATAGTATGCGTTGTCGACCCGAGCATGGAAGCGCCCCTTGCGACGTAGCCGGAAACCCATCGTGATCGCCTCTCGCCGAAGCCCGCTTGCGCGTGTGCAGGCGGAGATGGTGGCGCGCGGGCTGAAACGGCTGCACCCGACGCTCGAAGTGCGGTTTGTGTGGATCGAGTCCGAGGGTGACCGTGTGACTAGTGGGCCGTTGTCGGCGGTGGGCGGCAAGGGCTTGTTTACCAAGGCGGTGGAGCGGGCGGTGCTGTCGGGCAAGGCGGACCTCGCGGTGCACAGCATGAAGGACATGCCCGCCGACGAGGAGACGCCGGGCCTGCAGATCGCCGCGGTGCCCAGGCGGGCGGATGTGCGGGATGTGCTGGTGTCGCGCAGCGGCGCGGCCACCCTGGCCGACCTGCCACACGGCGCGACGCTGGGGACATCGAGCCCCCGCCGCGCGGCCCAGGTGCTGCGTGCCCGGCCCGACCTTGCCATCGAGCTGTTGCGGGGCAATGTCGGGACACGTGTCGAACGCGCGACCCAAGGGCCCGGCCCCGACGCGACACTGCTCGCCGCGGCGGGCCTGCGTCGGCTGGGGATGGTGCAGTGGCTCGGCGGTGCGTTGGATGTCGAGACGGTGTTGCCGCCGGCCGCCCAGGGAGCGCTGGGGATCCAGTGCCGACGCGATGACCACATCTCACTGACGCGCTGCCTGCCGCTGAACGATGCGACGACTTCGACCGCGATCCATGCCGAGCGGTCGGTGGTGTCGGGCCTCGGGGCGGACTGCCACTCCCCGGTCGCGGTGTTGGCCGAGCAGGTCGACCCCGCCAAGACGCAGGCCAAGCGGAACTCGGACTCGCACAAGTTCCGGCTGCGAGCCCGTGTGCTGGCAAGCGACGGGGCGCGGCTGCTGGAGGTCGATGAGGTCTGCAAGACGCGGGACCTGCGTCGGCTGGTGGCCTCGGCGGTGGAAGACCTCAAGGCGCGTGGGGCGGTCGACCTGCTCAAGAACTGCCGCGGGCTCCCGCTGGGACGTGCGGCCGCCTCGAAGGCGTCGTAGCGGGTTCGGGGCCTGTATGGCGGGTTTGGAGGTTCCCCGGCCGCGTCGTCGGCTTGGATCAGTTATCATCTTGGATTCCCCCAGCCGCCCGTTTGGGTCGGCTTATCGCATTGGAGAGCTTGATATGGCTGGCCGTACGCCGACGATCGGTGGCAACTGGAAGATGAATCTGCACCTGCAGGACGCGATATCGCTCGCGACCGAGCTCTCTCAGAGCGTGCAGGGCGACAGCGTGCAGGTCGCGGTGTTCCCGGCGTTCCCCTACCTCGGGCCGGTCGCATCGGTGTTTGCCGAGGCACACAGCCCGGTACGCGTCGGCGCCCAGGACTTCTACCACCAGCCGAACGGGGCCTACACCGGCGAGGTGTCGCTCTCGATGCTCCAGGACGTCGGCTGCTCGCTCGTGCTCGTTGGGCACTCGGAGCGTCGCCACGTCATCGGCGAGTGTGACACACTTATCAACGAAAAAGTCCGCGCCGCGCTAGAACACGGCTTCGAGGTCGTCCTCGCGATCGGCGAAAAGATCGAGCAGCGCGAGGCCGGCATGACCGACTTCATCAACTACGGCCAGCTCTGCTACGGGCTGGCGGGTGTCAGCGCCGAGCAGATGAAGCACATCACGATCGCTTACGAGCCTGTCTGGGCGATCGGCACCGGCAAGACCGCGACGCCTGAGGACGCGCAGAAGGCACACGCGGCGATCCGCGGCTGTGTGAAGGGCATCTACAACGAGCAGGTCGCCGACGCCGTACGGATCCAGTACGGCGGGTCGATGAAGCCGGGCAACGCCGCGGAACTGCTGGCTCAGCCCGATATCGACGGTGGCCTGATCGGTGGCGCGGCGCTTAAGCGTGACGACTTCTGCGCGATTATTGATGCGGCCCGGACCGGCGTCCCGGCCTAACTGCAAGACGGTGAAACCAACAGACAAACACGATTTACGCGGCGAGACGGCCGCACGACGAAGGAAGCAGCGATGGAAACTTTGACACTGGGTGCGGCGGGGCTAGGCATTGGCGTCTGGGTGATGGCGGTCGGCTTCACGCTGGTCTGCATCATCATGATGCTCGTGATCCTGATCCAGAAACCCAAGGGCGGCGGCCTTTCCGGCGCATTCGGCGGCGGCGCGGGCGGCGGCGGCGCAGGAGACATCATCGGCGGCTCGCGGGTCGGCGATGTGCTCACGATCGTCACGGTCGTGTGTTTCCTGATCTTCCTCGGCCTCGCGATGGGGCTGACCTGGTCCACCGCACCGGTCACCGAGGTCGACCCGCCCGCCGAGACCGCCAGCGACGCCGGAGGCGCAGGCGAGTCCGACGAAGACGAGACCCAGGGCGACGACTAAACCCCGCTTCTATCCTCCCCCCGAGAGTTCACCGCATGATCCGATCGATGACCGGCTTCGGAGACGCCTCGGCCGGAGCGGATGGCGTTAGCTACACGCTCGAGCTGCGCAGCTTGAACAACAAGTTCTTCAAGCTCAGTTGCCGGCTGCCCGAAGAGCTGGCGGGGCTTGAGGCGCAGATCGAAGCCCACCTCCGCAAGCGTGTTGCACGCGGGTCGTTCGGGCTCAACCTCCGCACGAAGATCGACGACGACCGCGCGGCCATGCACATCAACGAGGAGGCGCTGATGTCCTACCTCGGCCACCTCGAGATCGTCCGCGAAAAAGTCCACGACCAGGCGATGCACATCGACCTGACCCAGCTCCTGGCCATGCCCGGCGTGATGCAGCCGGCCCACGACACCCACGCCGCGATCAAGCACGCCCAGCCGATCGTGATCAAGCTGCTGGACGAGACGCTCGGCAAGCTGCTGGCCATGCGTGAAAAAGAAGGTGCCGCCCTGGCCGAAGACCTGTCGGCGTTGCTCGGCGACATGATCGAGCGGGTCGAGGCCATCGCCAAGCGTTCGCCGGTTGTCGTCAACGAATACCACGACAAGCTCCGTGCGCGGGTCGATGAACTCATGGCGAAGGCCCAGCTCAAGCTGAACGAGTCCGACCTGATCCGTGAGGTCGCCGTCTTCGCCGACCGTGCCGATATTGCCGAGGAGATCACCCGGCTGCGTGGCCACGTCGACCAGTTCCGCGAGGTGATCGCGTCGAAGGACGACGCCCCGGCGGGCCGAACACTCGATTTCCTCGCCCAGGAGATGCTCCGCGAGGCGAATACGATCGGCAGCAAGTGCAACGATGCCGAGATCAGCCGGGCGGTTGTGGAGCTCAAGAGCACGATCGACCGCATCAAAGAGCAGGTTCAGAACGTCGAATAGCTGGATGTGCAACGGTGGATAGCGGTTAGCCGATGAAACAAGCGGCCTCTGCGTCGCGTAGGCCAGGACGATCCGGCCCGCACACCGCTAGAATCACCAAGCCCATGTCCGACTCCACTCCCAGTCAGGCCCGCCCGACCCCCGCGGGGGGAACGGACCCGCGCTCCGCGCCCGCGTCGGCCGGGCAGGCCGGCGGCGCGTCCGGGCTCAGCGGCATGGCCGGCTCGGGCATGGCCGGACGCAGCAGCGCAGGCGGCAGCACCGACAGCTCCGGGTCGGGCGTCGCCAAGCTCGGCAAGGGTGCGGCCGGCCGACAACGCTTCGCCGCCGACGAACTCGCCATCGTCCTGAGCCATTACGACCTGGGCACGATCGAGAAGATCCAGGAGTACCCCCGCGGCTCGCGCAAAGCGCCCAAGCTCATCCTCCTCGCCGACAGCGGCCTCTACCTGCTCAAGCGTCGTGCCCGGGGGAAGAACGACAAGTACAAAGTCGCGTTTTGCCACGGCATCCAGCTCCATCTCGCCGCCCGGCAGTTCCCCCTGCCCCACCTCATCGGCACCCGTAAAGACAACAACTCGATGCTTCGGCTGGGCGGGCACACCTACGAGCTCTTTGAGTACATCAAGGGCACCCCCTACGACCTCTCGCTTGAGGCCACCCAGGACGCCGGAAAGACGCTCGGGCTCCTGCATAAACTCATCCGCGACTACGTGCCCAAGTATGAAACGCCGGTCGGTTCGTACCACAACTCGACCTCGGTCCATAACGCCTTCCAGGTCCTGCCCCAGACCCTCGCCAAGCTCAACCCGGCACAGTCGCCCGCCCAGGCGCAACGCATCAGTCAGATCAACCGCTCGCTGCTCGACGCGTACCTGAGCGCGGTCCAGCACGTGGAAGACGCCGGGCTTTCGGGCTGGCCCAAGCAGATCGTGCACAGCGACTGGCACCCGGGCAATATGCTCTTCCGGGGCAGCCGCGTGGTGGCGGTCATCGACTACGACGCCTCGCGTATCCACCAGCGCATCATCGATGCCGCGAACGGCGCGCTTCAGTTCTCGATCATCGGCGGCGGTGACGATACGGAGTCCTGGCCCGACTACATCGATGAGTCCCGCTTCAAGCGGTTTGTCCGTGGCTACGATTCGGTGCCGGACAACGTGCTCTCGCGTGCGGAGCTGCGCGTGATCCCGCCGCTGATGATTCAGGCGCTCATCGCCGAGAGCGTCATCCCGATCGCCGCGACGGGCCGGTTCTCTCGTATGGAAGGTGTCAGCTTCCTCGAGATGGTGGGGCGCAAAGTCGCCTGGCTCCAGGCGAACACCGACAAACTCATCGCCGAGGCCGAGGGGTAGCGCCGACTGTCCCTTGCCACGGGCGGGATTGCCGATCGGGCTGCACGCCGAGACACTGCGGAGAAACCAATGCGCTGCATTTTCATCGCCATGATCGCCGCCTGGATGGGGCCGCTCTCGATGGTTGCGTTGGCGCAAGAAGCGCAAGAGGTGATCACCCAGGCGCAGTGGGTCGAGCAGCTTGTGGACGAAGACTACGCCAAGCGCGTGGCCGCCTCGGCCGCGCTGATGCGTGACAACACACTCGATGAGCAGGCGTTGCGGGCCATGCTCACGGCTGACACGCACCCCGAGCGTCGTCGTCGGCTTCTGGCGATCGCCGAGCACCACATCATGCGCGGGCTGGTGGCCTCGCTGATGCAGGAGCAGCGTAACGGCGACGCCGAGCCCGATCGCGGCGCGGTCGGGTTCTCCTACGACCCGCTGGTGCCCGAGGATAATCCGCACAGCCCAGACGCCGGGCTCATCGTGCTGGCCACCATGCCCGGCTTCCCGGGGCACGCGTATCTCCAGCCCGGCGACATCATTTTGGCCATCGACGGCCGCAGCACACGCAGCGCGACCGTCGCAAGCATCCGAAGCTGGGTCCAACTCGAAATCGGCCGACACCGCGAAGGCGACACCGTCACGCTCACGATCTACCGTGAGGACGAGGCCTTCGATGTTGAAGTCCCATGCGGGAGTATCACCGCTCTCAACGAGGTCTACTCAACGACGGGCCTTGGCGCTACCCGCCGCCGGGACAGCTATCAACAGCCTCTCGACGAAGCGATGGCCCGTCTGGTCCAAGGCCTGCCCGAGGCCGAAGCATTGACCCCCGAAGAGTAGCCGGATGACATGCTCCGCAGGGGTGAGCTTTCATGGTGCCCCGGCAGGCCCGCCGCGTAGTGAGCGTGACTTGCTCCATTTCCGTAGTGCGCCGACGACGCCTTGCCTGGCCCGCCAGCGGTAGCTGCTTTGGAGTGCGTCGGCCTCATCGAACACATCGCGCCCGTCCGCGCTGCCAAACACCGGTGTCCTGCCGTCGTGCATCGAGTAGAACGTCGCGTAGTCTCCCTCGGCATCGGGTGTGAGTGACGCCAGCCAGTCGGCCATGCCGTCCGCCATCGCGCGATGCCGATCGGTGATGTGTTCGGACATCAGGCCGCATAGCCGCAAGATGCTCGCGGTCGACAGCGTGTGGTAGGCAAGCTGCGGCTCCCAGGCGCGCTGCTTGGCGGGGTAGTGCGGCGCGGCGGGCAGGGATTGGCTGGGCAGCGCCCGCGCCGGGCCGTGCAGAGACGCGGCGGCCGCACAGTCCAGCAGGCGCCGCGCCATCGCCGTGAGACGCTCCGCACTCAGCGACGGTTTCGTGCGCTCGAGGGTCGGCAGGAGTTGGGCGGCTTCGAGCAGGTACTTCCCGGTGAGGTAGGCGCTGCTGTCGGCCCAGTGGATGTTCGTTGCGCTTGGCCGGGGCGAGTTCCCCGAGACTTCGGGAATGCCGCCGCCGCTGCGGGCCTGGTCCGTCTCAATCCGGTCCGCAAGGTATGCGGCGAGGTTCAGGGCGGCGGAGGTGTCATTGCTCGGCCCCAACTCCCGCCCCGCTTCGCGGAGGTTCGACAGCAGCGCCAGTGCGACACTGCCCCGGTCGTGTGAGAGTGCGAAGTTTGCCATAGTGTGCTCCGAAGCGGCCTAAGGGGGGGGCAGGGTGTCGGTGCCCCCTACTGGGGTGAATGTCGCCCGATGTGCGTCGCGAGACAGTCTTCGAGATGTAGGTTTTGTTTCGGCAGCAGTTTACGGCTGCTGTGCGTTCTGTAAGGCGTTGTGCCCGGGGTACATCTCATGCGCGCAGAGCGGTTTGGGTGCGGTTCTTCAGTATTTTTGCCAAGGTGCCTTGACAGACAGTTGAATAGACAGTAATTTCAATAAAGACTGAAATAACAGTTCGGTTTGTGCCGATACACCCAATGCAAGCTTGATAAGCGAGGACCCACATGCAGCTCACACCCGTCACACAAAAATTCGTGCTCCACTGGGGCGAGATGGGGTCGCGCTGGGGGATCAACCGGACGATCGCCCAGATCCACGCCCTGCTCTACGTCAGCCCCGAGCCGCTTAATGCCGACCAGATCGCCGAGACCCTGAGCGTCGCACGCAGCAACGTGAGCATGTCGCTCCGCGAGCTCCAAGGCTGGGGCATCGTGCAGGTCGTCCCGGTGCTGGGGGAACGTAAGGACCACTTCACCACGCAGCAGGATGTCTGGGAGATGCTGCTGGTCGTGCTCGACGAGCGCAAGAAGCGTGAGATGGACCCGACGCTGACGATCCTGCGCGAGTGCGTGATGGAAGCGAAGGAGGCGGGCGACAGTGAAAAACACACCGCCAAACGGCTGGGCGAACTGCTGCAACTCGTCGAGACCTGCGGCGGGTGGTACGGCCAGGTCCGTGCCCTGCCCCGCCCGATGCTGGTGCGCTTCCTCAAGATGGGCTCGAAACTGGGCAAGCTTTTGCGCTAAACATCCGTGCGGCACTGCCGCGATTTTTGATTAGTTGCGGCGGCATCGTCGCCAACAACCTGGCCTGAAAGGAGGCCGACCATGCAAGACTACACCGTGCCGAGCTATGCGACTTACCTGATCCTGAGCATCGTCGCGACGATCTGGGTCGCGCGGACGCTTCACCGCAACGGGCGGGTCTTCCTTGTCACCGCGTTCCATGGCGACGAGAAGCTGGCCGACTCCGTCAACCACCTGCTCGTGGTCGGGTTCTACCTGATCAACATCGGCTGGGTCACCCTCGCGCTGCGGACAAGCGAGACGCCCGAAACTATCGCGGATGTGTTTGAGCTGCTGTCCTACAAGCTCGGGATCGTACTGCTCGTGCTCGGCGTGATGCACTTCCTCAACCTCTACGGCTTCAACAAGATGCGCAAGGACGCGCTGTATCAGCAGGCGCCGCCCCCGGTCGAGCCGGACGACACGCTGGTGCTTGAATAGGCGATACGCATCGGCGTGGCCGGGCGCTCCGGGGGCCCGGCTACGCATTTTGACTGTGTTTCCAGGCCTAAACGCGATGGAGCAGATGCCATGAAAGAACTCACCGTGCTTTACGACCCGACGTGCGGCCTGTGTGTGCGTTGCCGGCAGTGGCTGGCCAAACAGCCCGCGCTGATCCCGCTTCGTTTTGTGCCCCAGGGCTCGCGGCGGCAGTTGGCCATGTTCCCCGGCTTAGCGACACACACCGACGAGCAGGGCCGGCCGGAGGAACTGGTCGTCGTTGATGACGCCGGGCGGGTTTACCGCAACGACAAGGCGTGGGTGATGTGTTTCTACGCCTTGCGTGAGTACCGGTCGTTGTCGATGCGGTTGGCGAAGCCGGGTATGGCCGGGCTCGCGCGTCGGGCGTACCACCTGATCGCGGCGAACCGGCGTGCGCTATCGTGGCTGATCGGCGGCGATGAGGCGGAGGTGGCCGAGCGTTTGCGACGCTCGATCGATCCACCACGCTGCAACAACGCGCTGAGTGCGCTACGGCAGGCCCGCGAAACCACCGCCGAGCGGTACGGCTGATCACTGGAGCATACGATGCCCGTTGAGCCCAATACTTTGCAGTTTGTTCCTTCGCCTGATGAATGCGAGCGTGTGCCACGCTGTCTCGGGTGCGGGTATCGGCTCGATGGCCTAAGCCATGCCCATTGCCCCGAGTGTGGTCGGTGGTTTGACCCTGCCCGCCCGGAAACCTACTCGTTTCGTCGGCCCTTCGTGTGGTACCGCTATTGGTGGCCGGGCGTGCTGTTTACGCTGGGGTCGGGGCTGCTTTGGGCGGTGTTGTTTTACAGCATCGGCGCGCTGGGCTGGGGGCTGTTCATCGGCCTGCCGTTTATGCTCGGCGCGTTGCTGGGCTACGGCGGTCGATTTCGAGGTTGGATGGGCATCCTGCTCGGACCGATGTCCTTGTTGCTTTGCGTCGTGTTGCTTGTTGCGATGCTGATGATGGGCGGGTTCGCGGGAATGTTTTGCGGCTTGATCCTGATGGTGTTCCTGGTGCCGGTCGGGGTAGGCGGGTTGTTCTTCGGGATCTTTGCGGCACGGGCGCTCGCGGCGATCCTGAAGCAGACGGCGTTTAGCCAGCGCGAATACCTGCCGCTGTTGCTTGTGATTTTTCTGCTGCCGGGCGTAGCGCACCTCATGCAGGTGATGTTCGCTCCACCGATTGCGGTCGAGACGGTTGAGACCACGCAGTCCGTGGGCGCAGGGCCGATGTCTGCCTGGGACGCGTGGGTGTTTTACGAAGAGGTCGAGCACCGCCCGCCATGGCTGCTGAGGTTCGGGCTACCAACACCCAGCCATGTCGAGGGGCGTATCGTCGCGGTCGGCGACCGCGAGGTGTGCGTCTACACGGGTGACGCCCGACTGGTGAAGCAGGGGACGGCCGTTGAGCCCGGCCAACTGCTTGCGTTTGACGTCGTGGAGCAGCACCACTTCGAGGACCGCTCGATCCGCCTGATCGATGGCAGCTTCCGGTTTGAGCCGACGGGGTCTTCGGCGACGGACGTCACCCTGACGACGCGCTATGAACCGTTGCTGCGGCCGCGCGCCCTCTGGCGTCCGATCGAACACACCGTCGCGCACCAACTGCACGGACACGTGCTTGAGGGCATGCGGCGCGAGATCGCGGACCGGCAGTATGCCGACAGCGCGGAGTATACACGATGACACGCGTACGCCTGACGCGGCATGGATGTGTGAAGGCCGAGGCCGCGGTGCGGCTTGCCGTGCCGGCGGATGTGGTGTGGCAACACATGTCACGGTTCCAGCGGTTTATCGCGGCGGACCCCTACCACACACGGATCACCGATGAGTCCGGTCGCCGTCTCGATAGACTCCCGCCGCGCGGGACACGCCTGCGGATCGGGCACGGGGTGGGGTGGACCTGGTTCGAGCGTGTCGGCACGATGCTGTACGTCAAAGACGGCAAGGGCTTCGCATTTTCAGACCTGTCCCAGCGCGGCCGGGCAGTCGGTTTCCCGCATGTGTATCGCTATTTGCTGGAGCCATGTGGCGAACACGCGTGCGTTCTCCGGCTGCGGGTTCGTGGCCGATGGTCGGCGCGATGGTTGCCGCGTGGCGTGGTGGTGTGCTGGCTCTACTGGGTGATGTTTCAGGCCGGCTGGCTGATGCGGGCCCGGCTGATGTCAGCCATGTATGCCGAGCAGCGGGATCGGCGCTTGGCGAAGAAACGACCTGCGATTCCACAAGGAGACCCACGATGACTGCGCGTGATCCCGCATTGCGACGGATGGAGTGGCGCGACTTGTTGCCGATGACCCGGGGGCAGGTGGTGAATGAACTGACGCTGTCGCTGCCGTGGCTTTTAGCGTCGCTGGCGTGCTACGGCCTCGGCGGTGGTTGGGTGTTGGTGGGAGCCGTGTGCTCGTTCTTCTTTTTCCTCACGGGGCTTCGGCAGTCGCACGGCTGTCAGCACTACCAGCTACCGATCGCGCGTCGGTGGCAGGATGCGCTGCTTACGGCTCTCAGTGTGCTGATGTTGTCGTCGATGCATGCGGTGCAGGCGACGCACCTGAACCACCACCGGCATACACTCGACGAGCACGACTTCGAGGGCTCGGTCGCACGGCAGCCGATGTGGCGAGCGCTATTGACCGGGCCGCTGTTTCCGATCCGATTGCATTGGCATGCCTGGCGGCTCGCGCGGCCGCGCAAGCGGCGGTGGATCGCGTGGGAAGTGCTCGCGGCCTGCCTGATGATCGGGTTGTTCCTTGTGCTTCCGGTGGCGCTGCGCTGGCACATCGGCGCGATGCTGGCGGGAGAGTGTTTTGTCGGTTTCTTCGCGGTGTGGACGGTACACCATGGCTGCGACGAGCACACGCCCTACCGCACGCAGCGCGGGCGGTGGATCAACCGCGTGTTCTACAACATGTTCCTGCACACCGAGCACCACCTGTACCCGGCCGTGCCGACGTGCAAGCTGCACATCCTCGCGGAGCGGATCGACACGGCCGAGCGCCGCTATCGCACGTTGCAAGTGCTGCCGGCCTTGCCTCATATCGGGAAGGAAGCATGATGAACCTGAGGGTGCCCAGGAAGCTGGTGTTGCAAGGCCGCCTGGCCGACACGGTGCTGCTGACGTATCGCACGCCGGCCGCGTCGGTTGAAGCGCTGCTGCCTGAGGGGCTGGAACTCGTGCGCCGTGGCCCCTGGGCATTTTGGAGTGTGGTCTGCTGCCGGGTGGAGCAGTTGCGGCCAAGCGGCGTGCCCGCGGCGCTGGGGGTGGGCTTTCATCAGGTCGCGTATCGGCTGCGCGTGCAGGCGATGACGGCGTCGGCGGAGGTGATCGATGGGCTCTACTTCACGCACAGCGATGTGGACACGCCCCTGCCTGCACTGTTTGATGCGCTGGGCAACCGGCTGACGGACCTGCGTTTACACCGCGCGGCGATCAGGATGCAGGGCGGGGACGATGCAGTGCAGGTTGCGATTGATCCCGCAACAAGCGAGGCGGGCTATCGGTTCCGGCTGGACGTGGCGCACACCCCCGCGTCGCGTTTGCCCGGCTCGTGTTTCCCGACGGTGGAGGATGCGCGGTCGTTCGGGCGTTATCCGCCCCGGGCGTTGTCGGTGCATCCGGTGAAGGGCGGCCCGGCGAACCACGAACTGCATGTGATGCGGGTCGGGCGGCCGGATTCGTCGTGGTGCGAGACGCCGGTGGCGGTGCGCGAAGCGGCGCTGGGCTACTTCGAGGCGATCGGGCAAGGCGAGAAGGCTGCGCTCGAGTGGGCGGCGCGGCTGCGGCCGATGTCGTACCAGTGGTCGTTAGGGGAACGGCACACGCTATTGAATCGGGCAGACGTAGCACGGCGGTGGTCCGGCGTGGCTTCGGCCTGAAGCAGAAAGGGTCTGAGATGGTGTTCGCGTTTTACGCGGTGGGTTTCGTGTTAGCGGTCGTAGTGAGCGGCGGGGTCGGGATCGGGGCGAGCTATGCGGCGGTCGCGCGGACAGGCAGCGTGTGGTCGTTGGCCTGTGTGCCGATCTCGCTGGTTGTTTTTCTGTGGCTGCTGCTGTGTGTGCCGTGGTGGCGCTATGTGTTTTAGCGCGGCGACTGTTACACATCTGCGCGGGGCTGGCTGCGCACCGCACTGATCTGATCGACGAGCCAGCCGGCAAGCTTGGCCTTGAGCATCCTGCCCGGGGCGTCGCGTTGGCCGTTGGCGAAGAAGAGGATGGGCTCGATGTCGGCGGCGTCCATGGTCGCGAGCGGGTTGGCGAGGATGGCGTCGACTTTCTTGCGCTGCATCTTCTCGACCGCGCGGGTCTCGAGGACGGCCGGCTCTTCGAGGGCGAAGGCGATGATGGTCTGGTCGTCGCGTTTCGTCTTGGCGCAGCCGGCGACGAGGTCGGGGGTGGGTTCGAGTTCGATCTTAAGTCCGCCGCCGCGCGGGGTCTTGCCGTCGATGACGTGGGTCGGCCGATAGTCGGCGACGGCGGCGGCCTTGATGAGCACGTCGCTCTGTGGGAAGTGCTCGGCCAAGAGGGCTTCGAGGTCGGCGGTGGTGTTGAAGCGGATCACCCGCGCGACATCCTCAACGCTCGGGGGCATCAGGACCGGGCCCAGCAGCAGTGTGACGTCGTGCCCTGCCTCGGCCGCCGCGCGTGCGAGCGCGAAGCCCATCTGCCCGCTGGAGCGGTTGGAGATGAAGCGGACATCATCGATGGGTTCGCGTGTCGGGCCCGCTGTGATGAGGATTCGCATAGGTGGTCACCGATTGGGGCGGTCTTGGGCTACATGTTAGTTGACTGCGAGGGCTTGGGCTCCGATCGTCGCGAGGGTCATCGGCCCGGGCGGGTTGTCCCGCAGGAAGGCGTTGACCGCGTCGAGCGTGACCGCATCGACCTGGTCGGCGAGTTCGCCGAGTGTGCGGGCCTTGCCGCGGACGTAGAGGTCGGCGGCGATGGCGGAGGCGCGGGCGCTGGTGGATTCGCCCTGCATGACGAGGCGCGACTTCATGCCGACGCGGGCGCGTTCAAGCTCTTGGGCGGTGATGCCTTCGGTTAGCTTGTGGATCTCGGCGAGCATGACGTCGAGGGTCTCCTGCGCCCGCGGGGTGGTGGTGCCCGCGTAGCCGAGGATCGCCCCGCGGTCTTTCATGCCGGCGTAGCTGGCGTAGACGGAGTAGCACAGCCCACGCTTCTCGCGGACCTCGCTGAAGAGCCGGCTGGCGGTGCCGGCGCTGAGCACGGCGTTGCCCATGCGCTGGAGGATCGACCGCTCGTCGGGGTCGGGCAGCGCGTCGTAGGCCAGCGCGATATGGACCTGCTCGGTGTCGTCTTGCTGGTGGTGTGTCCCGCGCGATGGTTGTGTCGTCGGCTGGACCTCCTCACAAGACCCGGCCCAGTCCGCGGTGAGTTCGCCGACCTGTGCGACGAGCGCGTCCCACTCGACGCTGCCCGCGACGGCGAGGATCGATCCGCCGGGCTTGACGGTGTCCTGCCAGAATGCGTGGACTTGTTCGAGCGAGAGTTGCTGGAGGTGTTCGCGTCTACCGACGCTTGGCCGGCCCAGGGGCTCCGGGAAGTGCCGCCCGCGCAGGTCGATCATGACCTTGCTCTGCGGTTCGTCTTCAAGCGCATCAATCTCCTGGAGGCAGAGGTCGCGCGCCGGCTCGAGTTCGCCGGCGTCGAGGTTGGGTGCGAGGGCCTGGCCGAGCAGGAGCGGCAGCGCGTCGTCGAGCTGGTCACCGACGAGGACCGCCCCGATCCGGAGGTGCCGGTTGCCGTTGCTGATCGAGCGGTGTACGCCGAGGTCGTCGAGGGCGTCGCTGTGCTGGCGGGAAGCCAGCCCGTTTGCGCCCCGCCCCATGAGCTCGGCCAAGAGCGGCGCGACGCCGAGCTGGTCGGCCGGCTGGCGGGCATTGCCCGCGGGCGTGAGGAAGGTGAGCGCGGCGGACTGCACGCCCGGCATCGGTTCGGCGAGAAGTTGAAGCCCGGAGGGGAAGGTGTGTTGCAGGATGTCTGGCATAGGCCGGGGATTGTAACGGCCCCGGTGTAGATTGCGGCATGGCTCGGCGGCGACACAACACCCACGGTGTCCTGGGTGTGAAGGAATCGCTCTTGGAGTGAATAGTGGGTTGGATCAGGCGGCGCGGACGCGGTCGCATAAGGCGATCAGTTCGGCGGCGGCGGCGTGCAACGCGGCGGTGTCGTCGTCGGCGGCTTGTCTGGATTCGGCTTCGAGCCGGGCCGCAGCCTCGCTGATCGATGGATAGCCGTAGCCCCCGGCCGACCCTTTCAACTGATGGGCAAGGCGCAGGAGGGTGTCGCGGTCCTGATTCTCAAGCGAATCCTGGATTGCTGAGATGCGATTTTTGAGTTCGCCGGAAAAGAAGGCGATGAGCTCTGCCATCTCCGGGTCGTCTGCGAATTCGCTGAAAAGCGGTGTGTGGATCGGATCGGATTCTGTAGACATGCTGGGCCCCATATGGCCCCCCTATCGAGGGTGTATCGGCCATTGGGGAGCGGGGCTTGAGTTTGGGCGAGGTTGTGTCTGACGGCTCACATGGTGGCCGGGGTTGAGCGCAGCGAACCCCTGGAACAACTCACCAGCCCATTCCGGGGCAGGCTGCGCCTGACCCCGGCCACCATACGGGGCAATGAGGAGCCGTCAGACACAACCTAGGCTCTGTCTGAAAACCAAAGGTGGGCTGGGCGTCCCGCCCGTCACGAAGCTCAATCGACGGCCGAGACGGCCATCCCACCGTTTTCGGACAGAGCCTAGTCGTCGTGGGCGGGGTTCGAGCGGTTCAGGGTCGGCCGGGGGGCGGGCTCCGGCTCGGTTTCCGGCGTTTCGACCTCCTCGATCCCGGGCATCTCTGTATCAGATTCGAAATCGGGTTGAGTCGTGTCAGGCTCATCGAGGTCATGGATCAGGATCGGATCGACTTCGATCGTGTCCGTCTCGACGTTTTCGGGCGCATCGACGTGTGGGGTGATGACGCCGTTGGGTCGGCTGAGTTCAGCGGTCCCGGCGGTCTGGACCCACTCCGCGGCGGGCGAGGCGTAGCTGGTGGTGGGGGTCACGCCCGGGGTATAGGCGAGCGGGGCACGCGCGGGGTCGGGCGCTTCTTCGAAGGCGTCGAGTGCCGTGCCGTTGATTCGGTTGTAAAGATCGAGCGTTTCGCGTTCGCTGAGCTGGGGCAGGACACGCGCGCGGAACACGCCCGCCGTCGGGTTGTACCAGAACCCGGCCTGGTCTGGCCCGGTCACGATCGGGTCGGGCGGGTGCACACTTGCATCGCCGGGCGGCGCGAGGTCGATCCAAGGCTGGCCTTCGCCAACAAGTACGTTTAAGGGCAGATCATCCTGGAACCAACTGGGCATCACCTGCACGACGATCGTGTCGCGGCCGGCGATCGCGGTATCGATTGCGGCGTGGTGTTTGGTCTGTTCGTACAGCCGACCCAGAGCGTCGATCACGATCGCGGTTTCCTGCTCGCCCTGCTCCTCTTGACGGTTGAGGTACAGCACGCCCCCGATGACACCGAGGACCATCACGACAATCAGACTATCGATCACCAGCCGCATACATCGCCCTCCCAAGCTCTCCCTGGCGGCTGCCACGTGCGGCGGGGCCGGCACAGGGCATCCCTATAACCATCGAATAAACCACGCGGGCAGCCCAATCTCGTCATGCAATTGCGTGGTGCTTGAAGCCGGCCGGCCCATACAGGCGGTACTGCTGGCACATTTGGCATGAAAAAACCCCCTCGGCATCGCCGAGGGGGCTGGGCTGTGGAGCAGTGGTCGCCGGGATCGTGCGAAACAGCCCCCGGCTTGTCACGACGGCTTTACTCGTCATCCGGCAGCAGGTGACGCAGGTCTCTGCTGGCCTGGTAACGGATGCCGTTGTCGGTCAGGATTTCTTCGGTCGCGTCTTCGATCTCCTGGCGTTTGAAGACGAGCGTTTCGGTGGCGATCCCCATAAACTCGATGACGACAAACTCATCTTCGAGCTCGTTGAGGATGGTGACCAGCGATTCGAGGTTGGTGACGTCCTGGCCGTTGATGGTCGAGACGACCGCGAGGTGGTGGCCGTCGTAGCCCTTGGTGATGCGGTGGTCGAACATGGGGGCCGCGACGACGACGAGCTCTTCGCCTTCGAACGCGGGCGTGTCGCCGATCCGAGTCACCAACGGGCTCTCGATGTAGTTGAACAGTTGCAAGAAGCGCGGGGGCAGAGCGCCGGCGACCTCATCGGTGACCTGAGAAAACACCAGTGGCCCATAGATGTAGTAGCGCGGGTAATCGTTTCCGCGCGAGAGCGAGGGCATGAGGGCCTCGACCTGCAGCGGCGCGGGGACATCGATCGTGATCGATTCGCCGTCGCGGATGACGGTCATCTCGACGGTGCCCTCGTCGTTGACCAGGTCGTGGACGAAGTAGCGGAAGTCGCCGCGCAGGTCGTCACGGATCGGGCACTGGCCCTCGTTGTCGATGTCGTGCTCGCCGATGTGGGTGATGACGTCCCAGGGCTGGAGCGGGGAGTCGATGCCGTCGGGCACGGTGGTGACCATCATGCCGGTGACGGAGCGGTCCAGCCCGAGCTTGTCGCGTAGCGCTTCGTTTTCGAGGGTCTGCATCGAGCCGAGCTGGAGTTCGGGTCGGCCGTCATAGGTGCCGTCCTCGGCGTCTTCGATGAAGTCGAGGACTTCCTCGGCAGGGATGAGGTAGCCGATGTTGTCGGCCGAGCCGATGCCGGAGAAGACGATGCCGACGATCTGCTTGTCGATGAGCGCGGGGCCGCCGGAATTGCCGGGGTTGAGTGCGGCATCGACCTGGATGCGGAGCCCGATGAAGCCGTGGTTGTACCCGGCGACTTCGATGCGCGAGACGATGCCGCGGGTGACGGAGAGGTCGTCGCCGCCGACCGGGTAGCCGAACGCGCTGATGTCGCCGCGGATCGCCGGCAGTTCGTCGGCGATGGGCAGCGGCGGCCGGCCCTCAAAGAACCCGGCGTCCTCGTCCACGATCTCCAGCATCGCGAGGTCTACCCCCGGCGCGAACGCGACGACGCGGGCCTCGACACGGTCGGCGGACTGGTAGCCCTGCACGTACACCCGGCTGGCGTAGTTCACGACGTGAGCGTTGGTGATGATCCGCTCGCCCGCGATGATGACACCCGTGCCCGAGCTCTCCGAAGGGCCTTCCTTCCGCCACGGCTGGAACAGGTTGGGGTAACGCGCGGTGGTATGGATCTTGACAACAGAATCACGGACATCGGCGTCGATTGCTTCCTCGGCCGCAACGCTGTCGACCACGGGATCCTCGGCCGCAACCTGCGCTGATGCGGGGGCGGTCGCTAGCGTGAACATTGTGGCGAGGCCGAGCAAGGTCGGGGACCAACGTGGGGATGAGATCAGAGGCATCTGTTTTCCTTGGTGCGTAGGATGATGACCGGGCGGTGTGTCGCCCAAGCGGTCTTTTCAGGCATGCAGTATACGCGGGGCGCGACAGTGTCGGACGGAGGTGTGTTGCCGGGTGATCCGTAGAAAAGCGAGCACCGCAAAAGGCGGTGCTCGCACAGAAGAATCGGTTAGTGATGGCTGGTGTGGATCGATCTTGCGGATGCCTGCCGCAGCATCATGGCGTGTTGAGCTCGTCCGCGAGGACGAATGCGGGGGCTTCTTCGCCCTCGTCATACCCTTCGGACTTGGCCAATTCATCCAACGCCTCTGCAACCTGGATCGGGTTGGTCTCTTTGGGGATCGTGATGTTCCACATGACGTAGCCACAGTCCTGGCAGGCGTGGGCGTGGAGCGGCTTGGGGTTTTTGTAGTGGCCGAAGATATCTTTCTCGCCGCCGACCGGTGACCACATCAGCGGGTTGTGGCCGGAGAAGACTTTGATGAGTTGGACATCGGGCGATTGGCAGGACGGGCAGTGCATGGATAGGTTCCCTCTAGTGTGAATCAAGACAGGGGTGAGACGCGTGAAATTGGCTCGCGTTCCCCGGAAAAGTGACGGCTTCACGAATAAGCCATTACGGAAAGGTGTGCGTAGCTTACCGAGAAGTGTGTGTGCAACGCAAGGGCTTTTGAATTGAGATATAGCTTTTGTATTATTGGCCCGCTTTGTCAGAGCCAGAGTGTTGAGGTCTCAGGAGCACATACCGGTGCTGCTCGTGGCCAAAATCACTGGGCGATGCGGGCCAGCGGGTGATTAGTCTGAGGTGAGCTTCGGCATTCGAGCCGGGCTTAGGGTTTTCCTGCATAGCATCCCAGGTCGCTGTTTCTAACCAGAAGACCGCGTCTGGGTTCGTTTGCCTCCAGGAAAAGTCGGGGGCATGGGGGGATATCCGTAATGATTTGGGTGACCCGTAGAAGACTAAAGCGTTGTCTTCGAAGCCGACGGTGTAGATGGTTGGAGTGGGCGTTGCACTGTTCGTGTTTAGTCGCGCGAGGTCGTTTAGCAGTGTGCGCGCCGAGCGTGGGGTGACGATGCGGTCTTCGAGCACACCGCCCCAGCCCCAGCCTATGACGAGCGAGACAAAGCCCACGACGAGCGCGGTGTGGCGCAGCCGAGCGCTGCGCCAGCACAAGGCGAAGGCGAGCACGCCCAAGGCGGTGAGGATCAATGGCGCGAGCCAGATGAGGCTGGCACGTTCGTAGGCATGCCGGAACACGAAAGGCCCGACAACGGCGCACACGGCGAACGCGAGAGTCGCGGGGCCTGCGGGGCTGCGTAGCCAGGCGAAGAGGCCGAGGTGTGCGGCGGGTGTCTTGCGCTTGTGTTGGCCGTCGTTTTTCGCGTTTCGTTTTTGTAGCCAGTGATCCAGTGATTCTGCCGCGAGCAGCGCGATCACGGGGGTGAGCGGCAGCAGGTAGTTCATGCGCTTGCCCGCGTTCAGCGAGAACACGAGGAGGGGGATTCCCAGCGCCAGCCACCACAGCGCGTTGGGCGACTGGCACAGCCGGAGCAACGCCAAGATGGGTCGGCCACGCACGGCCCACACCGACCGGCCGACCCGGGGCAGATCGACCAGCAGGTTGGCCGGGTACAACCCGACGAGGTACACCGGCAAGAAGTACCACCACGCCTCGGCATGGTCGCCCCCGGCCGCGCTGCCCGCCGCTCGGTCCAGCGTCTCATGACGCCAGAGCTCCACCGCGTCCGGGTGATGCTTGACCACGAAGACGACCCAGACCAGCAGCGGCAGCGCCGCCAGCGGGAACCCCAACCAGATGCGCAGCCGACGCAGGCCATCCCATCGGCCTTGCAGCGCGAGCCAGAGCACCACCACCCCCACGGGCAGCAGCACGAGGTGGGCTTTCGCAAACAACCCCAGCGAGACCGCCGCCCAAAAACCCAATACCCAGCCCCGGCCCGCCCACCGCGTCCCCACCGCGTACCCACACCCCAGCACACCGAACCACCCAAGCGTCAGCCACGGATCGGTCAGCGGCTGGCGCATCACCGCCACGAACAACGGCTGTACACCCAGAAGCCCCGCCGCGAGGAGCCCCCGCCGTGTCCCGCCCAATCGCCTGCCGAACGCAAAGACGCCCACCACCAACACCGACCCCGCCAGCGCCGAAGGTGCCCGCACCGCCCACTCGTTTTCGCCGAACAACGCGATCGAAGCCGCCGACATCCAGTAGGCCCAAGGCGGTTTGGTCAGGTGGGCCTTGCCGCGGAACTCGGGCACGAGCCAGCCGCTTTCGCCGTTGGCCATCGCCTGCGCGATGACCGCGTAGCGTGCCTCGGTCCGGCCGTTGAGCGGATGGTTGCCCAGCGACAGCCACAACGGCAACACCGCGAGCGCCAGCACGCACACGATCCAAAGCCTGCGGGGGTGTTCGGCCTCATCGATCACAACGCAGTTGTACCCCCGCCGATCCATCGGTGCATGCCTACGCCCGATCCTGCTTCAGTTTCACGAGCATCTTGCGCGTCGCGTCGCCGCGGTGGCTGAGCTGGTTCTTCTTCTCGGGCGTGAGCTCGGCGCTCGTGCAGCCTAGCTCGGGGAGCCAGAACAACGGGTCGTACCCAAAGCCGTTGGCCCCGCGCCCAAGCCAGGGCTGCGCGGGGTCGTCGGCCTGGTCGGGGGTGATGATCCGGCCCTCGAACGTGCCACGCACGGTATGGGTTTCGTCTGCGTCCGGATCGACAAACGCCATCGCACAGACAAACCGCGCGGCGCGTTGCTCGGCCGGGGTGTCGCTCAGCGCTTGGATCAGCTTGCGGTTGTTCGCCGGGTCGACGAGATCGCGCCCCCCTTCGACGCCGCTATAGCGAGCACTCAACACGCCCGGCTCTCCTCCCAGCGCATCCACTTCCAGCCCGCTGTCGTCTGCGAAGCAGGGCATGCCGGATTGGTTCGCATAGTAGGTCGCTTTGAGGACCGCGTTGCCCTCGAAGGTGGGTTGGTCCTCGACGGGCTCGGGGATGTCCAGCCCGATGTCGGACAAGCCGACAAACGTGAGCGACGCTTCGGGCTGCTCGGCCGCGATCGCGCGGATCTCGTCGAGCTTGTGCGGGTTGGACGTGGCGATGAGGATTTGCATGCTGGTAGCTGGATCAGAAATCACGGAGGGCATGGAGACACAGAGAACACGGAGGGAGCGTGATTAAACCGCCAAGACGCTCAAGCGCCAAGGAAGGCAGGGGAACATTAGCCACGAAAAGGCACAAAGAACGCAAAAGTTGAGGGGTAGGGAACCTCACACACCTCAAAGGGCTGCACCCTCTTTTGTAGATTTTGTGCCCTTTTGTGGCTAACCTGCCTTTCTGCGTTCATCCCACTGCCTTCCTTGGCGCTTTGGCGTCTTGGCGGTAACGCATTCCCCTCCGTGGACTCCGGCCTCTGTGGCCTTTGTGACAGCCTGTATCCAAACAATCACCGCACCGCGCGCGACAGCGCGAACGTCCCGGTCAGCACCGGCGACAACGCCGCGACGGTGTACGCGCTGAACAGGTCGCGCCCGCTGGTCCAGAACCACAGCACCGCGATCACCGTGCCCAGCACCGAGACGCCCAGCCCCAGGAAGAACGCCAGCTCGCTGCGCGGGCTACGGATCGACACCGCCACCGCCGCCCCACCCAGCAGGATCGCGGGCAGCACCGTTATCACCGTCAGCATGGGGATTGGGGTGGGCATGTTCGGGAAGGGATGGTGAGTTAGGGGTTAGGGGTTGGGGCGAGGCAGCGGGTATCGTGAGTCTGTTGACCCCCAACTCCTAATCCCCAAAACCAAAATCCTGTCTTACGCGCTCCACCACCCCAGATCGATCTCCGGGAAGATCACGTCGTGGATGTGGGCGTCGGCGATCTCGTGGCGCTCGACCTCGGTCAGGCCGCCGAGGTACGACGAGTCGGCCGCGACCTTCTCGGCGATGTCCATCAACGACTCAAACCGCGCGACGTGCTGCATAAAACGCTTGATCCCGTAGTCGATCGCCTGGCCCCGCCGGATCACAAACGGCCAGTCGCTCGCCTGCATCAGCAGTAACTCGCGCCCCGCGTCCTTCAAGAGCCCGACCAGCTCGTCGTTGCCCTTCTCCTGCCAGGGCAGCTCGCGCAGCGATCGGCCAAAGTTCGTCTCGCAGCGATACAGGATGTCCCACATCCAGTTCACCTGCTCGTTGGTCCACACGCGGTGGTCGCCCTCCTCGCCCCATGACCCCTCGGGCATCGCCACGACCTTGTCGACAAATGTGCTGTCCAGGTACTCGCTCGTCGTCTTGCACTCCACTTCGGGGTCGGCGTTGAGCGAGAGCATCACGTCCCGCAAGAACTGCGGCCCCTCGAACCACCAGTGGCCAAATAGCTCGGCATCAAACGTGCAGACGACAACACCCGCCTTGCCGGTCTTGTCCTTGTACGCCCGGAGCTGGTCCTTGACCATGTTGCAGAAGTGCCCGGCGTGCTCGTGGACCTTCGCATCAATATTCTCGGGGTAGTACAGGTGCTTGTCGCCCAGGTCGGTCTTCTTGCCCGTGACCTTCCAGTAGCGCAGGCCGCGCTTGGCGCCCCACTGCTTGTGGAACTCGAGGTACTCGCCCGACGCGGGATAGCCAAAGCTGCCCGACCACACCTGCTCGCAGGCGACCTGGTCGCGCGCCAGCGCGATGCACCGGCCAAGCCCGTTGCCGTCGGAGTTCACCCAGTGGGCCTCGTTGACGCTCTGCCACCCGCGGTTGG
>JBCCWH010000018.1:0-44959 GCA_039193915.1 Planctomycetota bacterium
ATGACCGGCAGCCGGCCGATCAGCTCGGGGATCATGCCGAAGTGCAGCACGTCGTCCTGCGTGACGTGTTGGAGCACGGCCTCGTCGTCCTTGATCTTTCGGCCGGTCGTCTGCTCGGCGCCGAAGCCGATCGCTTTCTGGCCCAGGCGTTGTCGGATGATGTCTTCGAGACCGACGAACGAGCCGGCGCAGATGAACAGGATATTGCTGGTGTCGAGTTGGATGTACTGCTGCTCGGGGTGCTTGCGGCCGCCCTGTGGGGGGACGTTGGCCGTGGTGCCCTCGAGCATTTTCAGCAGCGCCTGCTGCACGCCTTCGCCCGACACGTCGCGGGTGATGCTGACGTTCTGCGAGGTCTTCCCGATCTTGTCGATCTCGTCGATGTAGATGATCCCGCGTTGCGCGGCGTCGAGGTCGTAGTCGGCGGCCTGGAGCAGCTTGAGCAGGAGGTTTTCGACATCTTCGCCGACGTAGCCTGCTTCGGTCAGTGTCGTCGCGTCGCCGATGGCGAAGGGGACGTTGAGCGTGCGGGCCAGGGTGCGTGCGAGCAGCGTCTTGCCCGAGCCGGTGGGCCCGATGAGCAGGACGTTGGACTTGTCGAGTTCGACCGGCGCTTCCTTCTCGGCGGCGCTGAGTCGCTTGTAGTGGTTGTGCACCGCGACGGACAGCGCGCGTTTCGCGGTCTGTTGGCCGATGACGTACTGGTCCAGGAACTCGTTGAGCTGGCGGGGGGAGGGGATCGCGCCCATCGCGGGGCGGCCCGAGTGGACCCGGCGTCGTTCCTGCTTGAAGATGTTCTGGCACAGCTCGGTGCAGTTGGCGCAGATGTAGACGTCGTTGGGGCCTTCGACCATCGGCCCCACTTCGCGCGAGCTCTTGCCGCAGAAGGAGCAGGTCGTCACGCGTCGGCCCTTGAAGCCGCCCTCGCCGCCACCCAATGCGCCGCCCGAGTCGTTGCCGCCTGTCCCGTCGTTTCCGCCGTTCTTATCAGCCATCAGCTTACTTTCTTTCGCAGGACCCGAGCCCCTGCCTCCGTTGAGTCGAATCCATGCGGGGGCAACACTAAGCGGCCCGCCACGGACCCATCGTCCAGATTCCCGCCAACCGTTAGCACGAATCTGCCTGTGCCCGGGATGTCGCCTGCCGGCCGCGATCATCGGACCTGCCCGCACAGGCGACAGTGGATCATAGCCGAATCACGCGGAAAAAGCGTCTAAAAGCGAACAGCATTGTAGGGTTATCAGCCCGCAGCCCGCCGACGATCTCGCAAACGATTTTATCGGGGGAGGCTCAGCCTAGGTCGTTTTCTTCCACCGGCTTTCCAGACGTTCCCCCCGAATCAGGCTCCTGGGCCGAGTCATCCTCAATCATCGATCGGCCTCGGGCGAGCATCTGGCGTTTCGCCTGATCAAACTGCTCGTCCGTCAACTCCCCTTTGGCGTGGAGATCGCGGAGGTCCGCCAAGGTGAAGCCGAAGCTGGCGGGTTCGTCATCACCGCCCAGCAGCAGTTTTCGCAGGATCAGGGCGAATACAGCCAATACGGCCGCCGCCAGGACGATCATGCCGAGCCAGAAATAGATCCCTTGGGTGGCTACTTCCGGGTTTTGGGCGAGCGTCTGCAGCATCATCAATCAGCGTAAGCACATGGGCGGTCTGCCGCAATGGAGGTGCGGCAATTCTTTGGGAAAACAAGCCCGCAGCGTCAGCTACGGGCTTGCGTTGGCGGAGTCTTCAGGTCGGATTACTCCGCGTCGTCTGCCTTTTTCGCGGCCGACTTCTTCTTGCTGGTCTTCTTCTTGGTCGACTTCTTCTTCGCAGCAGGCTTCTCGTCACCTTCGCCGCCACCCTCGACCTCGGTCACGGTGGCCTGCTCGATGATCTTGTCGAGGGTCTTCTGCTCGCGGATCTGGAGGTAGAGCTGCTCGATCTGGCCCTGCTGCATCATCTCCTGGCGGACCTTCTCGGGGCGTCGGCCGCTCTGCATCGCCATCTGAGCGATCCGGCCGTTGAGCTCCTGCTCGCTGACATCGACGTCGAGGTCCTTGCTCGCCTTGTCGAGGATGAAGAACTGTTTGAGCTGACGCTGGGCGGCCTCTTCCGACTCGGTACGCAGCTCGGCGATCTTCTCCTCGATCTCCGACGCCGGCGTGCCGCGGTACATCATGTCCATCTGCTGGCGCTGCAGCACACGCTCGGTCTGGCGCGAGGAGATCCCCGCCGGCAGGTCGAGTGCGACCTGTTCGACGAGCTGGTCGCAAGCCTGCTGGTACAGGTCGGCCTTCTGGTTCTGCTCGGCCCGCTGCTCTAGCGAAGTCTTGACACGCTCGGTCAGTTCTTCTTCGCTGCCCAGGCCCATGCGTTCAACGAGGTCTTCGATCGTCGCCGGCTCGATCCGATGGATCGCCGTGATCTCCATCTTCACCGTGATGGGCTGGTCCTTGATCTTCTCTTCTTCGTGGCTCGAAGGCCCGGTCATGGAGATCGTCACCACGTCGCCGATCTTCTTGCCGATCATCTCTTTGCCGAGGTTCTCGATCAGGATGCCGGCGACATGGCCCCTGTAGTCTTTCTCTTTGCCATGAACGAGGACGTGCGCCGCGGGGTAGTGGGCGATCGTCTCGGCGTCCTTGCCCGCATCTTCGCCAGCGAGGATCAGGGTGTCGACCATCGCGTAGTCGTCTTCCTCGACGGGCTCATCCTCGACGGTGGTGGGGGTGCCGGCCTGGTCGCGTACGCGCTGCAGTTCTTCGGCGACCTGCTCGTCGGTGACCTTTTCAACGGCCTTGTTGAGCTTGAGCGTATCGAACGCGGGCAGCTCGACGTCCGGGGTGACTTCGACCTTAACGGTGTAGGTCAGGTCGCCATCTTCTGGCAGCTTGAGGTCTTCGATGCCTTCGATTTCGGGGTCGCCGAGCACATCCAACTCGTGGTCTTCGAGGGCCTTGGAGTACGACTCGCTCAGGAGCTGGTTCTTGACGTCGTCCCCGACCGACGAGGCGAATCGTTTCTCGAGGAGCCTGCGGGGCGCGCGTCCACGGCGGAAGCCGGGCAGCACGGCGTCGGTCTGGAGCGTGCCGTAGCTCTCTTCGATCTTGTCCTTGATCCGATCCGCAGGGATCGTGATCGTCAGAGACTTGCAGGCGGGCCCGGCGTCCTCGATTTTGACGTCGTAGGACACGGCCTGTTCTTGGGTTGCGGTATCGTCAGCCATCGCGATTGCCTCCTGGGGCAAGTTGCTGTGGGGCGGGTGTTGGGTGTCTCGTGGGGCAGAGAGAATGGTTGGTTTCCACTCGGAAACGGCTTGGCCGACCCACGCCTGACGCCGCGCCCACACGCGTACGCCGGTATCTCAGCCAAGACCCGGTATTGTCGCTTGATTCAAGCCAGCAGTCAAGCCGCCGGTCAACATGACCCGCCTCGCCCAAGACGCTGCATCCCAACCGCTTATGACAGGTATTCTCTAGCGGGAGCGTGGCCGCATTGCAATCCTATCCCCTCAAACCACGTTGGCCTGACATGGGTTTGGGGACGGTCCCGGCAGTAAACAAACGCACCAGGCCAATGGACGCGACGAAACCGATGATGACACGAGCCCGAAACGTATGCTGGATGCTGGCGGTGGTGGCCTTGCTCGTTGCCAGCCCGATGCCTGCACAGCCCGAAAGCTCCGACGATGGCCGCTCTGCAACGCTCGAGCAGCAACGCGAAGACGCGCGGGTTGATCGGCTGTGGAACCGCGCTTGGCGAGAGTTCGTGCCGTACTACATCGAGCACGAAGGCGAATTCATCTGTGTGCCCGGCTACGACCGACGCCTGCCCAGCAGTACAGGCATGAGCATCGACGATTATCAGCGGCAGTCGGCCTGGGACCAGGCGTACACCGACGAGCGCGGGCGAGATCGCACGCGGACGCTGGTCAAGCCCGACGAAGAGGCCCATGCCGCTGTCGCCATCATCCCGGTGATTGAAGTCGGGCAGTACGGCTACATCCATTCGGGCAACATCAGCCAAATCGAGGACGACCAAACCCTTGTGCTTGAACGGGTCTGGTTTCTTGACGCCGAGGCCATGCGCGACGAGAAGAAGGAGATGAAGGACAACGTCATGCGCGGTGTCTTCGAAGATATCGGCGACGCGATTCGCGACCGCGGGCGCAACGAGCGAAGAAACCGTGGCGACGGGATCGCGCAGCGGCGGGGGGCCGAGAACGACGCGATCGACTGGGCGTTTGAAGACCGCGCCGCAGCGGCTGAGCGGCAGGCGGAACGGACCTTCGCACGCTACCGCTGGGAGATCGTCGGCTACCGCACTAATCGGCTCGAAGCAGACGCGCGTTGGCCTGCCGGTCGTGCCGCCGAAGAGGGGCTCCAGCTCATCATCGTTGCTGTCGAGGGCAACAACATCACTGCCGTCCCCGCCGAAACGATCGGTCGTGGGATCAGTGAGGTTCAGTTTCTTGACCTGCTTGAAGAGCGTGGTCTGACTAAGGCCGAGTTTGTCGAACTGGTCAACGAAGCCAAACGCGAAGACCGCAGCGGCTACCTCCCCCTCGTTCTCGCCCAACTCGAAGGCGAAGAGCGAGTCGATCCTGCCGAGCCCAACGACTCGGTTGAACTGGCGGACTAGGGAGGTCGATGGCTCAGGGGCTCACACGACCATCCTTCAGGGTGGGCTTCCCGGCTGCTATGATGCAGCCTTGTAATGCCCTCATCCCCGGGAGATCGGATGCCGCACATGCCAACGCGACAGTTCTTCACTGCAGGCCTGCTACTCATCGGCGGGATGTTTAGCGCTGGTCCGGCCCTGTCCGCTGCAAGTGGCGACGGCGTCGCTGCGAAAATGGTGGAGGACAGCGACCCGCGAGTCGACCGCACCTGGGTGCGTGAATGGGAGAAGTTCGCGGTGTTCTATGTCCCGTTCGAGGACGGCTATGTCTGCTTCCCAGACTACAGCCCCGACCGCCCCAGCTCCGCAGCTACCGAGGTCGAAGACTACATCCGTGAAACGGCGTACGAGGCCGAGTTCAAGGACGAGCACACCCGCGACCGGTCGATCATCATCACTAAGCCTGTCGAAGATGCCCAGGCGGCGCTGTGGCTCCTCCGAGACCCACAGCCCGGGCAGTATGGCTACATCAGCACAGGTGCGATCGAACGCATCATCGACCGAGACGAGATGATCCTGCGCTCCGTCCTGCTCCTCGACGGCGCGTTGGTGAATGCGGACCGGCGCGCAGAAAACCAGACGATCCACGACCGAGCCCGTGAGCTCGCCGAAGGCCGTACCCGGCGTCAGGCTCCGAAACAGCAGGGCAACCGCGCGGACCGCCGACAGGACGCGGCGCAGCGGCAACGCTCGATTCGCCAGCTCCGCCAAATCCTTACCGAGGCCCTGGCCTTCCGTTTCGCCGATCGGCAGTCTGCACTCGAACGCCAGCGCGAAGAGGAGTTCCGTCAGCTACGTTGGCGCATCGTAGGTTACAACACCGAACGGCTTGTGATAGAGGAACGCTGGCCCCAGGGCGAAGTCGCAAGCCGCGGCCTGCACCTCGCGATCGTCGCTGTGGAAGATGGCCAGGTCACCGCGATCCCCGTGGCCCTGCTCGAACGCGACCTCACCGAGGTCCAGTTCCTCGAAGTCATCGCAAGCCGAGGCTACACCAAGGCACAGTTTGTCGCCCTGGTGGATGAAATGCGGCGTGAGCACCGCCGCGACTATGTCGAGCACGTGATCAACCGGCTCGAAGGCCGCGACGAAGAAGAGCCCGTCCCGGTCGCCGATGACGAGGCCGAGCCCGAGGAAAAAGACCCGGTCAACGATACAGTCGAACTCGCGGACTGACCCGCCGGATTCTGTCTACTGCCGACGGTCGTCCAGCAGCCGAAGCTGTCGATAGATCGTCTGGATCAGCGGCACGGGGCATCCGTGCGCGATCGATTGCCTGACAGGATCGCCAAAGATCGCCTCGACCTCCATGGCCCGGCCAAGCCGACGGTCGATCTGCATGCTGGGGAGGTACGGCCCCATCTTCCGCGTGTTCCCCAGCATGGTTTCTATAAATGCATCGCCGATCTCGTGCCCGCCGGTGGCTTTGGCGGCCTTGGCGGTTTCATGCATCAGCTCGGTGACCAGGGCTTCGGTGTCGGGGTGATGCATGAGCTGCTCGGTATCCGCGTCGAGCACCGCACTGAGCCCGTTGTAAGGGATGTTCCAGACCAGCTTCTTCCAACGCGTAAGCGGCAGGTCATCCACGGCCTCGGTCTGGACCGAACCGGCGCAGAAGTCGGAGGCGATCTCGCTGAGCCGGGGCGTCCGCCCGCGCCGGCTGTACTCGCCAATCCGGATGTGATCGAATCGGGTCTGCACAAAGTGTCCGGGTCCGACACGGTTGGAGCACAGGAAGCAGAGCCCGCCGACCACGCGATCCTCACCAACCAGTTTTGCCGCGTGACGCTCGGGCTCCAGGCCGTTCTGCAAGACCAGCACAACGCCATCGGGCTTCACCGCACGCGGCAGCATCTGCGCCAGGGCATCGTTTTGTGTCGTTTTCATTGCGACAACAGCGACATCGCTGGGCGGTATGTCCGACACGTCGCGATACGCCTCGACGTTGGGCAGCCGTTGTTCGCCATGCATGGACTCGACATGCAGTCCGTGGTCACGCACATGCTCATAGTCCCCACGCAGCAGGTACCGGACATGGCAGCCGGCCTGCTGCAGTCGAGCGCCGTAGTACCCGCCCAGTGCTCCGGTGCCGAGGATCGTGTAGCTTCTGTTTGGCATGGCCCAAGCGTAGCAGCTTCAGCCGAGCAATCCAGCCAAGCCGCCACACGCACTGAGTCGGGGAATAGGGGCGGCAGGATTCGAACCTGCGACCAAGGGATTATGAGTCCCGTGCTCTAACCACTGAGCTACGCCCCCAAAGCCTATTTTATGGCCTGTATTTGCATTCTGGCGATGTCCTCGTATCATGGTGACACTTATTTGACACTTTTGGCATCCTCATTTTCAGGTCGTGAAGCCCTATGGCGAAGTCGATCAAAAGGCGAACAGGCAGACCCGCGAAGGCCAATAGGGGAGGCATTCACCCCTATCTGAAGCGGCATCCAGACTGCCCCCTTTCGTACCATACCGCATCGGGCCGTTGGTATAAAACCGTTCGCCAGCGACGGCACTACTTCGGGACCGACCCCGAGGCAGCGATGCGTCGCTATGTTGCTGAATGGCCGTACATCGAGCGGGGCCTGCCCCTGCCGACCGATGCGGAAGTGTCAGGGGTGACACTTTCGGGCCTGCTCAACCTGTGGCTGGATGACCGCCGGCAGGACGTTGACGCTGACCGGCTCAAGCTGGCCACCTGGCGGCAGTACCGGGATGTCGCCGAGTTCATGGTCGATCGTCTAGGCCGATTGACCCCGGTCAAGGCCCTTCGGCCCACAGACTTCGCCACGCTGCACCGCGCGATGGTCAAAAAGTGGGGGGCTTCGCCGTCGGTCCTGTCCCGCGTCGTCACCGTGGCCCGGATGCCGTTCAAGTGGGGGTGGGAGTCCGAGGCCATCCCCGATGCCGTCCGCATGGGGCCGAGGTTCAAGATCGCCAGTAAGGCCGACAAGCGCGAGAAGCGCCATCAGCGCGGCAGGCAGGTGTTCACCGCCGCCGAGGTCCGCAATCTGCTGGACGCCTCGTCCGTCGAGTTGCGTGCCGCGATTCTGTTGGGCGTCAACGGCGGCTACTCGCAACGTGAGGTCGCGGAGATCGAGCGAGACGCCGTAGACTTGAACGCTGGCTGGATCGACCACCTACGAGCCAAGACCCGCCAGCCGCGACGTGTGCCTCTATGGAAGGAAACCATCGCAGCGATCAAAGCCCTGCCCAACAACGAGCCCGAACCCGAAGCCGAGGGCCTGCTGTTCGTCACCCGCAACGGGCTCAAGTACGTGCGCGAGTACGTCAACGACAACGACAAGCTGATCCGCTGCGACGTGTTCGGCTCGGCGTTCGGCAAGCTGCGGAGGTCGATCGGAATCGACCTGGACCACGCCGGCTTCGGGAAGCTGCGAGCCACCCACCGTACCGTTGCCGACGCGGCGGGGGACGCCAACGCGAGCCAGCTCATCATGGGCCACGCGCTGGGCGAGGGTGTTGAAGAGGCGTACATCCGCACGATCGACGACGACCGGCTCGTGGCCGTCGTGAAGCACGTCCATGACTGGCTGTGGCCGGAGGAAGGGGGCGATGCCAAGTAGGCCCGGCATGCCGATCGACACCGAGAGCGTCCCGCCGGCGTGGCGGGCGCATAAAGCGACCCCCGAACGTGTAGCACCACGGACGAGGGTCTGACCCCCATCAGTGAGGTAACCACCGATGACAGCTACCCCCATTCTACCGTCTCACCCCCTGTCCCCCTTCGACACCCCATCGGCGTCCGCCGAGCGTCGCCGGGAGCTTCAACTGATCGAGCAGGAGATCACTGGCGCGGCCATCCTGGCTGGCTGGCGACACCCGCGTCGCCGTGTGTTCAGTCGCGGCCACAGTATCTACGTCGAGCTTCGATTGACATCACGCCACCGCGTCGTCGTGCGAATCAGCGACCACGCCATGAGCCGACCCGTCGGCGGAGCGGCCGACCAGTGGCCTACGTTCGTCGTGACTGCGGACGTGCCCGGCGCGCTGTCTCACTGCATCCGCTGGCTCGAAGCCGAAGCCGAGGCGTTCCGCAGTGGCACGACCACGATCCACAACGCCGAGGTGGACGACCTGCCGCTCGAACGCTGGGCCACCCTGCGGGCGATGGGCGTCTCGATCGACGACGAGGCCGATGGCTACTTCGCGTCTGCGGGCCTGGCCGCCGAGAGCGTGGTGGCGGCGTGAGCTCTGTCCTGGAAAAAGGCCGACGCCTCACCGCCAACCTGCCCGAGCATATCCCCAAGTACCCGGCGCGTGCCGAAGCCGACCTGACCGCTGTGGATGCTGGTATCTCATCGCGGGTTGTCTACCGCCACCCCATACCCTGGCCCTCGTTCTACGACCCGCCGACGTTCCCCCACGAGCCCGGCCAACACCCCGAGGCGTTGCGGGTGCAGTGGCGGGCGTGGATGCAGGCATGGGAGGCCATCGCCGACCCGCTGTTCGGTGCAGAGCCGGACCACGAGGCCGTCGGCGAGATTTTCGCCCGGCTGGCTCACCTGATCTATCTCGACGTGCGGTTCGATCCCGCGTTCCGCCGTGCGATGTCACTGTGGGCGTGGAGCGGGTATCAAGTCGATGCGGATTGGGATCGCGGCGACGACGACGATCAGGACCGCAGGCGCTAACCCCACCCCGGCCCGCCCAACGGCGTGTCGGGGTATTCTCATCACAACCGCCGGGCGGATTGATCCCCGCGCCGCTCGGCCCGCCAACGTGTCCTCGTTTGGCGGGCCGGGCAACCGGCACTACCGAGGACGCCGCGATGGACAGCAATGTTGACCTACCCAAGCTAGACCTGTTGAAAGATCGCGGCACGCATCCGCCGCACACAATGGCCATGCACACCGCGCTAGCGCCCGATGCGTTTTTGGCTGAGACTATGGGCAAAGTATTGGTGGCTATCCGCAGCCGTGATTTTGACGAGGTGACTCGGCAAGTGGTGATCACCGGCAGCGCGATAGAAGGCTACTGGAGCGATGCTTGGCGGCTGAATCTATTGCCGCTGCTGCCCGAGATTGAGATCGCAAACGCGGATTACCTCGGGGGGCATGGACTAATAGCCCCTGAGTGCGCGACAGCACATGAGTCATCAAGGAACCTTGCCGCATTTCTACAGCAGCAGGCTCATGAGGCAGAAGGCGGCGATGTCAGGGTGGTGGTGGATCGACTGCTAAAACTGTACGGACTAGAGGAAGAACGTGCTGCGGTGCGGCAGGCGATCAAGGCCGAGCACGCGAGATATGCACAGTGGGTCCGGACAAACACTGCATCGCCGCAACCTGCCGACGGCCCCCCGCTGGTCTTGGATGACATAGTGCGTGAAACGCTTGAGATACTGGTCGATCAGGGGCGATCATTCAGGGCGTCTGCGATGGCGTCGGAGCTAAGACGAAGCGAGAAAACCGCCCGAAAATACCTCGACCAACTTGTCGAAAAAGGCCTGGTCCATAAGCACGATGCGCTCTACACCGCCAACGAAAACGGGCGAGCGGAACGCGGATAGCAAACATTCCCGCCATATTCCCGTGGGTTTACCGCCGATCTACCGTGTTTCTACCGTCGCGGTTGCCATGCTCACAGCATGGAAATCGCCAACAACCCCCAACGTCGTCTAACCGTCGCCGAGGTCGCGGAGCGGCTGGCCATCAACACCACAAAGGTCGGGCGACTCATCAAGGCCGGTGAGCTCCGCGCAATCGACGTGAGCTACTGCCCGGACGAGGGTAAGCCCCGTTGGCGCATCCCGCTCGACGCCCTGGCCGAGTTCGAGGAGGCGCGATCAAGTAAGCCAAAACCGCCGCCGACCAATCGGCGGCGTGCACTCCCACGCGCGTCGCGCGAATACGTCTAACCCCTCCCCCCAGCCCGGCCCGTCGGCAAAGAAAAAGCCCGACGGAGGCGTCAACCACGTCGGGCGCAAACGAGAAAGCGAGCATGACAACGATAGAACACAAACCCGCGAACGTCAATACAAAATCTCAATCTCTGCCCTCGCCGCGCCCGACGGTGTCGCCGCTATTGCAGGAATGGGCGAAACACCCCCAGCGCATCACCGACGCAATACTCGACACGGCGGCATCGGTCGAGATCGGCAAGGCCCTGCGGCATGAGCTTGACGCCTGTGGTCGTGGCCAGGTCCACCCCGACGCCCACGGCCTGCGGATGGTGTGGGCATATCTGGCAATCGCCGGCTGCTACGGGCTGCTCGATAAGCAACGGGCTTGGCACCGCGAACACGGGGCACGGTCGGGAGGTGCGGCATGAGCGACCCTCGCCCAACTATCCGTATCACTGCCGACGAGTCCCGTGTCGCCGACGAGGTAATCGCCGCCCTGGCCGAGCGTGACAAGGCGCTGCACCACAAACGGGGCAAGCTCTGGTCCGCGACACACAGCGGCGACGGCTGGTCCATTGCCGAAGTCGCACCTGCCAATCTACGGGAGCGGATCACACGACACGTTCGCTTGGTTCAGATCGACAGCAACGCAACTGCTGTCCGTGTCCACCCGCCGAAGTGGCTGGTCCCTGCGATTATGGCCCGCGAGTCGTGGCTGGAGCTGCCGCACCTGGACACGCTCGATCGTAGCGATGGAAGGCGGGGATGATCGCGCGCACAGGCATCAACACCACACACATCCCGCCCGAGTTGAAGGCGCTTCGGCGATGGGTTGTGTGGAAACACGAGGACGGGACCAAGGTGCTGTACCGAGCCGAGCACCCAAGTCGGCGAGCCAGTTCTACCGATCCCAATTCCTGGTCCGACTTTGAGACAGCATTGAGTAGCTACGCGACCCACGGGTACGCGGGCATCGGGATCGCGCTTGGCGAGTTGGACGACGGCCGTGTCCTGGCCGGTGTGGACCTGGACGACTGCATCGTTGATGGCGAAGTTGTCGCTGAGGCGCAGGGCATCATCGACAAGCTGAACACCTACACGGAGATCAGCCCGAGCGGTGACGGGGTGAAGTCGTTTCTCTACGGCCGCAAGCCCGCCTCACGCACTGGATGCCAGGTCGATCCGCCGAGCGGCACGTTTAAGCGGATCGAGATCTACGACACCGGCCGATGGTTCACCGTGACGGGCGAGCGCATGACCGACGCTGCCGAGGTCCGAGCATGCAATGGCGACTTTCAATCGGTTTGTGAACAGTACCTGCCCGCGCCGCGTGCCGTGAAGTTGGCCAAGCCCATCAAGCCCGAGGATATGGCCGACGCCGAGCGGCGATGCATGGCGTACCTCGCCAAAGTAGACGACGCGATCAGCGGTCAAGGCGGGCACAGCGCCACGCTGCGGGCCGCGTGCGAGTGTTTCCGATTCGGGCTGGACCGCGATGCTGCCGAGCGGTGCATGGATTGGTTCAACGCGTCGAAGTGTGAGCCGGCCTGGTCGGCCGCAGAACTGGCACACAAGCTCGACGATGCCGAGGACAAGGTGACGGCCGATCGGGAGGTCGGGTGTCGGCTGAAAGAGCGAGTGGATGCGACACAGAAGGCGCACGAGGCCACGCCGATGATCAAGGCCGGGCTTGGGGGTGATACGCCTACTGCCACAGCCCCGATCCTCAGCACGCCCGAGCAGCGAGCCGAACAGAAGAAGGCGAAAAAGCTCGCCAAGCTCGACCCTGCGACCCCCTACAACACCGCCCGGGCGTTCATCGCTGACCGCTACGGCACCGAACCCCGCACGCTGCATCATTGGCGGGGTGACTTCTACAGCTACGACGGCCTCGCCTACTCGATCGCAACTGCAGACCGCTTGCGGGCCGAACTGTACCAGTACGTCGCGGGCCAGTTCGCACCGACGAAGACCCGCACCGCCAACCTGATCGACGCGGCAAAGGCCGCGACCTATCTGCCTGAGTCGATCAGCTCCCCCGCTTGGCTCGGAGACACCACAGACAAGCCCGACGCGGCAGAGTGCGTGCCGATGGCCAATGGCGTGCTGCACATGCCGACACGCACACTTCATCCGATCGACCCGTCGCTGTTCGCACTCAACGCTTTGTCGTTCGACTACAACCCCGATGCAACCTGCCCCGCCTGGTTGTCGTTCCTGGATTCGGTGTGGCCTGAGGATGTCGAGCAGAGCGAAGCCCTGCAGGACTGGCTGGGCTACCTGCTGTCGGGCGATACACGCCAACAGAAGGTTGCTCTCATCGTCGGCCCCAAGCGGTCGGGCAAAGGCACTATCGCCCGCGTGATGTCCGAGCTGATGGGCCGCGAGAACGTCTGTGCCCCAACGCTCGCCGGCCTCGCCACAAACTTCGGGCTCGCCCCACTCATCGGCAAGACCGCCGCGACCGTGAGTGATGCTCGCCTGTCAGGCCGCGCTGACCAGGCGGCGATTGCAGAGCGCCTGCTGACCATTTCGGGCGAGGACGGCATCACCATTGACCGCAAGCACCGCGATGCCTGGACCGGCAGACTCGGTGTGCGGTTCACCATCATGTCGAACGAGTTGCCACGCCTCGCCGATGCATCCGGGGCGCTGGCCAGTCGGTTTGTTGTACTGACGATGCGTCAGTCGTTCTACGGCCGTGAGGATGCCGGACTCACGTCTCGGCTACTCAACGAGCTGCCGGGCATCTTCAACTGGTCACTGGCTGGGCTGGACCGCCTCCGAGAGCGAGGGCACTTCATCCAGCCGTCGAGCAGTGAGGACGCCATCGCCGAACTGGCTGAGCTAGGCTCACCGGTCGGGGCGTTCGTCGAGGACTGCTGTGTTGTCGAGGCGGGGGCCACGGTCAACACCGACACGCTCTATCGGGAGTGGTCGAAGTGGTGCGACGAGAATGGGCGGTCCCAGCCCGGCACTGCCCAGAGCTTTGGCCGCGACCTGCGGGCTGCGGTTGGGGGGATCGTGGTTCGCAGGCCACGGCTTGAGTCGGGCGACCGAGTAAGGGTTTACGAGGGGATCAGGCCCCGATTTTAGTTCTGGTCCGCAGTGGTCCGCGACCCTATCCATTGCAGGAGTTTCTGGCATCTTCAATAGAACAATAGTTAGACCCGCAATGGGTTGGGTCGCGGACCAACGAGGACCATGCCGGCCGGGCACCTGGCCCCGAGGCCCCCCCCCCCGGGGGGGGGGCACGGGTCCTTCACAGGGTCGCGCCATGCGGGTAAGCGTCGGTCAATCACTTACTGCGAACCAGTTCTCAATTTGCCTTGAATGAATCATCGGCCGCGCTTCGACGCCCCACACCGGCCCAAACCACACACCGCACCACCACCGGATCACGCATGATGAATGAGACAGACACCCCCAACACCGCCCGTACCTACACCAGCCAAGAGACGTTCGCCAAAGCCGCGAAGGTGTCGCAGCCGACCGTCTCGCGCGAGTTGAAGCGCGAGAACTGCCCGATCCGCCCGACCCCGCCGTGGGATGGTGACGACCTGACCGCGTTCATCGAGTGGCGCGCGGCGGATGCGCCCGACGGCTCGGTGGACGACACGCTGAAACGTGCCCAGGCGATCAAGGCACAAACGCTCGTGGCCCGCTACACGCTGGACATGGCATCGACGATCGGCAGCGCTGGCCGCGAGCTGATCGTCGAGCTGTACAAGGCGTGCGACATCGCGGTGATGATGGCCTACCGCCACACCGAGCACAACCTGGCTCAGCGCATCGCCAGTGGTGGGCAGACGAGCTATGACACGGGGAAGCGGCTGGCCTGGGACGTAGTGCGGGAGTACGGCGACGAGTTCTCGCGTCAGCTCCACAAAGCCTTCGACTTCAAGGGAAAGAACGAAACAGAGATGCGGCCGATTGTTGCCACGATGCGGAAGTGCGTCGAGGACATGGCGTCGCTCGGCACGCTAAACGTCGAGACGTTGGACGAGATCACGCGGGCCATCGACGAGGGCGAGCAGGCCGCGTCAGCGAAGTTTGACCGCCCGCCCGCGCCGACCGTGACCCAGCGCATAGCGGGCCGTGGTGGGGAGGTGTCTTGGCATAGTCCCGGCGTCCGTGAGTACGACCAGCGGCTCGCACTGGACATCGAGGCGGCGTCTCGCATTCGCAAGGGCGAGCCGCGCGACGAGGTGTTGGCCGAAACGCGGGAGAAGGCGGAGGCGTTGGCGGTGCGACTTGCGGAGGACCGAGAGCGCGCGAAGCATGAACGGGCGCGGGAGATCGCCGAACGGGACCGCCTGATTACCCACTACCGGGCCGAGGCCGAGAGCATCGAGGCAGAGATCGACGACGAGGCGGAGGTGCCCGAGTGATCCGCACCGTCGCCCCCAAACCCGGCACACACAGGCCCGCCGAAAAGATGCGGAAGCTCGACCCACAGCGTGACCTGGCCCGCCTGTTGCCGCACGTCCAGTCTGCCATCACTGGCGATAACGCCCAGGTCCGGCAGGCCGTCGCCGTGTCGTTGCGTGTTGGCCTGCTGCACGGCTCGCTCGGCGACCTGTCGCTCGCGGCTGCTGTGGTGGCGGAGCGTATCACGGTGTTGGACGACACTGCGCTTGCGGGGGTGTATGGAGCCGCGCACCACGAGACGCGGCAGCGGATGGATGAGCCTCTAAAACTCAAAGTCAAGGACGACCGTCGATGAAACAAAAACTCCCCGAGTTGTGGGTTGAGACGCCGTGCTGTCCCAAGTGTAAGGCGTTGCTCAAGCCGGGCACCTACACCATCCGTACATCCCGCCCCCTGGCGAACACCGGCGGACGGACGGTTGAGTGCTACGCCAAGTGCAGGACGCCCGACTGCGGCCAGCGGTTCCGGCTGTTGTTTGAGCCAGCGGAGGTTTTCTAGGCCACTTACAACATCGCACAACAACTCACAACAAGACCCGAGACACGGTTTAGATAATGCTCGCGTTCAATCCACACCCCACACAGGAAACACTCCGATGAAAACCCTCGAACAGATCGCCCGAGATAGCAAGCTACGCGTCTCGCAGGTGCGCGGCGCGGTTACCGCAACGACCACGCAACCATCCGCCATCAAGGGCGCGCCACTCTACGACGCCCATGCCGAGTCCCGCATCGTCGCCGCAGCCCGGGCCGCGCGTGATGCAGCGCAGACCGCCGACGTGATCGCTGCCGATGCCAAGGCACAAAAGACGCTGCCGACATGCATCCGCGAGATCGAGAGAAACCTAGAAACCGCGATTGCCAAACACCCCGGCGACCGCGTTTCGGTGGCGTTGGCCGAAGACCTCTACTCGGCGCAAACCGGACGAGCCCTGGCCGACGACATCACCCACGTCGCCGACAACAGCCCATACAAAAGCGACCGTAACGCAATGGGCCGCGACCAGATGGGTAACCACCTCTGCCGCTTCACGATGAACGCGGCGAATGCGAACGGGAAACAGTTTGGCACGGGGAGGGGTTGAGCATGACGACTGCTACGACAACCCAACAGCCCACGACCCTCGCAGAGCTGGTCGCTCAGGTGAAGGCCAGCACGCAAGGCCACGACGGTGCGCCGCTCACCCTTGGCGCGGTACGGGCAATGTACGAGCAGTACACCGGCCGACCGCTGGGCATGGACGTGATTCACCTCCGTGATCGTGGTGTCGCTGGCACCGACGGCGTGATCCTACGACAGCGCAACCTGGACAGGATCGTGTTTGACCTGGCGTTGCTCGCGGCGGCGGCGTGTGGCGTGCGATTCAACCATCAGGGGCGATTGCCTTCACTCGACAAGACCGTCACCACTACACCCCGAACCACCTACTTGGAGATCCTGCGATGACACCTGAGCAGGCAGTACAAAAGGCACTTGCTGGCGAAAGCTGCAGCCTATCCCGCTCTGACAAGGGCGCGGCGACCGTCGAGCTTTACCGCCTCGCCACCGAGGCCGCGATGCAGTGGAGCGATCAACGCGCCGCTGAGCAGTTGGCCAGACATGGGCGGAAGGCTGCGGACAACCTCGCCGCCGATACCTACGGCCCGTGTCGCCTTGTTGCGAATGGCAGCGGGGGGTTCGATAAGACACAAGACCCCGGCGATCCGCAGAGTGGCCTGGAGCGAGCCGTCAAGTTCTATAGGGCGGTCTGTGATCGCCCGTCGAACGACGCGGCGACGACCCCGGCGAGTGCGCCCCTGGCCCACGCCAGGAAGCCACTGGCAGGCCGATCGCTCGCTGCGCCGACGACTCCGCTTCGGCGTGTGTCGCTCCGCCACCCTCAACCCAACGACCCGCCCCGAGAGGCGTGGCCGTACCCCAACGCTGCCGACGACATCGAGCAGGCTGACAACCTCGCATTCATCAACGCCCACAGGCGGGCACGCGATCAGACTTTGGAAACAGCATGACGCATTCGGTTGCATGTTGTCGTTCGTCGCCCCGTCGCCGGATTACCCCAGCGGCGCGGGTTTCCTTCGACGCGGTGAGCTGTTCGAGCCGCTATGGGAATGCGCCAGCAACTGGCGCGGGGTCGATTCTGTCGGCCCTAGTCAAGCGGGCGAGTGTTCGCCCCGCCTGTTCCATTCTTTCAGGGCGACGCCGCACGTCCTGCCCGATCGACAGCGCGGCAGACGTCCGGCCGGGCCGCAAGGCCCTGCCGGGTTTTGGAGAGACGATGCTGGACTCGCCCCTGCTACCACCCCGCGACGACCCGCCCCGCGCCGCCAAGGCCCGCATCATCATCCGCGCTGATCGGTACTGGCACGATCACCCCTTGCTGCAAGGCGAGACTCCGCGTGAGTGGTGGGCCGCGTACTGCCTGGACCGCGTGAGCCGAGGCATGGAACCGCCGAACATCGCGACGCGAGAGACAATTGGCATCGAACACTTCACCGAGGACTAGCACCATGACGCACGACCGCAAACTCAACATCTTGGCCCGCATGAAGGCGCGACACCCGCAATCACGGGTGCTGAGGAAACTCAAGGCCCCGCCGTACATCGACTACACCACCCAGGCGTACAACCGCCTTCATCACATCGCCGCTGGGCTTCCTGTTGAACCCATGATTACCCGCCACCGATGAAAACCGGTATCTCCATCAACTTCGACCGTGACGTGTTCGCCCAGGTCCAACGAGAACTGGCGGGCATCCCGCGTGCGATGGACAAGGCGAGCGTGTCGGCGGTGAACAAGGCGGAGGCGGGTGGCCGTGCGGTACTGTCGAAAAACATCCGCAAAGATACCCCCATCAAGGCCGCCGAGATCAAGAAGCGGACAACGATCAGGAAGGCCAACCGCAGTACCGGTCCGGTCGCGAGAGTCCAGCTAGAGGGCCGGGCGCTCAACAGCATCGTCTTTCAGGGGCGTCCGAAGTCGCCGCCCAACCAGCGCGGCATTCGTGTCTCGCAGCGACGCGGGCGCGTGTCCGCAGTCTACTCCCGCGCCGATGGCCGCAAGACGTTTGACGGGGCGTTTGTACAGCGGATGCCCAACGGCAAAGTCGGCATCTTTGTTCGCAAGCCCGGCCGCACCGCGAGCGGGAATGCGAAGATCCGGGCGCACTACGGACCCGACATCACGACGCTTGCCAAGCAATCCGGGGCGGTAATGCAGACGAAAGCGGCGCTGGTCAAGCGACTGCGCAAGGAACTACTCGGCCAGGTCGGCCGTTTCGTAGACAAGATCAACAAGTCATAGCCGACATCACAGACCCGCCCAAGGCGACGCTCCGCGTGTTGTCGGTGGCCGACCACCTGAAGCTGCACGAGCATATGGATGCAGCCCGCGAGGCCCAGACGATGGCGGCTCGATACACCGCGTGGTCCGACGCCATCGCCGTGGGGCTCGTCAGATTCGGCGACGGCGACTGGAAGTCCACGCTCACACCGTCCGAGGCGGGCGAGTTGTTGGAGCTGATCCTGCTCGGCGCACAGCCCGAGGGCGACGACTTGGGAAACTCAGGCTCGCCGTCGGATACCGATGCGGGGGCATCGACGACGACGGCGTGAGTGAACGCGAGCCGCTGCGGGTGAAGTGCCCGGGGTGTAACGCCAAGGGCTGTGGGTATTGCGGCGACCGGGGCGACTTCGCGGTCACAAAGCCGATCCCCGAGGTAGTCCCGGCCCGGCTGTTCCGGCTGATCGAGATGGTGGAGATGTTCGAGCATGGGGCGATGCCGGTGGCCGGCGGTTCCCTGGATCAAAGCGCGTGGTTTGTGACCGCCGCGACATTCATTAGCAGCGAGCGTAACGCATGGGCAAGCGGATAGACATTACGATCGGGGCGGACACCGACAAGCGGTCCTTCGACGAATCACAGCGACGTCTCGACCGCTTTATGGACCGGCTGGAGCAAGGTAGCCAGGGAGCGACTAACAAGCTCTCGAAGCTGCTGCTCACCACCGGCGGTATCGAAACGGGGTTCAAGGTCGCGGGCGCTGCGGCGGCGATCTTCAACGGCGACCTGTCGGCGATGCGTGGCGCGTTGGAGTCGATCCCCGGCGGCATCGGCCCGGCCATCGCTGCGTTCAATCAGCTATCCGACATCCTGACGGCCGACACCGAGCAGCTCAAGCGGCTGCGCGAAGAAATGCAGGCGGCGATCCGTGCGGCCAACGAGGGGATCGCGGCGACGCAATCGTTTGAGCGCAGCTTAGACCGAGCCATCCGCAAGGCGCAGGGCAACCAACTCATGTCCGACGGGTTCCTCAACGCCGAGGACCGCGTCCGCGAACTGGACAGACAAGTGCTGGACCTGCACACCCTGCTGGTCCGCGTGCAGAACATCCATGATGAGGCGGGCTCTACGGTCAACCTTCAAGCATTGAATGCCTCAAACGTCATCGACGAGATTCAGAACGGCGACCTTGGCCGAGGCGCAGCAGGTGCCGTCGGCCTGGTCCCGCTGTTCAGTGACCCCGAACGCAACGCGATCGCGGAGGCCATCGACGCCATCGGTATCGTGTCCGACCGCAGCGACGAGATCATCGTGGCGATCACGGAGCGGATGCACGAGATGTCGGACCAAGCCTCCGAGATACTCGACAAGGCGCACGAACTGGACCGCATCAACAACGAGACTGCCGAACGCGCCCGGCAACAGACAATCGAAGCGGCGGCTGCGGCGCTCGAACGTGAGAACATGCTGCTGGGCATCGAGGACGAGTTTGCCCGAAAGCGTAAGCGGCTTCGGCTTGAGTTTGCCGACCAGATCGCTGTGGCCGAGTCCGACCGACTGGCCGACGCATTGCGTGAGCGGCTACAGATCGAGCTTGCCGCCGTGGATGCTGCTGCGGCTCTCACGCTGCCGACCTCGCCCCGGCCCACCGACGACCCCGCGTTGCCCGATGCGCCGAAGCGGTCGAGCAAGCGTGGCCGGCTACGCGACATCCTCCCCAACGCACGGGGTGGTCGCCTCATCACCGGCGCGGCACAGGTCGGCCGTGCGGGGCTGCGGGATGCGGCGATCGAACGCGAGGTCGCACGCAAAGCGGAGGCCAAGAAACGCGAGCGGCAACTGGATGAGCAGCGGAAGCTGTTGCAGGTGATCGCCGAGAAGATCGGCGCGGACTCCGCGTTCCAAGCTCTGCTGCCCGCGAATGTTCGATAACCCATTTTCCCACAAGCGGGAACACCACACGGAGTAGACTCAAGCCATGCCTGTAGTTCAATGCCGAGACTGTCGAGGCCGCGTCGCCCCCTCTGCGCCGACCTGCCCGCACTGCGGGTCCAAGCGGCCGGGCCAGCCCAAGGGCGACCGCGCGATGCTTGACGTGCTGGGCTGGGTCGGGGCGGTGGTGGTTGTCGTGGGGTTGATCGTTGTGGGGGTGGTGGTGTTGCCACTGTCCAGTCCGTGACAGCGTCGGCAATTGTGGTCACCTGCATCCTCTCATCGGTCTCGGGCTCGGTTACGCGGTAGGCCCGCTGTACGATGGCCTTGAACAACTCGACGGTTTAGCCAGCCCACAGGGCACCGAGCCAACCGAGGCTGTCGGCGACGGGACAATCGCGTCCATTGCCGGGCAGTGGGGCAAGGGTGTCGGAAAGGTTAGCGAATGGCGAGTTCAATTCGGTGGTTTGGCTTCAGAATGTTTGCGTCTTCCCAGCGTATGATTCCGCGCTCGCGGAGCAGATACAGCGCTGCAACAATATTGTTCAGAGAGTGGTGGGTACGCAGTTTTGTAACGACTGCAAACGCTCTTGGGGAATCCGCCTTTGACTTCAGGTTCTCTCGCAGTAACTCTATGGCGGCGTCCATAGCGACATCTAAATCGTCAAAAGTTCGCTTGCGGCCAAGATACATGCCAACAAGGCCCGAGACGATCGCGACGGTGATGGCGGTGAACGCACCAATCAATGCAACTAAGATGCCACTGTCCATAATCGTACTCCTTGGAGAGGTGTATGCTGCGATTGAACTGTAGGCGATGTTTTCCCACTTAGCCAGTATCCTAGTCCCCAGGTCACACCACCTAGCTGCTACTAGGATCCTATTGCTTCTTCCGACCCGGGACACCCTCGACGACTTTAGACGCCGTCATAAACGGCCACCATGGGCGTGTCCGTGCTCTCTATGCAGTCATCCGCTATGTGGACGCTAATCTAGACCTACAGATGATCGATTACTTGCCGGAGCAGGGTGACGGCCGACCCGTGCATGGCGTGCTAACAACGCTCATCGAGTGGCACGAGCAAGACCCGCCCGACGACTTCGAGCGGCGATGTAACGATCAGGTGGAGGAGTAGCAGGTGAACCGGAGCCCCTTCAGTGAAGAGCCCGGGATGGTGGAACAGCATTGGGCGTGAGACAGGGCGCTTGCTATCATCGCGTCTTTCACTGCCTATTGAGGTTCTAAGCTATGAATGTAGATGCTGCTGAAGGGCAGAAACCAAAAGGCGTCGATCCGGAAACGCCTTCCCACGAAGACGTTGGCTCGATTGATCATGCCGCAGATAGCAAGGGGTGGACACCAAAAGATGTAAAACAGATCACCCAGGATATGTTGCGGGAGCATGGGGCCAACATTGACTTCAATGTTCGTCAAGAAATTCATTTTGAACACACGCTTATCTCACAGCGGATGGGTTGGTTCGCGGCGTTCCAAGCGTTCCTGTTTTCTGCATATGCGCTGGCCAGCGGTGAGCCATACGATGGCGTGAATTGGCTCCCGAAAATCGCAATACCATCTATAGGTGCTGGCTCTTGCCTCTTTGCATTCATCTCATTAGGCGCAGCTATTCTCGTGCTGGTCAAGTGGGGCAGGATTGACAGCGTGTGTGATCGTGCAGCGAGATGTCCATCGTGGCTTCGGACTGCCAGTATGGTTCATCCCCTGATCATCAGCTTTGGCTTGGCGGTTGTATGGGTATGGGTTGGTATCGCACACGAGTTACCTGTCGATGTGGTTCCTGATCCCCCGCCAGCCATTTCGCCCGTTGAGGAGGTCACGCCGGGCGGGGGAGATGTTGGAGGAGATGGAGAAGTGCCCGCTAGGCCCGAAGTGAGATAGCCCGCACCATCAACACCGCCAGCATCGGCCTCTAGCCCTAGCCCATCGACGAGGACGAGTACGATTGTGGATAAGTGTCACTGACACTTTTTCGAGGCGAATCGGCGCGATTTGCGGAGATTTACGGCACCTCGCCGAATCACGTTTTACCCTATAAACAAGGTGGAAACGCGCGTCAAGCGATCGCCCGGCCGCGTTTATGAGTCCCGTGCTCTAACCACTGAGCTACGCCCCCGTGTGTCGCGAGACACCACGGCCCTGGCCCCGCAGCTTGCTGTCGGCCTTGGCCAACTCGGGTGCGGAAGCGCGATCAGAACGCTGGCCGTGTGTCGCCAAGCCGTTGGCCGGGCTTAGGGAGCAGCAAGATAGCAGAGTCGCCGTGCGATGACTACAGCCCATACATGCCGTCTTGGTCCGTGTGAGGCGAAGGCCGCTCGACGGGCCGGGGTGTCCTTCGGCCCGGCCGTCTCAATCCGCACGGGAGGGCTCGAACCTCCGACCTATGCTTTAGGAAAGCATTGCTCTATCCAACTGAGCTACGCGCGGTCTGGGGTATCTTAGGCTCGTCGGCGCTGGGCGACCAACGGGGAAACTACACGACCCGATCGGCGTGGCTGTAGATATTCATCCGGCCAGGCCTTAGAAAACCGATCAAGGTCTGGCCACTGTCGTGGGCGAGTTCGACGGCCAGCGATGAGGGCGCGGACACCGCTGCGATCAGGGGGAGGCCAGCGGCCAAGGCCTTTTGTACGATCTCAAACGAAGCCCGGCCGCTGACCATCAGTGCGTGCCGGCTGAGCGATAGTCCTTGCTGGCGGATCGCCCAGCCCAGCACCTTGTCGACCGCGTTGTGTCGGCCGACATCTTCACGCAGCACCGCGAGTTGGCCTTCAGAGTCGAATAGGGCGGCCGCGTGCAGCCCGCCGGTGCGGTCGAAGGTGGCTTGCGCTTCGCGCAGGGTGTCGGGCATACGCTGGATCATGTCAGCGCTGAAGTTCGCGTCCGTCGGGACTGCCGGGAAGTCGAGACGTACTGTGTCAATACTCGCCTTGCCGCAGACCCCACAGCTTGAGGAGGCGAAGACATGTCGGGTAAGCCGATCGAAATCGACCTGGACGTGTGGGGCCAGGAACACGTTGATGACGTTGCCCTCCGCGGCCCGCACGCAGGGATCGACTCGGCTGACATCATCGGCAGAGCGGATCAGGCCTTCCGATAGCAGGAAGCCGACGGCGAGTTCATCGTCGTGTCCGGGCGTGCGCATCGTGACACTGACCGCCCGGCCACGCACACGGATCTCAAGCGGCTCTTCGATCGCAAGCTCATCAGGGCTTGTTGCGGCACGGCCATTTGACCAACGCAGCATCTGGATCGCGCGGACGTCGGGATGGTTGTCGTGTGGGGTTGTCATATGGATCGACCAGCGTTCAATGCGGTGGGCTGTCGCGCTTTCTCAACTCGCTGCGGAGTTGCTCGGGTGTGTTGGCGTGGACGAGGGAGGTGAGGGGGTCGGTTTGGGTATGCGGCGCGAAGGGGGCGATCCCGGGGCGGGCGAGGAGAGATTGGAACGCCCGTCCGCCGTCCGCCAGATAGGCCGCGACAGTGGGCAGCATCGCCGTGTGGTATAGGCCGGGCATCGGCTGCCAGCGGTCGGTGCGGAAGGCGACCGCCTGACAACTGCCGGGTGTATCGGGAAGCGCTTCAAGCAGGGCGGTGATGGGGGAGTCGTCGGTGATCAGCATGTCGCACGCAACGAGCAAGAGCCATCCGCTGCCGTATGTTTCGGTACGGTGGATGAGTGCGGCGAGGAGCCCTTGCACCGGGCCGTTGTCGGCAGCGGCGTCGGCGATCGTGGTGAGCCCGAGGTCTGCGTAGTGGTCTGGGTTCTGCGCGACCGCGGTGACCGAACACCCGGCTTGGGACAGGGCGTGGGCAATATGGCTGATGAGTGGTTTGCCTTCGACGGTAGCGCGGGCCTTGTCGCTGCCGAAGCGCACGCTGCGGCCGCCGGCGAGGATGTACGCCGGGGGCATGCCGCCGGGCTTCGCGTCGGGGTGGTTGGGCTGGGGTGACGGCATGTGGCTTAGTCGTTGTGGTGTACGACCCAATCGGCAGTCGGGTCGGCGTCGGGTCGGCCGTCGTCCCGCACATCCCCGCGCAGCGTGTCGATGGCGTGGGGCAGGATATCGGCGATGGCCGTAAGCATTTCGGTCGCGCCGCGTTTGGACCCCGGCAGGTTGATGACGAGTGTTTGGTGGATCGTGCCGGCTTCGCCGCGCGAGAGGAACGTGCGGGGGGTAACGTCGTAGCAGCGCAGGCGGGCGAGTTCGAGCAGACCCTGGTGGCGGCGCTCAAGCAGCGGTGCGGTGGCCTCGGGCGTGACATCGCGCGGGGCGAGGCCTGTCCCGCCGGCGGTGAGGATCAGGTCGGTGGTGTGCGTTTGGACGTTGTTTTCAGGCGGGTCTGCCCAAGCGCGGATTGCCTGTTGGATCGCATCGATCTCGTCGGGCACGCATCGTGTGGCGAGAATGTTTGCACCAAGTATGTCACGACACATGGCCGCAACTGCGGGCCCAGTCGTGTCCTCGGTCTCGCCACGCGAGCAGCGGTCGCTGACGGTCAGTACCGCAACACGCATCGGGGGGGAAAGTGGCGTGGGCTTAGCCATGCTTATCCCCGGGCGTGTTGTTGTGCGGACGGACTGTGCCGCGTCGGCCGCCTCGTTTTTCGATTAGCTTGACCTCTTCGATCACCATCGCGGGGTCCACCGCTTTGCCCATGTCGATGACGGTGAGTGCGGCGACGCTGACCGCGGTGAGCGCTTCCATCTCGATCCCTGTACGCGCGGAAACAGAGGCTGTGGCTTCGAGGAGGACGTGGTTGCCCTCGACATGGGCAGTGACATCGACATGGTCGAGGGGGAGCGAATGGCACAGCGGGATGAGCTCGTCTGTCCGTTTGGCAGCCATCACCCCGGCGATTCGGGCGACATCGAGCAGCGATCCTTTGGCAAGATCGTTGGCCGCGATACGCTTGGCCAGGGCGTCGCTGATGCGGACACGGCCCCGCGCGATCGCGGTGCGTCGGGTCACGGCCTTGTCGCCGACATCGACCATGCGTGCCCGGCCTTGTGCATCGACATGGGATAGCGCGGGGGGCTCGGTGCCGAGTTCGGGGTGTTGAGGGTTTTGCATCGCAGGTGATCAGCCGAGAGCCCAGGGGTAAAACGCCACACGCGTCGCGTCCATCGTACCCGGCGGGACTTCGATGAGCCCATCGCTCTGGGCAGCCGAGGCGAGGTCGCCCGACCCGCGGGTTGATACGCATTCTGCGCTCCCCGTGGGAGTGATTTTAGCCAAGCGATACCACCAAAGCCCGAGCGTGCTGGAGACGGGTTCGCTGCACTCGACCTGTACCGCGAGAGGCGTGCTGCACGAGAACCCTGCGAGCTGGCGCAGCGCCGTGATACCGAAGCGGCGAAGCGTGGCCATCGCGGAGACGGGGTTGCCTGGCAGCCCGAGGATTGCCTGGCCGTCTGGCCCCGTCGCGCCGAGCATGGGCTTGCCGGGGCGGATCGGGAGTTTGTGGAACACGACCTCGCCACCCGCGGCCTGGACGACAGCGGGGATGTAGTCATGGTCGCCCATGGAGACGCCGCCGGTGGTAACAATCGCGTCGCAGCGCTCGAGCAGCCCGGCAAGCTGGCGCGTGAGTTGCTGTGGGTCGTCGTTGCCGCGCTCGACCGCGACGACATCGATCCAAGGCACCCCTTGCAGCATGGACGCGATCACCGGGCCGTTGCTGTCGCGGATCTGCCAGGGCGCGGGCTGGTCATCGGGTGCGAGAAGTTCGTCGCCCGTGATGAGCAGGCCGAGGCGGACCTGGCGATACACCGCCGGGGACGTGACGCCGAAGCTTGCTGCCGCGCCGATTACAGCGGGAGTTATCGCGATGCCGGGCGGGACGATCTCGGCGTTCGCCTTCGCGTTCTCGCCACGACGTCGGATGTGCTGGCCTGGACTCAGCGAATCGGCAGGGACCTTGAGCTGGATCAGCTCACTCGTCTCGGCGAGGTCCTCGCGCCGAATGACCAGTTCGGCCTGTGGCGGCACGCAGCCGCCGGTGAAGATCCGCAGCGCTCGTCCTTGGGGGAGGTCCGGGGGCGCGGCACCGGTTGTGACTTCGCCAGCGACGGGCATTTGGCCGGCATCGTCGAAATCCGCGAAGCGGACCGCGTAGCCATCCATGGCTGAGACATCGTGGGCCGGGCTGTCGCGGTCGGCGCAGATCGGGGCGGCGAGTACACGCCCGGCCGCGTGTTCGAGCGGGACCAACTCCGTCGCAACGGGCTTGCATCGCTGGGCCCAGGCGCGGACGGCGACATCCGGGTGGGGTGTTTCAGTCATCGCCATTCTCCCACTCGGGCACTTTCCATAGCGGGATGGTCTGTTTCATGCGGTCGATGAACTGATCCATACCGGCGAGCGCGGCCTTGCGGTGGGCAGACGCCACGTAGAGCCGGAAGGACACGGCGTGGTTCGCAACGAAGCCGATGCTGTGCTCGACGCGCAGCGCGATCAGACCATGTTCTTCTACGATATCTGCACCCAGTTCGCCCAGCATCCGGCTCGTCATCGGCTCGTAACATTCGTAAGTCAGCCCGCGGAGGGAACGCCCCGATTCGGTCGGACGAACGACGCCTTCGAACTGAACGACTGCGCCGGCTCCTTTCGGCCTCCAATCCGTGGCAGGCCCGAGCGCTCCCTTCGTGAGTTGCACCTCGACCTGTGTTGCTGTTGGCGACATCGCTACCCGCCCCCCAGCATTCCGATCACCGCGACCTCATCGCCCGTGCGGACAGGGTCCGTGGATGTCACGAGTTCGTGGTTCACCGCGAGCTTGCTGTTGTCCAGGTGTTCGGCAAGTATCGGGCACGCCTCGCCGACAGCCTCGAGGACCTCGCCCGCAGTCGGGGTGTCGGAAGCGCAGGCCGCGAGGACTTCACGTTTCTGTGCGAGCCGGGCTTGGGGGCCGAACAGTTTGACGGTAATCGTCGTCATACCGGCTTGCCCTCGCCTTGTTCTTTGCGGTTGCGTTCGAACTGGACCTGCGCCCAACTCCAGGCCGCGACGGTGCGCGGGAAGCCGACGGTGTTCATCCCGAGCATGATCGCCTGCTCGATCTCTTGTGCGGTGGCTCCCGCCTCGATCGCCCGGCGGACGTGGCTACGCACCGCGGATTCGAGCCCGGCCCCAAGCGAGATGCCGATCTTCACCAGCGAACACGTCTTGTCGTCGAGCGGACCACAGTGTTGCACCACTTCCGCGATGCGCTCGTGCGTGTCGCCGAGCTCGGGGAAGCGTTCGACGAATTTGCGGTACGTGCCGGGGAGTTTCTTGTCCGTCATGGCTAGGTCCTCATCTCGCCACTACCCTCCGATATGGGTCATGGTGACAAACCCGTCGTGCGGGTGTTCGGCTTGCTTGTGTTCGAGAGATTGCTGGATTGCCGCATCAACTGCTCGGCCGTTGAACACCGGGCGGACGGCGTTGAACAGCGAGCCGCGGGGCTCGTCCATGAGGCAGGGGTAGATCGCGCCATCGGCCGCAATGCGCATCCGATTGCATTGAGCGCAGAAGTTGCAGCTCATCGGGGTGATGAAGCCGACCTTTGCGACCGACCCATCGTCGAGTGTCACGCGTGCGCAACGCGCGGCGTCGTGCCCCTGCTCCAGGTCTTCGGACTCGCGCACGATAGGTGCCAGTATGGCCCGCATCTCTGCTTCGGGGACGTAGCGGTCGGCCCACGCCGAGGCGAGGGGCCCCATCGGCATCAGCTCGATAAAGCGGATCGGGACATCGTTCGCCGCCGCAAATCGGACCATCGACGGGATGTCCACATCGTTCTCGCCACGCAGCACGACCGTGTTGATTTTGATCGGGGCGATACCGGCCGACCTGGCCGCGTCCAGCCCTTTCAACACCCGGTTCAGCCCGTCCACACCGGTCATCCGGGCGAAGCGTTCGGGGTCAAGGGTGTCCAGGCTCAGATTGATGCGCTGCAGGCCAGCATCGGCGTAGACCTTCGCCATCCGCGGCAGGGTGAGCCCGTTCGTGGTCATGGCGAGGTCGGTGATGCCGTCGATCGATGCGAGGCGTTGGATGATCTCGACGAGCTCGGGGCGGCTGGTCGGGTCGCCGCCGGTGAGCCGGACCTTGTACAGGCCGTGGTTCGTGACCATGTGGCGGGCGAGTTGCTCGATCTCGGCGGGCGAGAGCATGGGCTCACCGCGTGGCTGTTCGAGCCACGTCGGCCGGCAATAGGTACAACGCATCGAGCACGCTTTGGTGAGCGACAGCCGGAGGTATCCGATCCTGCGTCCTAGGGTGTCTTGAAACATGCGAGGTAGCGTTTGCGGTGGGCAGGGGGGTGGTAAACGCCTTGGCCAATGGCTCCATCCTAGCGGGATCGAAGCGATCGGGCTTGCGAAATCGCGCACGAGCGGCCGACCGTTCGCCGATGCCTTGTCAGCCCACAGGCGGCCCAGGCGGGGGTGGGGGGGGAGGGAATCCCGGCTGTGATTCCGCGGGTTCGCTGGTGTCTGGGATGGCGCCCGTGTCCTCGCTTTTCTTTTCGGGCTTGGGCGGAGGTGGTCGGTGCGTCAGTCGCATGACGAGGAGTACGACAAAGACGAACAAGCACCCCGCAACCGCGGTGGCGTAATGGCCTAGGCCGATGGCCATGCCGAGGACCATCGAGAAGAAGAGCACGGTGGTGTCTTTGGGGTCGCGGACGGTGGTGCGGTACCGGATCAGGCCGATGGTGCCCGCAAGCCCGAATGCGCGGACGAGGTTGTTGCCCACGACGAGCCAGACGAGGGCCCCGCCGATGCAGAGCATGACGAGGGTGTGGTGCATCGTGGGTTTGAGTTTTTTGCCGGTAAACGACAGGCGGTAGCCCAGGCCGATGACACTGCCCACGACCGCGGCGCAGCCCAGCCGGAGCAGGATAATCGGGAGGGTCATCTCCCCCTCTTCGGCGGCGAACTCCGCGGTCAGGACATCGAGGATCGGGAACTCGTCGCCCTGGGCGAGCAATTGAATCAGCAAGGCGGGGCTCCGTTGAGAGAGGCGGGACGATCGCCAAGTAGTTTACGGGCTTGGGTCCCACTGGCCGACCAATTGCCAAATCACGATGTCGTTGCCGGCAGAATTTTGATCCAGGTCCTTCTTCGTGACGCGTTCCACATGCCAGTCGGCAAAGGTCAGGACCGTCGAGGTGTTGTGGCGATAGGCCACATCATCGTCGCCGTCGCGCCACCGGCCCTTGAAGGAGATCGTGTCGCCGCCGACGTCGCCGTCAAAGTAGACGACAGTACGTGAGGGCTCCATGATCTGTGTAACCAGCCGGTGCGGGGTGCCGGTGTAGTCTGGGTCCGTCGGGTTGGTCTCCGCCAGCTTGCTATTCATCCGATAGCTTTCGATGGTCGGGTCGGACCCCGCGATCGGGTTTGCGCTGGTGACGCTTGGGCAGGCCAGCAGCGTTTCGTCGGTTTCGCCGATTTCGAGGTATCGCCCATCCTGCAACGCATCGACCCAGCACACGTTGCCCAAAGCCTCGTCGCCGCGGTCTTCGTACGGGAGGTAGAAGTGGTTGTCGGCGGTGTAGGCATCGGTGGCCACGCCGATCTGGCGCAGGTGGTTCGAACACTGGGCCGCCCGGGCGTTCTCCCTGGCGCCGCGCAGCGCAACCAGCAGGATCGCGATGAGCACACCGATCAGCCCGATGACGACGAGTAGCTCGATCAGCGTAAAACCGTGTTGGCCCCGACGGGTGTAGGGGGGGGAAGCTCTCAAGAGACGGACTCCTGTCCTGGGCATTGGATCATGGCCGCGAAAACGCATCGCAACGGCCAGACGTCGCCCCGACTTTCTTTCGTACACGCGTAGACTCCCCAAGCCACCCCGCCTTGGCGGGCCGGTTTGGGGACGACAGCGTGCTACTGTGCATACCGCATTGTAGCAAAAAGGATGCAGAGACCCATCCATCTGCGTCGCCCCGTGATGTAAGAGTACCTCGGGAAACCTACTTTCAAAGCGAAACATCCACGATTCTGATTCTCAGGCCGGTATACTGCCGCCAGCCGCCCTCGTAGCTCAACTGGATAGAGCATCGGCCTTCTAAGCCGACGGTTGCAGGTTCGAGTCCTGCCGGGGGTATTGGGGTTCGCCCCATCCACGATTGCCTGTTGCATCCGTCGCTCTGGCCTCGCTATGCAAGACGACACTGAGCCCTTGCCGCATTTTGATGACGCGGGATGCCTTGTCGCCCCACGCTACGGCGATCGTTACTTCTCCGAGGCCGGCGGTTTGGCGGAAACGGCCCACGTCTTTCTTGAAGGAAACGCCCTCGCGGCACGTTTCGAGCGACTGACGCCGGGTGCGGTGTTCACCGTCGGCGAGACCGGGTTTGGGACCGGGCTGAACTTTCTCGCGTGCTGGCACTTGTTCGATGAGCACGCACCGCAAGGCGCGACCCTGCGCTTTGTGTCGGTCGAGAAACACCCCTTGCCGCGCGAACTCATGCGGCAGTCGCTACTGCCGTGGGGGACCCTGAAGCTATATGCCTATCAACTCCTGAAGCAGTATCAGCCGCCCGAACAGGGGACTCACACGCTCACCTTGGGGGGAGGCCGAGCCGAGCTTGTACTCTTGGTCGGCGAAGCCGCGGAAGTGCTGGCGGGCTGTACGATTCGTGCCGACGCCTGGTTCCTGGACGGCTTCACACCTGCCCGCAACCCGGGGATGTGGTCGCCTGAGGTTTTTGCCCAGGTCGCCCGCTTGTCGCGCCCCGGCACGACGCTGGCGACATACACCGCCGCAGGGTTTGTCCGCCGGGGTCTTGCGGCGGCAGGGTTCGAGGTCCGTAAACGCACGGGTTTTGGGACCAAACGCGACATGACCGTCGGCCGAATCCCGGATCCCATAGGTGACGCAAGGCGGGAGCTGGCTGCGGAGGCCCCGCGCGAAGCGCTAGTCGTCGGCGCGGGGGTAGCGGGGAGTTTCGTCGCCCGTGCATTGGCTGACCGGGGCTGGGTTGTGACGGTTGTGGATCGCCAGCCGATCGTGGAGGGGGAGTGGCCGACACTTTGCCGGCGGGTCGCGATCGTCCAGCCGAAAGTCGGCGACCGTGACGACCCGGGTGTCCAGTGGCTGGGCGATGGCTTCAGGCGTGTGGAACGTCAGCTACGCGAACGGTGGGGCCGTGACCCGCGTGTCGGCTGGTCGCCTTGCGGCGTTTTTCATGCGGCCTACGACGCGGCACGTGATCAGAAGCTACGCCACTATGTCGAGCAGTCTGGTTCTTCTAACTTGGCTCGATGGATCGAAGCCGACAAAACGCATGACGAACTCGGCGTCACGCTCGATGTAGGCGGAGCCGTCATCGATTGTGCCGGCACGCTCCGGCCCGCCGGCCTGTGCGCCGCGCTGCTCGACAGCCCCCAGATCACGCTGATCCCCGAAACAAGCATCGAAAAACTTGAGTTCGACGGCAACCATTGGAAGGCATCTATAGCCGACCGCGATGCGTTGCACAGCCGCGTCGTCGTTGTCGCGAACGCGATGGATGCGAGACATCTCGAGCCGACGCAGCACCTCGGCCTTGCCCCTGTCCGTGGGCAGGTCTCGCTCGTCCCAACGACGCTAGCCACACACTGCGACCTCGCGCCCCTGCGTCGCGTGATCTGCAGCACGGGCTATCTAACGCCAGCGGTTCAGGGCCTGCATTCGCTGGGCGCTTCATTCATCCTCAACGATACCGATCTCACCTGGCGTGACGCGGAGCACGCAGTTGTCTGTGATCAGATCGCCCCCGTACTTCCCGCCCTTGCCCGGTGTTTGCGTGTGGCCGAAGCCGTAACAGGCTGGGTCGGCCTCCGTTGCACGACCCCCACCCGTCAGCCATACGTCGGCCGGATCGCATATCGCGGCCAAAAGCACGTAGGGCTATACACGTCACTGGGCCATGGCTCGCATGGCATCGTCTCCGCTTGTGAGAGTGCGGCCCGTGTTGCCGATGCGATTCAGGCCGACGTGCTTTCCGAAACATCGCTTGGTTAGGCTCTGTCTGAAAACCAAAGGTGGGATGGGCGTCCCGCCCGTCACGAAGCGCAATCGACGGCCGAGACGGCCATCCCACCGTTTTCGGACAGAGCCTAGTACTTCTTTTTCCGCCGCTTATTCGCCTTGACCCCGGGAGTCCCCGGTTTCACGGCCGCGCGTTTCGACTTGTTCACTCTGACCTTTTCGAATGCCGGGGCCTGCTTGACCTCCGCCAGCTTGTCGCGGATCGACGCCGCCTTCTCAAACTCCAACGCCTGCGCCGCTTCGAGCATCTGGGCTTCCATCTCCGCGATCAGCTCGGCCCGGTCGTACTCTTTTTCGTCTGGGCTAAGCGCCTGCTGTGCGGTCTTGCGGGCCCGAAGCTCCAACTCGATCCCCATACGGATCGCCTTCTTGACCGTCTGCGGGGTGATGTTGTGCTCGGCGTTATAGGCGAGCTGCTTGGCGCGTCGGCGTTCGGTCTCGTCGATGGCGGCCTGCATCGCGGGGGAGACCTCGTCCCCGTAAAGCACGACGCGGGCGTTGGCGTTGCGGGCCGCCCGGCCGATCTGCTGCACGAGCGACGTCTCGCTGCGCAGAAAGCCCGTCTTGTCCGCGTCCATGATCGCGACCAGGGACACCTCCGGCAGGTCGAGACCCTCACGCAGCAGGTTCACGCCGACGAGCACATCAAACTGACCCTCGCGCAGCTCGCGCAGGATCTGGACACGGTCGAGCGTCTCGACATCGCTGTGCAGGAAGCGGCAGCGGATGTCCTGCTCTTTCAGGTAGCGTGCCAAGTCCTCGGCAAGACGCTTGGTCAATGTCGTCACCAGTGTGCGCTCCCCATTGGCCACGCGCTCACGGGCACGCTCCAGCAGGTCGGGCACCTGCCCGTCGGCGGGACGGACCTCGATGACGGGGTCGACGAGCCCGGTCGGCCGGATCACCTGCTCAGCCAACTCGCCCGCGCCGCCGGCCGAGGTGTCGTGCGTCTTCTCAAGCTCGTAAGGCCCGGGCGTTGCACTGACAAAGACGACCTGCTTCCACAGCTCTTCGATCTCGTCGAACTTGAGTGGGCGGTTGTCGAGGGCCGAGGGCAAGCGGAAGCCGTGTTCGACGAGTGTGCGTTTGCGGGCCTGGTCGCCGTTGTACATCGCGCGGACCTGCGGGATCGTGACGTGGCTCTCGTCAATGAGTAGCAGCCAGTCCTCGCTGTTCTGCATGAAGTAATCGATGAGCGTGAACGGCCGACTGCCCGGTGGCCTGGCGTCGAAGTGGCGCGAATAGTTCTCGATCCCCGAGCAGACGCCGACCTCTTCAAGCATCTCGAGGTCGTACTTTGTGCGGGCCTGGAGGCGCTGGGCTTCGAGCAGTTTGCCTTCCGTGCGCAGCTCGCTGACACGCTGTTCGAGTTCGCTGCGGATCGCGGCGATCGCGCTGTGCTGCTGCTCTTCGGGCATGACATACTGCACCGCCGGGTAGATGTGCAGCTTGTCGTCCTCGGCCAGCAGTTCGCCGGTCGTCGGGTTGATCAGCGCGAGGGTCTCGACCTCGTCGCCGAAGAGCTCGATGCGGTAGGCGAATTCCTCGGCAGCGGGGATCAGCTCGATCACATCGCCCCGCACACGGAACTTGCCGCGTTCAAGCTGGATGTCGCTGCGTTTGTACTGGAGGTCGGCCAGCTTGAGCAGGAACGCCCGGCGGTCGATCGTCTGCCCGCGTTCGAGGGTGATCACGGACTTTTTGTACTCGTCGGGCGAGCCCAGGCCGAAGATGCAAGAGACCGAAGCGACGACGATGCAGTCGCTCCGCGAGACAAGGTTGGTCGTGGCGGCCATGCGCAGGCGGTCGAGGTCGTCGTTGCGCGACGAGTCTTTCTCGATGTAGATGTCGCGCTGCGGGATGTACGCTTCGGGCTGGTAGTAGTCGTAGTACGAGACGAAGTAGCTTACGGCGTTGTTGGGGAACAGCTCCTTCATCTCCTCGTAGAGCTGCGCAGCAAGTGTCTTGTTGTGGCTGATGATGAGCGTTGGTCGATTGACCCGCTCGATGACGTTGGCCATCGTGAAGGTCTTGCCCGTGCCGGTGGCGCCTAGCAGCGTGAGGTACTTCGCACCGGCTTCGATGCCGTCGGCCAGCGAATCGATGGCGGTGGGCTGATCGCCCATCGGCCGAAAGTCGCTGACGATCTGGAATTCGCGTTGCTCGGTTTGAAAAGACATGACCGGATTGTAGTCGGGGCACCGCACCGTAGGCAGGGGGGCTGATGTCGAAGTGGTGAAGTCGCATCGGCATGCCTACAGTACGGGCATGACACCTGAGGAAAAACAGGCAGGCAGTCCGCTTCATGTCGCGGTCTCCGGCTCAACGGGGCTCATCGGCAGCGCGTTATGCGACGCACTCCGAGCTCGAGGTGACGTGGTGTGTCCAATCGTCCGGTCGCCCACGGGCCATCCGGGCGAGGTGGCGTGGGATACCGGGGCGCAGGTGTTTGATACAGATGCTTTAGCCAAATGCGATGCCGTGGTTCATCTGGCCGGTGAAGGCATTGTTGGCCGCTGGACCGCCGAGAAGAAGCAGCGTGTACGCGACAGCCGGGTGGTCGGCACGCGGGCCTTGAGCGAAGCGCTGGCTACGCTTGAGCAAGGCCCGAAGACTCTAGTCTGTGCCTCTGCGATCGGGTTTTATGGTGATACTGGTCAGGCCGACGCCCGCACTGAAGCCGATGCCACGGGCGACGACTACCTGGCCGAGGTGTGTGTCGCGTGGGAGGCCGCGTGCGAGCCCGCCCGCCTGGCGGGGGTCCGTGTCGTCAACACCCGGGTTGGCATCGTCCTTTCACCCAAAGGCGGTGCGCTCGACGCGATGCTCACGCCGTTCAAATTCGGGGTGGGGGGGCGGCTCGCTGATGGCAATCAGTGGATGAGCTGGGTCGCGCTCGCCGACATGGTCCGTATCCTCCTGTTTGCCCTGGACACCTCGACCTTGCATGGCCCGGTCAATGCCGTCGCGCCCGCGCCAGCGACGAACCGAGACTTCACAACAACACTGGGCAAGGTGCTTGGCCGGCCGACGCTGCTGCCCGTCCCTGCGTTCGTGCCAAAGCTGTTGTATGGCAAGGAGGCCGCCGAGGCATTAGTGCTCGGTAGTATCCGTGTGGTGCCCGAGGCGCTCCAGGCCGCCGGTTTCCGTTTTGACTATCCGACGCTTGAGGCCGCTCTGCGCCATGAGCTCAACCGCTCGCCCCGCGACTGAATCTGATTTCACGCCCGGCACGAATCTTTCACCGATATGCCTACGACGATTGTTTGGCTGCGACAAGACCTCCGCCTCGCGGACCACCCGGCCCTGTGTTTCGCGGCGCGGCGCGGCGCGGTGGTGCCGGTGTTCATCGACAGCCCGGAAGAAGAGGGCGCCTGGCCGACAGGCGGGGCGCGGAAGTGGTGGCTGCACCAGTCACTGGCCGCCTTGCGTGATGCGTTGGAGAAGAAGGGCTCCCGCCTGATCTTCCGCCAAGGCCCCGCGCTCGAGACCCTCCTGCAGATCGCACAGGACGCCGACGCCGACACCGTCGTCTGGCATCGCCGCTACGAGCCCGCCGCCATCGAGCGTGACAAGCAAGTCAAGCGTGGCCTGGCCGACGCCGGGCTCGACGCCAAGAGCTTCAACGGCCATTTGCTCTTCGAGCCATGGGAACTGGAAACGAAACAGGGCAGGCCGTACCAGGTCTTTACGCCGTTCCACCGAGCGATGCAGCAGTTGCCGGAACCTGACAGCCCGCTCGATCCGCCGAAGAAACTCGAGCCTCCGGCGAAGTGGCCCAGGCAAACACCGCTGGAAGACCTCGGCCTGATGCCCGAGATCAAATGGTACCAGGGCATGGCCAACACCTGGACACCCGGTGAACAAGGCGGTGCAGAACAACTCAGCGGGTTCGTCAACGATCCGGTCGCTGATTACCTTGAAACCCGCGACACGCCATCGGAACAGGGCACATCCCGCCTCTCGCCTTACCTGCACCACGGCGAAGTCAGCGTCCGGCAGGCCTACCACGCAGCCCGCAAACGCACGACGGGTAACGCCGGCGCCGCACTCAAGCACAACGCGTACGGCTACCTTCGCCAACTCGCCTGGCGCGACTTCGGCTACCACCTGCTTTACCACTTCCCGCAAACACCCGACCAGCCGCTACGCGAGAAGTACGCCGATTTCCCCTGGATCGATGTCGAGTATGAAGACGGCCATGCCGCATTTGCGGCTTGGAAAAAGGGAAAAACCGGCTACCCGATCGTGGATGCCGGCATGCGCGAACTCTGGCACACCGGCTGGATGCACAACCGCGTCCGAATGGTCGTCGCGTCGTTCCTCGTCAAGCACCTGCTCATCGATTGGCGGGAGGGGGCGAAGTGGTTCTGGGACACGCTGGTGGACGCGGACCTTGCGAACAACACGCTGGGCTGGCAGTGGGCAGGCGGCTGCGGGGCAGACGCCGCGCCGTACTTCCGCATCTTCAACCCGATGCTGCAGGGCGAGAAGTTCGATTGTGAAGGCGTCTACGTCCGCAAGTGGTGCCCGGAGCTCAAGGATGTCCCTGCCAAGTACACCCACAAGCCGTGGGAAGCGCCGCACCTGGTTCTACAGCAGGCCAGCGTGACACTTGGGGAGGGCTACCCCGAGCCGATCGTGGACCACAAGGAAGCAAGAGAGCGGGCGTTGGATGCGCTTTCAGAGATCTCAGGCCACTAAAGGAGCCGACTGTGCGACAGGCCATCTTTATTCTTGCTGTCTCTTTTCTCCTGCTCACAGGCTGCAAGAGCAACACGTTCCAAGTCGTTGACGCTCGGACGGGTGAGCCGGTGGAGGGGGTTGAAGCGACCCATCAGAAATACACCACGCAGCAACTAATCCCGGGCTATCGCACGATACAGACGCGATACTCCGACCGTGGAGGGTGGATCGATCTACAACACGATCTGTATCCGAAAGACCATGTCGAGCTGCGACATCGCCTGTATCAATCGGCGACGGTCTCGGGAGACCTGGAAGGGCGCGTCGTTCCGCTGCAGCCGCTGGAATGAATCGCTAGATCCGCTTGCGTGTCATCGCGCGGCGCATGTCGCGGTCGGCGTCGCGTTTTTTGATGTCGTCGCGTTTGTCGTAGCTGCGCTTGCCTTCGCCGACGCCGATCTCGATCTTGATGCGGCCTTCCTTGAAGTAGAGCGCGAGCGGGATGAGCGTGATCCCCTTCGCGGTGGTGAGGCCGTAGAGCTTCTGGATCTGCCGCTTGTGGGCGAGGAGTTTTCGGATGGCCTTGGGCGCGTGCTGGTTGACGCCGGCATTGGGGTACATGGCGATGTCGACGTTGTACATCCACAGCTCCATCGTGTCGGGGTTGACCGAGACGTAGCCCTCGCCGAGTGAGACCCGGCCGTAGCGGATGGACTTGACCTCGCTGCCCTGCAGGACAACTCCGCACTCGAGGGTGTCGGTGATGTGGTAGTCCCGCCGCGCGCGTCGGTTCTCGATGCGGGGTTCGAGGTTCTGCTTTTGTTTCTTGCGTTTGGCCATGGCGTACCCCCCGTATCGGGTCCGGGATTGTAGCGGTTTCGTGGCGGCGACCGTTCTTGAAAGCTGTATCACTTGCCGACGCAGAAAATCGCGAAGACGCGGCCGATGACTTCGTCGGGCGTGAGCCGGCCGCCCAGCCCGGCCAGGGCGTCGAGCGCCGCACGCATCGCGTCGGCGAGAAGCTCGATATCGGGCAGTGTGTGCGGGTCGGCGTGCGCATCGAGTATGGCTCTAGCGCTGGACAGGTGGAGGGCCGCGGTATTCAGCCCCGCTTCATGACGAGGCTGAAGCACCAGCATGTCGGCACTCACGCTTACCGCAGTTGCCCCCAGACGCTTAACGATCAATTCGCGAAGCGAGGTGAGGCCCGCCCCGGTTTTAGAGGAGATAAACGCATGGATCCCTTCGGGTAGGGGAGCCGCTGGCGCTTGGTCGAGCTTGGTGATGATCTTGATGCTGGGCTTGCCCTCGAACGCTTCAAAACGCGGCGCTGTCGGGAACTCTTGGACTTGCAGGATCAGGTCGGCACGGTTGATCGCGGCCTGGGCGGCCTGCTGAGCATGGCGATCGAGCAAGTCGGCGGCATCGGCATCGAGCCCCGCGATATCGACGAGCATGCACTCGACCTCACGGCCCGCCGGGTCGGCCAGACGCAGCGGTTCCTCGATGACGTCGCGGGTCGTCCCCGGCGTTGGATCGATCACGGCACGCTCGCGCCCGAGCAGAGCATTGAACAGCGTGGACTTGCCCGCACTAGGAGGCCCGAAGAGGACGACGCGGGGGAGAGCGTCGATCGCGCCCCACGGCCTGCTGTTTTGCAGCACGGCTAAGAGTTCCGTGTGTAGCGTCTCCAGGTGTTTGCCTAGCTCCCCGGAAGGGATCGGCACGACATCTTCCTGGTCGGTAAAGTCGATGCCGGCCTCGACGAGCGCGAGGAGGTTGCCTAGCGCATCGACAAGTCGGTTGGCCGAGCGGCCGAGTTGCCCCTCCCGGAGCAGGGTGGCCGCGCGGAGTTGGCTGTCGCTAGTCGCATGGATGGTCGCGGCTACGCCCTCGGCCTGGGTGAGGTCGAGCTTGCCCGCGGTGTAGGCGCGGAAAGTGAATTCGCCGGGCTCGGCGAGTCGTGTGTCCGGATCCGTTTGAATCGCGCGGTGGAGCAGGCGGTCAAGCAGGGCCGCGTTCCCCGGGACCTGTAGCTCGGCCGCGTCTTCACCTGTGTAGCTGAATGGCGCGGCGAAACGAAGCAGGATGGCCGGCAGATCGGGGCTTCGCAGGCGGACCGGTGAGGCGGTGCGCAGCGTGTCGGGGACCACACGCAGAAGCGACGCCAAGACCCGTCGGGTCGCGGGGCCGCTGATACGCATCAGCCCGCGTGGCGAGCGCCCGGGTGGGGAGGCGACCGCGACGATGGTGGGTGGAGTCGCACCCGGCACGGCTAGCGCTTGCGTTTCTTGTAGTTCTGAGGACCGCGGTTTTTCTCGCCTTGGCCGGCTTGCTTCTCACGTTCCTGCTGGACCTGCTGGGCTTTCTCGGCCGCCATCTGGATCCGGTGCATAAGACCGCCGGGCTTGCGTTCCTTCTTTTCAAACAGCTTGCCGGAGTCTTCCAGCTCCTTGACGTGCTTGCGGACGATGTAGCTGTCGATGATGCCCGCAGCAGTCGAAGCGCAGATGTAGAGCGTCAGCCCCGACGGCGCGGAGTACAGCATGATCGGGAAGAGGAACGGCATGATCCGCATGATCTTCTGCTGCTGGGCCTGCTGCTCGTTCGCGGGCGGCGGGGTGGTGAACTTCATGTTGATGAAGAAAGTGACCCCCATGAGGATCGGCAGGATGTTGAGGCCCGAGATGTCAAACGTGATGAAGAGCAGGCTGAACGTCTTGGGCTCGTTGAAGAAGGTGATGAAGTGGTCGGACCGGGAAAGGTCGGCGAGGAAATTCCACCCGCCAAAGAGCTGGAAGAAGCCGTAGAACGCGGGCTCGTGGCGCAGCTCGATCGCGTAGTAGAGCATTGCGTAGAGCGCGATCCAGATCGGCATCTGCAGGAACATCGGCAGGCAGCCCATCGCGCCGGCGGCGGGGTTGATGCCCTTCTCGCGGAAGAGCTTCATCTGCTCTTGCTGCATCTTCTGCGGGTTGTCGGCGTATTTCTTCTTGAGCTTGGCGACGTCGGGCTGGATAGCGGCCATCTGTTTGCCCATCTTCATCATGCCGATCTGGCCACGCTTGGTGATCGGATGCAGGCACAGCCGAACTATCAGCACGAGCAGGATGATCGCGACACCCCAGTCGAACAGGACCGTATGGAAAAGGTTGAGCAGGCCCATCAAGCCGTCGGCCAGCCACTGGAACGTGCAGAACCCACACATGCCGCCCAGCGAGTAGCGGACGAGCTGGCTCAGGCGCATCGGTGCGTAGGGGCCTTCGCTAAAGACTTTTTTCTTTCGTGGGCCGGCGAAGATGTCGAGCCCGAGGTCGGTCGCGGCCGAGGACTTGTGTGCGGGGATCTCGAGTGTCTGGCTGCGCAGCGTGAACATCACGGCGCGTTCGTCGGCCTCGGGGTCGCTGGCGGCACTCGGGCTGAGGGTCGTGCCGATCACCGGGTAGATCGCTTCGAGCGCGATCACCTCAGAAGAGTCGGTCGCGTCGGGGTCGACGTGCGACGAGGTGACCACGGTGAAGTAGCGGTTGACCGAAGCGAGCCAGGCGAGTTCCTTCTGCTCAGCATCGAGGTCGGGGTTGGGCCAGACCGAGACCCAGGGGTTCTTCTCCCGCGTCATCTCGCTGACGAGAGAATCACGTGGGAGGTACTCGCTGCTGATGCTGAACCGGCCCGGGTCGTGCTTGAGGTTGAAGTAACCCATCACATACTGCCGGCTACGCCCACGGAGGTAGTCGCCCGAGTCCCAGGTTACGTCGCCTTGGGCGTACTGCTCCCACTGCACGCGCATCGGGGCGTCGGTGAGGTTCGTGACCGACTGCGCGAGTTGAAGCGTGTAGGAATTCTCGTCCAGGCTGTAGACACGCGTGATCTCCGCGATCGGGGTGTGATCTTCGCCGACGTGTGACTCGATGACGAGTTTGAGGGTGACACTGCTGGCGGATTGCTCGACAACTTCCCAGCCGCCGATCCAGTGCCCCTGGTCGTCCTGGCGGAAAAGAGCGATCGGTTCGCCGCCGTTGATCGTGATGTAGCGTGCCGCGTAAGAGCCGATGGCGGGGCGATGGTTGGCATCGTCTGCCTCGGCGATCGGTGTGAGTAGCGTGTGGTGGTCGATCTGGTCGACCTGCTCGTAGTAATCGGCCAGCGTGATTCCGAGGACCCCGGCACGGTAGGGCGAGATCGTCGCGCTCAGGTTGTAGGGCGAGCCGTCTTCGTGACTGCCGATGGTGATCGGCTCGATGGGCTGGCCGGATTCTTCGGCGAAACGTGCGTGCAGCGTGGTGCCGGGTGCGGCCTCGGGGGTTTCGGCCTCGGATGAGTCTGCGTCGGTGTCTTCGGCTGTGGCGTCTGCCGCGTCGTCTACGTCGGCGGATGGCTCGGGCTCATCACCCGTCGGGGCGTCACTGTTTTCGGATTCGTCGGCGTCCGCGACGCGGTCGGGGGACGCGGGGTCTGCATCGGCCCCTACGCCATCGGTCGTCTCGTCGTTTTGGCTGGCGGCCTGCTCGGACTCGGTGTCCGTGCTGGGCTTGTTGGGGTCGTAGAACGTCACGGCGATGACAACCGTGAGGCCGAGGACAACGGCGGCGATCGTAAGCGCGAGTCTCATCGTGGGTCTAGCTCAATAGGGTGGCCCCGGTCGGCCGGGTCGGGTGAAACGCCCTGGAGTCGTGCCGGAGTGGCAGCATCCCTGGCGCGGGCGAGCCGCAAAGTATACCCAAACGGCAAGCCCTGAAGGCCACCGCACCCGCGAAATGCGTCGGCGTTGCTCCCATCGACGGGGATCGCGCTACAAACGCGGCTTTAGCCGGTCACAAGCCGGGTCACGTCGTAGAACAGCGTCATCACGAAGACGAAGCCGATCACGGCCAGGCCCATGTAGAGCGCGACGTTCATCACCTTCGGGCTTGGCGGGGAGCCTGTGATCTTCTCGATCGCGAGGAAGACCATGTGGCCGCCATCGACGATCGGGATCGGCAGGAAGTTGATCACCGCGAGGTTGACGCTGATGAGCCCGAGGAAGAACAGGAAGTACGGCCAGCCCTGCTTCGCGACGGTCGTCCCAACGTGGACGATCCCGACCGGGCCACGCAGGTTGTAGAGCTTGACGTCGCCTTGGACCAGGCGGAGCAGGGTGATGTAGGTTTGGACGATGAAGTCACGTGTGCTGTCCGCGCCCATTACGAGGGCCTGCCCGATGCCATCCGCCTGGCGGGTGATCAGGTCGTTGGTCGGCTGAAAGCTTGTGAACTCCGGTTCCCAACTCGCGGCCCGAAGGTCTTGGAGATGTTGCTCAGTGAGTGCCAGTGCGACCTGCTCGCTCTGTGTGCCTTCCATGGGGATCATGTAGGTGAGCGTGACCTGCTCGGGTTTTTCGTTAAGCCGAGTCAAGCCTGTCAGGGCACGCTGGATGTCAGCCCAGGTCTCGACCGGTTGGCCGTTGACCTCGGTGATGCGGGTGCCGGGGATGAACCGGTCGGGCTGGTTCATCGCGGCGGCGGCGGGCGATCCTTCGATGACATCGGCGACGGCGGTGCCGTCATAGATCGGCTGGATCGCCAGGCCGATCATGCCTTTGCGTGTCGGGGTGACTTCCCCAAGGTCGAGGATCTCGCCGTCGCGTTGGACAACCAGCTTGAGTGGTTTTCGGCCGCTGGTCTGGAGCAGCTCCGCGATTTGCAGCGTCGTCGAAGGCCATTCCAGATCGCCGAGTTGAACCAGAACATCGCCGACCTCGAGCCCCGCCTTTTGGACCGGCATTCCTTCGGATACCGCAACGACCTCTCCCATCGGGACAAGTCCGAGCAGGTTGGCCGGCCCCTCGGGGTAGCGGACAAACGTCGGCAAGGCACCGACTTGGGCTTGGTAGGACTCGTCGCTAGTGGTCGGGTCGCTAAGCGTAACGGTGACGGGGTAGCCGTTGGACGCATGGAAGGCGGCGAGCACGTCGGCGTATTGCTCGACCTCGATGTCGTCAGCCCGAGAGATGTAGATCGCTTCGTAGCTTTGGCGTCTCGATGCGGGCTGGGCCTCCATGCGGGTTTTTAGCCAGTCCACGGCCTCGCTCTCATCTTCGGGGTCGTAGCTGACCTGTGTCGACAGGCCGGGCATGAAGCCGACGGAGAGCAGGCGTTCGCCGTTCTTCTCGCGTTCCGGGGTCAGGCTGAAGATGAGGGGCTCGGCTTCGCCGCGGCGCTCGACCTGTAGTTCAACGGCTCGGTTGCGGCTGCCCAACGCGGTGGCGATGACGACGTCGGTAAACTCCTCGGGCTCCTTGCTGTTGACGGCGATGATGCGGTCGCCGTTCTGCATCCCGAGATAGCGGAGGTCGCCTTCGTGGCCTTGTGCAAATGTGCTCGATGCGGGCATGCCGGGGCTGACGTAGCCGACGGTTGCGGAGGGCGACTGCTTGCCCATCATGAACGCGGCGGTGAGGAACAGCGCGCCGAAGATGATGTTCATCACGACGCCGGCCGAGATGACACAGGCCCGGGCCCAGATCGGCTTGTTGTTGTAGGCACGCGGGTCGGCCGACTTGGCGTTGGGGTCGATGTCTTCCTGGCCGAGCATCTTGACGTAGCCGCCCAGCGGGAGGTAGTTGAGCCGGTACTCGGTCTCGCTGAGCCCCATCTTGTCGCTGGCTTCGTAGATCTGCTCGGCGGTGTAGTAGCGGTCGCTACCCGTCTCGGGCTTGGTGCCTTCGGAGTCGTCGTCTTTGGCGTCTTTGTCTTTCTCTTCTTTTTCATGCACCCCCAACGGCTTGACGCCGTCGGCCTGGAGCTGCTTGATGGCGCGGGTCTGAAACTCCTTCTCCGTGCTGCCGATGCGCAGGCCGACACCCTTGCGGAACGAGCAGATCGCGTGGCCAAAACCGATCGCGAACTGCGGGCAGCGGATGCCGACCCACTTGGCGACGAGGAAGTGGCCCAGCTCGTGGACGAAGATCAGGAAGCCGAAGCCGAGGATAATGAGAAGGATTTCTTTCACGTGTTGCCTGTCGTCTTTCGTAGCGTAGACCGCGGGGTGTCCCGCAGTCGTGGGTGTTTACTCGGTGTTGGCGGGGCTGTGGGACAACGCCTCTTCCACAAACTGCCGTGCACGGGCATCGGCGTCGAGGACGGCGTCCAGCGTCTCCACAGGTCGGGGTTCAATCGTATCCATCGCGCGTGCGACGAGTTCGACAATCTCGCCGAACCGTATGCGCCCGGCCAGGAAGGCCTCGACCGCCGCCTCGTTGGCGGCATTGAGGACGGCCCCGGCCGTGCCGCCCAGTTGCAGGGCCTTGTAGCACAACTCGATCCCCGGGTAGCGGTCGGGGCAGGGCGGGGAGAAATTCAGGTCGTTGAGTCGGGTCCAGTCCAACTTGTCCCCGCAGCCAGCCGCGCGGTCGGGCCAGGTCAGCGCCGTCTGGATCGGGCTGCGCATATCGGGCGGGCCGAGTTGGGCGAGCACGGACCCGTCGACAAACTCCACGAAACTGTGGACGATCGACTGCGGGTGGATCAGCGGCTGGATGTTCTCGGCCGGGACATCGAATAGCCAGCGGGCTTCGATCATCTCCAGGCCCTTGTTGATCATCGTGGCGGTGTCGATGGTGACCTTGCGCCCCATGTCCCAGGTCGGGTGTTTGAGCGCGTCTTCGGGGGTGGCGTCTGCAAGCCGATCGAGCGGGAAATCGCGGAGCGCGCCGCCCGACGCGGTGAGGACCAATCGGCTGACGCGCGACGCGTCGCGGCCGTGCAGGCACTGGAAGATCGCCGAGTGCTCGGAATCGACCGGTAGCAGGGCTGCGCCGTTTTCTTTGGCGACACGCATCACCAGCTCACCGGCGGCGACCAGGGTCTCTTTGTTCGACAGGTGGATGCGACGCCCCAGCTCTGCGGCCGCCAATGTCGCGGGCAGTCCGGCCGACCCGACGATCGCGGCGGCGACGTCGGTGCAGTCGACTGCGCGCACGAGTTGCTCGGCCGCGCCTTTGCCGTCGTACACCGTCGCGTCGGGTAGCGCGAGACGCACCGACACGGCCGCATCGGGATCGGCGACGGCCAAGTGC
>JBCCWH010000019.1:0-44395 GCA_039193915.1 Planctomycetota bacterium
CAGCACCCCGCCGTGCGTGCGTTGGTTTGTTGCGCCGGCGGCAACCGCACGCGGGTGGTTTGCCGAATGTCTACGCACCTAACGACGGGGGGCCGTTGGCCGCCGGCTATCATCGCACATCGCACAGCGTGCGTCGCACATGCCCTGCCCTACACCTTCGCCGCGGCCGACGACTTGTGGGCCGTGTGGTCTGTTGGCTCGCGGAAGCTGTCGAGGTCGACGGACTTGAAATACTCGATCGTCTTGATGAGCCCGTCGCGCAGCGCGACCTTGGGCTCCCAGCCGAGCTTTTCTTTCGCCAGCGAGATGTCGGGCTTGCGTTGGAGGGGGTCGTCGTTGGGCAGCGGCAGGAACGTGAGCGTGCTCGACGAGCCGGTGAGCTCGATGATTTGCTCGGCGAGCTGCTTGATCGTGAACTCACCGGGGTTGCCGATGTTGACCGGTCCGACGAAGTGTGGGTCGGACGCGTTGTCGTTATTCATCATGGCGATGATGACATCGACCAGGTCGTCGCAGTAGCAGAAGCTGCGGGTCTGGCTGCCGTCGCCGTAGATCGTGATGTCCTCGCCGCGCAGTGCCTGGACGATGAAGTTGGTGACGACCCGGCCGTCGAAGGGGTGCATGCGTGGGCCGTAGGTGTTGAAGATGCGGACGACGCGGATGTCGACGTTGTTGGCGCGGTGGTAGTCGAAGAAGAGTGTCTCTGCGGCGCGTTTGCCCTCGTCGTAGCAGGCGCGGACGCCGATGGGGTTGACGTTGCCGCGGTAGTGCTCGGGCTGGGGGTGGAACTCGGCGGTCGGGTCGCCGTAGACCTCGGAGGTGGAGGCCTGGAGGATGCGTGCGCCGGTGCGTTTGGCCATGCCGAGCATGTTGATCGCGCCCATGACGGAGACCTTCATGGTCTTGATGGGGTTGTACTGGTAGTGCACGGGCGAGGCCGGGCAGGCCATGTTGTAGATGTGGTCGACCTCGAGCGTGATGGGCTCGGTGACGTCGTGGCGTATGAACTCGAAGTTGGGTTTTTCGAGCAGGTGCGCGATGTTGTGCTTCTGGCTGGTGAAGAGGTTGTCCAGGCAGATGACGTCGTGGCCCTGGTTGACCATGCGTTCGCAGATGTGGCTGCCGAGGAACCCGGCGCCGCCGGTGACGAGGATACGTTTCAACATGGGAGGAGTGCTTAGGAGTTAGGGCCTGGTAGGAATACGATCAACACTGATATCGGCTACCTAGGCCCTAGGCCCTAGCGCCTAACGACTCAAACCGCGCGCCCGGTTCGACATCGAAGCTGACCATCTGGCCCAGCGCGAAATCGCCTGCGGTCTGTGGGGCCAGCGGGGTGATGCAAAGCCGGGGGCCGGCGGTGACGTACACCGCGTTATCGGTCACGCTCCCGCCGCTCACCCTGCCCTGTACCCGGCGGGGCCTTCCAAAAACCGGCTCGACAAATCGCCCCCCGGCCGTGACGACATCCATCCGCCGGGCCTGGGCCCGGATAACGCCCGAGACCTTTTCGCCGACCTGGGCCGAGAAGCCGGCGTCCACCGCCAGCTTCAAGCGGTAGTCCGTGCCGGGGAGTTGCAGCTCGATGAACCCGTCGGCCACCGCGGCGACAACGCCGGAGATCACGGGGAGCGCGGTCGGGTCGATGGGGGTCGTGGCGGCTTCGGACATGGGCGGGGCTCTCGGGTAGGGGGGCGGCGGTCTACGATAGGATACGTGATCCCACGCTAGCCGGCGGCCTACGGACGCCGGTCGATCCCCGTGTGTTGACGCATCACGACCGGCGTCCGTAGGCCGCCGGCTACCCGCACAACTCCACGATGCCCGCGACCCCGCCGACCCCCGACGACCAGACCTACATCGCCCAACGCCTGGGCCGATCTGCGCCGGGCGTCACGGTCCTCGCCGTCGCCGCGCGCGATGCGATGGGACGCCCGGCCGTCATCACCAACCACCCGCTGCGCACGCAGGGCGGCGTGATCCTCCCGTTCCCGACGATGTACTGGCTGATCGACCCGGTGGCGTGCAAGCGCGTCGCCGACCTCGAACGCGGCGGCGCGGTGGGGGAGTTCGAACGCGCGATCGCTGAGGATGAAGCCCTGCTCGCCGGGCTCCATGAGGACCACCGCCGCTACGCCGCGATGCGCTGGGCACTGCTCACACCGGAGGAACAACAGCGAGCCATCGACGCCGGCTACGCCCCGACCCTGCGCGACAAAGGCATCGGGGGCATCGCCGACTTTGACCGGATCAAGTGCCTGCACCTGCACCTCGCGCACCACCTGGCCGAACGCACCGCAGGCTACGACGGCACCACGGTGGGGCGGTTGATTGAAGTAGAAATGATGTAGTTGCAAGTCGTTTCGTTGTGGCTATGAGCGTCAGTCGTGATCGTCTTGTAACAGCACTAGCTTCCCCAAGTAAGGACGAATCTCAAATATGCGACAGCCCTCCCACAAGCCGGCTAATCCTGTCCCCAAGATTAGAGTGGGAAAAATCAAATAGCCAAGGCCGATACCAAATGAAAAATGAAGGGGCAGCCATAGTGCCATGATTGGAATAGCTGCCAGTAGATATCGACTGATTAGCATGTCGAACAAGGTGACCACAATCTCTAAGATAAGACGTAGAGGGAAGAGCAACCACCAGATCGCGCTTCGCGACTTCGTAGAGTCCAACGTCATGTCATTCCCGTGGCGAGCCATTACCAGATTCTACCTGGGCATCATTGAAAAGCGATTGTCTTATCCGCCCAGCGCCCGCCAGAGGATCTCGATGACTTCGAGGTACGCGTTGCTCCACGCCCCCTCGCGGAAGAAGCGGGTCTCCAGCCCGGGCTTGCCGATGAACGGCCGCAGCACCCACCCCATCTGGATGCCGACAAACGCGTACACGACCAGCCAGCTCCACATCACCACGCGGTGGCGGGTGTTCCGCGCGATCAGCGGGGCGTAGTGCTTGCGCAGGACCGCCTGACCGGCGAAGCTCGCGGCCGCGAACACCGCGGCGTTGAAGAGTTGGGCGACCGGGTAGTTGCCGCTGCTCACGTACCAGAACGCCGTGAACGGCGCGAGCGATGCAAGCACAACCGTTAGCCCGGCCTGTGCGGAGACGAGCGCGCGGAGGGCCTCACCCATGTCGTCGCGCAGCCCGAGCAGTGTGTTGACGACGAAGAAGCTGGGCAGCCCAAGCACGAACGTGATGGCCAGCAGCATCGGGACCTTGGCCGCCGAGTAGCTGATCTGGAGCGCGCGGTCGGGTGCGAGGCCGCCGAAGGTGCCCATGACCCCGCCGTAGAGCATGCCGAAGAGCACGACGAGCCCGGCCAGGCGCAGGAGTCGGGCCGTTGACGAAACGCCGGCGTCGATCGGTCGAGCGCGGAGGACGCCGTCGGCACGGGTCAGGATAGCGGTGGGGGAGAGCATCGTGTTCGGTCGGTTCGTGCGCGTCGGCGCGTGTGGGGTGGGCTATCCGCCAAACAGCCGGCCAAGGTTTTCAAAGAAGTCCAGGAAGAAGTTGCTGTCCTTGTCGCGGAACCAGGTGAACTCGACATCCGGTGCGCCGATGAACGGGCGAAGCACCCAGCCCATCTGCGCCCCGACGATCGCGTAGACGATGACCCAGACGCGGAATACGGCCTTGGCCTTGCCGGGCGTGACGGGGGTGTAGCGGTCGAGCGCGGTGAGTTTTTCTTCGGCTGTGACGGGTTGGCCGCGGTTCTGCATGTAGCGCTGGACACGGTAGGCCTGCGGCGGCATGGCCGGTGGTGGAGGGACGGCGGGCTGGTTTGGGTCGGCCTCGGCGGGCGGCGTGGGTGTTGCGGCTTCGCTGCCCGTGTCCGGGGCGGTGCCTGGCGCGGCTTGGGCTTGGGGCGGTGCCGCAGCGTCGGGCTCGAACTCCAGCGTGAAGTCGGCCGCGACGGCGTCCTGCGCCTGCTGGGCTTTCACCGCGTCGTTCGCTTCCTGGATCAGCACCAGGCGGTGCAGTGTGCGTAGCAGGAACGCGAGCCCGAGCACGCCGCCGATCGTCGCGGCCAGGACGTTGAGGATCTTCATAAACGGGTAGCTGGTCGTGCTGAGCCCGAAGAAGATGATGATCGGCCCGAGCGAGGCGAAGACCGCGAGCATCACACCGTTCGCCGCGACCAGCAGCCGCAGCACGCTGACGACCGACAGCCGGCTGCCGACCAGCGCGTTGAAGACGTAGAGCGACGGCAGCGTCACCGCGAGGGTCAGCGCAAACAGCATCGGCAGTTTCACCGCCGACGCGAAGACCTGGATGAGGCCTGCGCCCTCGGGCTGGACCACCCCGTACGACCCCATGCACGCCCCGGCCGCTGCGGCGAGGAGGATGCTTACCACCGTCAGTCCGCCGACCGGTACGCCGAGCGACCCGTCGCGCAGGGCCGACACCTTCGTCGCGTCCCCGCGCAGGACTGCGTCGAGCTGTTTGAACCAGGTTTTCATGGGCGGGTCTCCGGAGGTGAGAAGGGCTTGATAGACTATAGCGGCATTAACTTTATGAAGCAAAGTATAAGGCGATTGAGCCGCCAAGACGCCAAGGTCGCCAAGAAAACCTGTTGGAGGGCCGCTCAAAATACAGGGACGCAGAAATGCTGCGTCGCCGCGCCGCAGAGACTTGGAGAGCGCGGGGCAAGGCGTATGAAAACATCTTGACACCCTTGTTTGGTGTGCCTTCTGGATTCTCGACGGGACTATTGAATCCTCTCTAGGCGTGACATAGAAAAGTGTGGCCTTCTGCCGCCTTCCTTGGCGATCTTGGCGCCTTGGCGGTAAACTCTGCCCGGCTCCGATCAAGCCCCCTGACCTGTAACCACCCACGACCCGCGGGCGCGGCCCTAAGCACGCCGGCGGTCCTGTCGTTCGAAAGGCCACCCATGCTCGGCAACCTCTCCGATAAATTCGATAACGCCCTCCGCAAGCTCTCGGGCAAGGCGGAGATCAGCGAATCCAACGTCCGCGACGCGATGGACGATGTCCGCACCGCGCTGCTCGAAGCGGATGTGCACTATGAAGTGGCCGAGTCGTTCTGCGACAAGGTGCTGGAGCAGGCGACGGGCGAGGCGGTGCTCAAGGCCGTGCAGCCCGGCGAGCAGATGATCAAGATCGTCAACGACGAGTTGATCCGCCTGCTCGGCGGCGACGAGGCGCTTGCGGCGACGCAGGAGCACGGCGCGGGGTACGTCCCGGGCGAGACCTCCGCCGACAGCGAATTGATGTTCGTGACGCCGGGCCCGACGATCGTGATGATGTGCGGGCTCCAGGGCTCGGGCAAGACGACGACGTGCGGCAAGCTCGCTGCCGTGCTCAAGAAGCGCGGCAAGAAAGTCATGCTCTGCGCGGCCGACCTGCAACGCCCCGCGGCGGTAAAGCAGCTCGAGGTCTTGGCCGACCAGGTCGAGTCCACCGTCGACGGGCCGTCGGGGGCCGAGGTCGTGTTCTACGGCGAAGCGGACAAGTGCGCCGAGTACGGCAAGGCGGTGGGCGTCGCGGTCAAGGTCTGCCAAAACGCCTTCAAAGAAGCCCAAAAGCAGAACGTCGATGTCCTGATCCTCGACACCGCCGGCCGACTGCACATCAACGACGACCTGATGGGCGAACTGCGTCGGGTGAACGGTGCACTCAACCCGCACAACATCATGCTCGTCATCGACGCGATGACCGGACAGGACGCCGTGAACTCCGCCAAGGCGTTCAACGACCAGCTCGAATTGGACGGCGTGATCCTCACGAAGTTCGACTCCGACACCCGCGGGGGCGCAGCGCTGACGGTCAAGCAGATCACCGGCAAGCCGATCAAGTACATCGGCACGGGCGAGCAGATGGACGCGCTCGAGCCGTTCCACCCCGCCCGCATCGCCGGCCGCATCCTCGGGATGGGCGACATCGTCTCGCTCGTCGAACGCGCGCAGGAGCAAGTCAGTGAGGAAGAGGCCGCCGCGCTCCAGGAGAAGATGGAGCAGGGCAAGATGACGATGGACGACTTCCTGAGCCAGCTCAAGAAGATCCGCAAGATGGGCTCGATGAAGTCGATCCTCGGGATGATGCCGGGCATCGGCAAGGCGCTCAAAGACCTGCCCATCGAGGAGAAGCAGATCGATCAGACCGAGGCGATCATCCAGTCGATGACGATGGACGAGCGCAAGGACGTGGACCTGCTGGATAACAGCCGGCGTCGGCGGATCGCCAAGGGCGCGGGCCAGGACTCCAAGGCCGTGTCGCAGCTCGTGAAGGGCTTCGAGATGGTGAGCGTGATGGGCCAGCAGATGTCGGGGATGGGGATGCTTGGCCGGATGAAATCGATGGCGGGGATGGGCAGCGCGGAGATGGCCGCGATGGCGCAGAGCGCCGCGCAGCCCGGGCGATTGAAGGGTTCGAGCAAGCAGAGCCAGAAGAACAAGCGCAAGTTCAAGCAGCGCAAGGGCAAACGGCGGTAGGGGATCAATGACCAATGACCAAGCCGAAATGCCAATGAAAGATGGGGCCTTCCGTCATTGGTCATTTAGACTTGGTCATTGGACATTCTGTTTGCCTTCGGGTTTCGTCATTTTATTACACTGCCCCCCATGCCCCGATCTGTCATCATCCTGGCCGGCCCGCGTCTGACCGACGAACACTTCCGCGCGGTGTCTACGGCGCTTGCGCCTCAGCGCATGGAGCTGGCGAACATTACCCCGCTGTCGCTCCACCCTGAAAAAAGGGGTGTAAAGCACGGGGGTGGCCACCCCCGTGCTTTAGACGTTGCTCAGGGCGACGCCGCGGTCATGGCGTTCGAGGGCGAGCCGCTGCATCCGCAAGCGATGCCCCAGGCGATGCTCGAGCTGCACAAGCTCATGGGCGTTGATGTCAATTGGATGACGCAGGACGCGTTTCTCAGCGACATCAAGCTCGCGGTTTTCGATATGGACTCGACGCTGATCCAACACGAGGTGATCGACGAGCTCGCGATTGAGATGGGCAAGGGCGTCGAGGTCGCGGCCGTGACGGAGAAGGCGATGCGGGGCGAGATCGATTTCGACACGTCGTTGCAGTACCGCGTCAAGGTCCTGGCCGGGCTGTCTGAATCGTCGCTCGCGAAGGTTGCCGCCCGGCTGAAGCTCACGCCGGGCGCTGAGACACTCATCGCCACACTCAAGCAGCGCGGCGTCACGACCGCGATCTTGTCGGGCGGCTTCACCTACTTCGCCGAGTCCGTGCAGCACCGGCTCGGGCTCGACTTCTACCACGCCAACAAGCTCGAGATTGCCGACGGGGCGCTGACCGGGAACGTGACCCCGCCGATCGTTAACGCCCAGCGCAAGCGCGACCTGCTCACAGAGATCACACGCGACCTCGGGCTGCGCCCGGAACAGACCCTGGCGGTGGGGGACGGCGCCAACGATCTGGACATGCTCGCCGCCGCCGGGCTGGGCGTCGCGTATCACGCCAAGCCGAAGGTGCAGCAGCAGGCCGACCTGCGGGTCAACACGCAGACGCTGGAGGGTGTTTTGTACCTTTTGGGGGTGCATCAGAGCGTCTGGGCCGACGGCCTCGGTTCACCGCCCAAGGGCCGGGTATAATCCAGCGATGCGAATGACCGACCCGCCCATCACGCCGACCCTCAGCGTCGCCGTTATCTGAGGGGACGACCCCCACCCTCCGCCCGGAAGCGTGTGTCGCGCTACACAAGCGTTGCGTCTGCTTCCTTCGATTACGATTAGGAATCACGAGAACGAGAACGACCCGCCGCGCGGTCGTTCCTCGCGTTCGCATCCGATGCCCCGACCTAAGCCCTAGGCCCTAACCCCTAGCGACTCTCCACCCATGACCACCGCCCACACCCCCTCGCCCAACGCCACCGACCTGCCCCCGCTGTACGACCCGACGCAGGTCGAGCCGCATGTGCTCGAGCGCTACTTGGCAAGCAAGGCGTACGCCGCTTTTCCGAATAGGGGCCAAGGGGCCGAGGGGCCGGGGGGCCAAGTGGGGGAAGGAGCAGAAGGGGCGCAGCACTCGGCCCCTCGGCCCCTCGACCCCTCGGCCCCTCCATATTCCATCGTCATCCCGCCGCCCAACGTGACCGCCGCGCTGCACCTGGGCCACGCGCTCAACAACACGCTGCAGGACATCCTCACCCGCGTCCACCGTATGCGCGGGTTCAACACGCTCTGGATGCCCGGCACCGACCACGCCGGCATCGCCACCCAGTCCGTCGTCGATAAACGCCTCCAGGCGGAAGGCAAGCCCGCGCTCAAAGAGCACAAGCAGATGGAGCTCGAAGGCGAGGACGGCCGAGGGCGATTCATCGCCCGTGTCACCGACTGGAAAGACGAGTACGAGCAGGTCATCACCCACCAGCTCAAGCAGATGGGCTGTAGCTGCGACTGGGACCGCCAGCGGTTCACGATGGACGACACCTGCGCCAAGGCCGTGCGCGAGGCGTTCTTCCAGCTCTTCAAGGACGGGCTGATCTACCGCGGCAAGCGGCTGGTCAACTGGGACCCGGTGAGCCAGACCGCGCTGGCCGACGACGAGGTCGAGATGGAGACCATCGACGGCAACTTCTACTACATGAAGTACCCGGTCGTGCGCCTCAAGCCCACGGCTTCCAACGAGCGCAGCGAGGCGGACGCCGTGGGATCGCCCGACCTCTGGGAAGAGACCGGCGAGTACGCCACCGTCGCAACAACCCGCCCGGAAACCATGCTCGGCGACACGGCCGTCGCCGTGAACCCCAACGACGCCCCGCGCGCGAAGTACATCGGCCAGTTCGTGAAGCTCCCCATCGTCAACCGCATCATCCCCATCGTCGGCGACGACTATGTCGTGATCCCGGATGAAGACAGCGAAGACGCCAAGGCGAAGATGGCCTCGGGCTTCCTCAAGGTCACCCCCGCGCACGACCCCAACGACTACGAGATCGGCACCCGCCACGACCTGCCCATCATCAATGTGATGGCCCCGGACGCCAGCATCTCCATCGACCACGGCTGGCCCGCGGAGGAAAACGCAGGCGACAACGAAACCCTCAAGCCGTTCCTCGGCCTGTCGCGCGAAGAAGCCCGCAAGCAGATCGTTATCTGGTTCAAAGAAAACGACTTGATGCAGGAAGTGAAGCCGTACCGCCACGCGGTGGGGCATAGTTATCGCAGCCATGTGCCCGTTGAGCCGTACTACACCGACCAGTGGTACGTGAAAGTGACCGACGACCGGTTGGCGGGCGCGGCGCTTCGCGCGATGGACCCGTCGCAAAAATCCGACGGTGGGATGGGCGTCCCGCCCGTCTCGAACCGCCTATCCATTCACAAACGCCACCTACCTCATTGGCAACTCGGCGGAAGCACCTACTTCATTACTTTCCGCCTCGGGAAGGGCCAACTCCCCGAGAAGGAGCGGCAGCTTGTTGTCGATGCCTGTTTGCATTGGCATAACCAGCGGATGAACGTACATCTGTTGACGGTCATGCCCGATCATGTTCACTTGCTCATCACGCCGCTTAAGAAAGAAGATGGCAACTACCACCGGCTGGAGGACCTGCTGCACAGCATCAAAAGCTTCACCGCCCACGAACTCAACAAGCGATACAGCCGAGAAGGCCCCGTCTGGCAGCAGGAGTACTTCGACCGCATCATGCGGGATGAGGATGAGTTCTTTGAGAAATGGCAGTACATCGAGAACAACCCGGTAAAGGCGGGGCTGGTGGATCGGCCCGAGCAGTTTTCGTTTACAGCCAGGGGGGATTCGGCCGTGCCGGCCGATGACGGGCGGGACGCCCATCCCACCGGGGCAACGGGTGGCCTGAAGTTCTACCCCGAGCGCTACGCCAAGACGTTCCAGAACTGGCACGAGAACATCCGCGACTGGTGCATCAGCCGACAGCTCTGGTGGGGGCATCGGATCCCGGTGTGGAGTGGTGAAGCCTTCTTTGGTGATGAGGGGCCCGCATTCGGAGCACAAACAGAAGTATGGTCGAATGAAGGCCGCATTTATGAAGTATTGCCCGGTAGCGAGTCTTGGGCTAGCAGTTACCTCATTTGTGTGCGCGATGAGGCTGATCGAGAAGTGATTGATTTTCTCGAAGCCAACGGCTTCGAACGCGACCCCGACGTCCTCGACACGTGGTTCTCCTCCGCGCTCTGGCCGCTTTCGACGCTTGGCTGGCCCGAACAGACCGCCGAACTCGATACCTGGAACCCGACGTCCGTGCTCTGCACGGCCCGGGAGATCATCACGCTTTGGGTCTCGCGGATGGTGATGTTTAACCGCTACTTCAAGGGCGGGGACTTGCCGTTCAAGGACGTCTTCATCCACGCGATGATCCAGGACGGGCACGGGCAGAAGATGTCGAAATCCCTGGGCAACGGCGTGGACCCGATGGACATCATCCACAGCCACGGCAGCGACGCCATGCGCTTCACGCTCACCAAGATGACGACCCAGACCCAGGACGTCCGCCTGCCGGTTGACATGGTCGACCCCAAGACCGGCGAGACGTTCAGCCCCAAGTACATCACCGCGAAGAACGGCTACAAGGTGGCCGCGCCGATCCAGGAACACAATGGGTCGAAGATGGTGTCGTCCTATGGCGTCGCGTCGGGCGAGGCGAAGGCGACCGATGACATGCCGCTCGCGCGCAACACGAGCGAGAAGTTCGACGAGGGCCAGCGGTTTGCGAACAAGTTGTGGAACGCGTTCCGGTTTGCGCTGCCGTTGCTTTCGAGTGATTCAGACAAGGCAGACCCACAGATGCAATCTGTGGGCTTCGGGCTTGCGGATAAGTGGATCCTGAACCAACTGGGTAAGACGATCGAGGCGGTGGACAAGGCGCTGGCGGAGTACCGGTTCAGCGATTACGCGACGGCGCTGTACGACTTCTTCTGGCGGGACCTGTGCGACTGGTACGTCGAGATCGTGAAGCCGACGGTGAAGGACGACCCGGCCCAGCAGCGGGTGTTGGCGACGTGTCTGGACGCGTCGCTTCGCCTGCTGCACCCGGCGATGCCGTTCATCACCGAGCGGCTGTGGGAGGCGCTGCGGAGCGCGACCGGCGACATCGAGCGCGTAGACGGTATCGCGCTGCCCGACAGCGAAGTGCTGATCCATGCGGCCTGGCCGGCTGCGGAGCCGTCGCTGGGGGATGACGATGCGGAGCGTGATTTTGAGCTGCTGCGTTCGATCGTCGAGGCGATCCGCAACGCGCGTAATGCGTACAAGATCCCGCCGCGTCAGGACGTGGAGGCGACGACGAAGGCCCCCGCGCATGTCGCGCAGCTCATCCTGAACAACCGGGCGATCACCCAGCCATTGACGCGATGTGTCGGCCGAGGGGTTGGGCCACAGATCGACAAGCCCAAGGGGGCGGCGGCGGTGATCGTCGGCGATGTGACGGTGTACCTGCACGATGTGGTCGATACCGATGTCGAGAAGGCACGGCTCGAAAAAGCACTGGCTGAAAAGGAAAAAGCGGTCAAGATGCTCGAGGGCCGGTTGAGTAACAAGAAGTACGTCGACAACGCCCCGGCCCACCTTGTGCAGGAGACGCGCGACCAGCACGCCGCGGCGGTGAAGGAGCGGGACGTGGTGGTGAACCAGCTCAAGGAGCTTGGGTAGTGGGGGACGCCCACGCTCGGCGAGCGTGGGCTTCGTTACACTTTCACCATGCCGCGATTCAAGGACCAGGCGATCTGCATCCGGGACCTGGACTGGTCGGAGACCAGCCAGATCGTTGTGCTGCTGACCGAGCACCACGGCAAGGTGCGCGGGCTGGCGAAGGGGTCGCGTCGGCAGAGCCCGTCGGCGATCGCGAAGTTTTCCGGCGGGGTCCACCTGCTCAACCGGGGCGAGGTCATCGCGACGACCCGCCGCAACACGCAACTCGCGACGGTGACCGAGTGGGATTTGCAGGATGATGCGTATCACCTGCGCACGGACCTCAGAGCGCAGCGGCTGGCGATGTACGGGGCCGACCTATGCAGCGCGATGCTGGCGGATGAAGATGCGCACCCGGGGACGTTCGCGGCGCTGCGTGATTTTCTGTCGGCCCTCCAAGACCCGGCGGGGCACGGCGAGGCGCTGCTGCGGTTCCAGTGGGCGGTGCTATCGGACTGCGGGTTTCGGCCCGAGCTGGAGCGCGACGTCGCGGCGGCGGGGGCGCTGGATGCGCTGGGCAAGGCGAAGGCCTACACGTTCGACCCGAAGCTGGGCGGCTTCACGACGCGGGCGGGGGTAGCGGATACGCCCTGGCGGGTGCGTGTGGCGACGCTGGCGTTGCTGCGTGTGGTCGCGTCGGGCGGAGCGTTGGAGAAGGCCGACCCGGCTGGGATCGATCGGGCGAATCGGCTGTTGTGTGTGTACGCCCGTTCCTTGCTTGATCAGGAGCTGCCGACGATGCGTGTGGTCCTGGGGGCGTCGGCTCGGGGGGCGTAGGGGGTTGCGCACGCTGGCTGGGCGTCTTGGGCTTGGCCGATACTTGAGCGAGTGTCGAACCCGAGCGAGATTGCCTGCGTACCATCAAGAAGCCGTCGGCGGTCCGACGGCTGCTATCGCCCATCTATCCCGTTTAGGCCCACCCCTTCCCTTTTCGTATAAGGACCCTCAGCATGACCCACCGATCCGACACCCTGACCCGCATGATGTCCACCGCTGCGCTCCTGGCGGCGCTGGGCATGCCGATCGCCGCCTGCGCGCAGACCCCCCAGGTTGCCTCCGAGGCACAGCCCACAGCGCGGCTGACCCAGGCCGCCGACGCCGCGGCCGAGGTCGTGGAAGACGCGGCCGAGGCCGTTGAAGAAGTCGCCGAAGAAGTCGACCCCGAGCAGGCCGAGAAGGACGCGATTGCGGCGGAGATGGAAGAGCTCCAGACCCAGCAGCGTCTGAGCGCTGCGCGTCTCGCGGCCGAGCTTGCGCCGCTGAACGAAGAGAAGCAGCGTCTCGAGGCCGAGATCGCGATCCTGCGTGCCCGTCAGTCGGCGGAGAACGCGCGTCAGCAGCTCGAGAAGGACCAGGCCGACTTCGAGTCGCAGATGGCGATGGCGGAGATGCAGCGTGCGGTGGCGCAAATGCAGGCGCAGATGCAGGCGATCACGGCCGAGCAGACCCTCGCCGCCGCGCAGCGTAACGCCGAGCTGGCCGAACTCCAGGCGCAGAACCAGGCGCTCGCCGCTGAGTCGGCCGCGCTCCAGGCCGAGCTCAGCGCGATCCAGACCCGCGCCAACTACAACGCGATCGACCGCGACGCCATGCAGTACCCCGCCAACCCGCTGGACGGCCAGACGCTGCACATCTCCGACCGCCGCATCCCCCTCAACGGCGCGATCGGCGGCGGCATGGCCGACTACATCACCAGCCGTATCCACTACTTCAACAACCTCGACAGCGAAGCCCCGATCTTCATCGTTATCGACGGCTCGCCCGGCGGGTCGGTCATGGAAGGCTTCCGCATCGTCACCGCGATGCAGAACTCCGACGCGCCCGTCCACGTCGTCGTCAAGTCCTATGCCGCGTCGATGGCCGCGGTCATCACGACGCTCGCCGAAGAGTCCTACGTCTACCCCCACGCCCTGATCCTGCACCACCAGATGTCGTCGGGCATGAGCGGTAACCTGACGCAGCAGCGCGAGTCGCTCGAAGAGGGCTACGAGTGGGCTGCACGCTTGGCCGACCCCGTCGCCGAGAAGATGGGCGTAACCCCCGAGCGGTTCGTTGAGCTGATGTACGAGAACAACTCGGACGGCGACTGGGGCGAGTTCGGCGACATCGCTGTAGAGCTCAAGTGGGCCAACCACGTCGTGACGGAGATCAAAGAAACCGCGATCGTGATGGCGCCGGGCAGCTCCGGCTCCCGCACCGGAATGCGCGTCGCCGAGGGCGACGCCGCCCCGTTCGCCGGCTTCACGCAGCAAGACCTCTTCGAGTGCCCCATCCAGTACGAGACCGTCGTCGACGGCAACGGCAAGAGCTACGTCGCCCTGCCCCGCCTCGTGCCCGGCGACCTCTACTACATCGCCAACCCCGACAACTACTACCGCATCGCGGAGTAAGCCGGGTCGGTTCGACAACAAGTGACTCCACGAAACCCCCGCCCAACGGCGGGGGTTTTTGTTGAGAGGTCGTGTGTATGTTTTTGGACATTTGTGGGAAGCCGTTTAGCTGCCGCCCAACGGGCGGCGCGTTCAGGCCCGGCAACCCGACGCACCGCCCGTTGGGCGGCGACTAAACAAATCACGCACGCAGCACGCACTCCAAGGCGAACATCTCCACGCAAAACCATTGACGCCTCGGGCACGCGCCGCGATGATGAGGCCATCACCTTCTCGGGAGCCCGTCGATGCGTTGTTTGTTAGTTTTGATGCTGATCTTGTTTGCGGTACCCGCGTTCGCAGACCCGGCTGTTCACCCGATTCAAATCGATGTCAAGGTTGTTCAGGACGGCTGGCTGGTCGATAACCCCGACGAGGATTCCGCCTACACCGAGGCGTTACAGCGGCTGGAGACGCCGATCCGGATCGGGCCGGATGTGCTGGAGTTGGGCGACTTGCTGAAGTCCATTCGTGATCAGACCGGCCTGAAGTTTTCGGTGAACTGGCCAACTTGTGAGATCCCTGGTGTTGATCGGGAGAGCTGGGTCGAACTCGATCTCGAAGATGTGTCGGCCGCGACGGTGCTGTCGATGGCGCTTGAACAGGTCTCGGCGATGGCGTTCGACGACGATAAGCTCGGGTACTGTGTGCGCGACGACATCGTCTATATCAGCACGCGTTTCGAGATCAAAGCCATCACCGAGACACGGGTTTACAACCTCACGCCGCTGATGGTCGAGCCGTTGCGGCCGGTCGGACTGATCCACGAAGAAGACGCCTTCAGCGACACAATCGCGTTCCACGCCTGGCGGCGCGGGCAGCGTGCCTACCCCTTCACCGACCCCGTGCGCTTAGAGGTTTACAAGCGGCAGGTCGAGCAGATGCAGGACGAACTTGAAGACCTGATCCGCAGGCACGAGTTGGAAGAGGGTCGAGGCGCTGGACCCCAAGGCGTACCCAGGGGCGGGATTTTCGCTGCTGATGAAGTTGAGCTCAGGTACGGCGACATTTATCGCGAAGAGATGGAGGACCTGATCGAGTTGATTCAGGATACCGTCGGCGACCAGGATACTTGGCTCGACGACGAGTCATCGATCCGAGAAGTGAGCGGCCGGTTCGTCATCCAGACGACGCGTGAAAATCACCACGAGATTGAGGCGTTGCTCAACGCCTTGCTTGAACTGGAGGTTGAGGATCAGGCCGACATATTGCGCGATGCGCAGGTGATGCAGTTGCTGAATCGCGCGTCGGAACTGCAGCTAGACGGCGACATCGAGGGGGCGCTGGAGATCACCGATCTCGCGTTACTGATCGACCCCAACCACATCACCGCCCGGGCGCTGCATCGGGTCTTGTCGGAGACGGTTGAGCGGATCAATGCACAGGATGCGGCGGAGTAAGTTTCGGGTTGGCTGGATTGATCTAACGGGAGTCCACGATGCGCTATGTGTTATTGCTTGTTTATGTGCTCGGCCTCGCTTGCCCTTCGTTGGCGCAGGACGATGTGGCTACGGATGCTAGGCCGTTTGCGTTGGAGCCGTTGCCGGTGAACGCGGAAACGGCGCGTCGGTTGGCCGGGCGGGTGCCGATGGAGGCGGGGCGGTTTACGCTACCCGAGGTGGCGGCGCTGTTGGAGAGTGAGGTCGGTGTCGCGGTGCGGTTTGACTGGGATGGGCTGGCGGAGGTTGGGGTGACGCCCGAGACGCGGGTTGAGTTCGCGGCCGGGGATTCGCCGGGGGATCGGCTGCTGTCGATGGTGCTGCTCGAAGCAGCGCCCAAGGCGGGGGAGAACTACCTGACCTACCTGCTGATGGACGGCACGGTGGTGGTGGGCACAATCCAGTCGCTGGTGCGTCTCGCGCCGCAGGTGTTCTGGCCTGAGCGCGAGGAAGCGGCGCGGCCTTTGACGGTAGAAGATCGGGCGATGCGTCAGCTCGATCGGGTCGTATCGGTGAGTTTTGACGAGATCGGTTGGGGCGCTGTGCTTGATTACCTGCGCGACGCGACGGGGGTGAATCTCGTTGTGAACTGGACGGAGCTGGAGGTGTCGGGGATCGACCAGGACTCGATCATTTCGTGCACCCTGCATCGTGTGACTGCCCGACAGCTGTTGGAGACGGTGCTCGACGAGGTTGGGGGCGAGTCGTTTGACGACGAGAAGCCCGGCTACACCCTGTCCGACGGCGTGGTCTACATCTCGACGCTCGCCGAGATCAGGCGTCGCCATACAACCGTGGAGCTGTACGACATCCGCGACCTGCTTGAGGCATTCCTGGGCACCGGGCTGTTCGCGGTGTATCAGGACGATGCGCTGGCGATGGAGCTTTTGGCCTTGCGGCAGAAGAATCTCACGGGCGCGTTTGAGGGCCGGCACCGTGCGGAGCTGATCGATGAGGTGATCGAGTTGATCCTGGACACGGTCGGGACGCACGACGAATGGCTGGATGAGTACTCGACGATCCGCGAGCTCAACGGCAACTTCATCATCAAGACAACGTGGCACAACCACCGCGCGATCGTGGAGCTGCTGGATCGGCTGCGGGCGGGGCAGAACGCGGAGCACCTCGCGTTTGTGCGTGAGCTGGAGTGTGTCCGGTTGTTGCGGAGGGCGGAGGAGAAACGCGCGGCCGGTGAATATGCCGAAGCGCTGGCACTGGTCGAGCAGGCGTTGGCGGTGGATCCGCTGCATGAGACTGCGCGGGCGCTTCGCGTGGTGTTGGAGGAGACGATCGCGCGGGAGTAGGGTGGTTGGAGGAGTCCGCGACGAGACCCACCGCGAGGAAACAACTCGGTTTGCAACCCCCTGTGGGTATCGCTCGCGGATTCGCTCCACCCACCTTACACGCGAGAGCACACGGCGAAGCCCACGTTCGGTGCACGTGAGATTCCGGGTCGTGCGGAACGCTGCGCGTCGTCCCCCACAGCGATGCTCCGCTTCCGCTACGATACCCGGCTCGATTTTTCCTCTATCACAAAGCCGAAAACCATGACCATCGCCCCCCGTGTGACGATCGATTCGCTCCAGGCCGCCCAGCATATTGCCGGGGTCTACTCGGTCCAGAACCTTCAGCTTGGGACGACCAAGGCGGGCAAGCCGTTTTTGAAGATGCTACTGGCCGACAAGACCGGGCGCACCCCCGGAAGGATGTGGAGCACGACCGAAGAGCAGTTCCGGTCGTTGCCGACCGACGGGTTTGTGTACATCGAGGGTCAGACTCAGCCTTACCAGGGCGAGATGCAGATCATCGTGAACCAGATCCGCGAGCACGTGCCGACGGAACGCGAGCTGATGGAGCTGCTGCCCGCGACGGAGCACGATGTTGATGAGATGTTTGGCGATGTGCTTCGGCTGCTGCAGTCGATCCAGCACCCGGCGGTCAAGTGCCTGGTCGATCGTTATCTGGAAGACGGCGAGTTGATGCAGCAGTTCTGCCAGGCCCCGGCTGCGCAGACGCTGCACCACGCGTACCTGGGCGGGCTGCTGGAGCACACGCTGTCGCTCATGCAGTTGGCCGACAAGATGATCGGGCACTACCCGCACCTGTCGCGGGACATCGTGCTGATGGGGCTGTTCCTGCACGACCTGGGCAAGTGCCACGAGCTGACGTGGATGGAGGGGTTCGGCTACTCGACCGATGGGCAGCTTGTGGGCCACATCGGGCGCGGCGTCGTGCTGCTCAACGAAAAGATCAAGCAGTGCGACGACCCGGAGCTGGGCGAGGCGGCGGTGACGGTGCCGGCCGAGATCCGGCTGGTGCTTGAGCACATCATCCTGAGCCACCACGGTGTGCCCGAGTTCGGGGCGCTCAAAGTGCCTGCCACGCCCGAGGCGATCTTTATCTCGAACCTGGACAACCTGGACGCGAAGATGAACATGGCCCTCGCGGCCGCGGGCCGGGACAAAGACGCGGACAAGGACCTGGGCGGCGATTTCACCGAAAAGGTCTGGGCGCTGGGGACGCGGGTGTACCGGCCCGACCCGTCCCGGCTGGAGGCCTAGGGCGGCCCATGGCTTGGCCTTCGTGCCTGCGGGTTGTTGATGGCCAGGAACGCGTCGATTTCCTTGACGCGCTATCGTCCCGGCTTATGATGAACCTGCTTGTCCGGGGCCGTGTGTCATAGCCGACGGGTTGTGACCGATGTCACTCTTTGTGCGCTATAGCTGTCTGTAGCGTGTCCGCTTGGCGCTCCTGCGTCGCTTAGGAAGGATTGAAACCATGCGTCGATTGGGTCTGTTTGCCGGTGCCGGCTTGCTGTGTCTTCCCGCGTTGTCGGCCGGGGCGATCGACCTCGTGATCGACTACTCGTTCGATACCAACGGGTTTTTCAACCCCGCGACGTCGGACGGTATGGCGGCGCGGACGACGCTCGAGCAGGCGGCGAGTGATTTTTCGGCGCTGCTGACCGATACCTTCTCGGCGGTCTCGACACCGGCCGACTTCCAAAGCCAGCAGTTCGACGGCATCGCGAACTGGACATGGAACGCGACCTTCACGCACCCGGGCACCGGGGCCAACTGGTCGTTGACCGACCCGACGATCGGTGCGGACCAGTTCATCATCTACGCCGGCGGCCGATCTCTCGGCGGCGACACGCTTGGGATCGGCGGCGCGGGCGGGTTTGGCTGGAGCAGCGGCAGCAACGGCGGCGGGTTCACCAGCGCCGAGATCACGCAGATCAACAACATCACCGCGGCGTTCTCCGACGCGGTGGAAGACCGCGGTGAAAGCTCGGGCTTCTCGGCCTGGGGTGGATCGATTACGTTTGACACCGATGCGGGGACGAACTGGCACCTGGGCTTGGATGACCCGTCGTCGGGTGAGAGCGATTTTTATTCGGTCGCGGTGCATGAGTTGGCACACGCCTTGGGCCTGGGCGGGACCAGCGAGTGGAATGCATTCATTAACAGTTCCGGGCGGTGGACCGGCTCTAACGCAGTGGCAGAGTATGGCGGCACGGTCCCGCTTGACCCGCCCGACGGTGCACACTGGGCCGAGGGTACGATGAGCAATGTGTTCGGCACGAGCACGCCGCAGGAAGCGGCGATGGACCCCAACATCACGACCGGCACACGCAAGCTCTTCACCGACCTCGACGTCGCCGCGCTCGACGACATCGGTTGGTCGATCGACTACAGCGTCCGCTTTCTGCAGGATACCGACACCCCGGACCTGAACGGCGACGGCTTCGTGGGCGCGGCGGACCTGGACATCCTGCTTGCGAACTGGGGGAGCACGACGGGCACGGCCGCGACGGGCGACGCGAACGGCGACGGCGTGACGAACCAGCTCGACCTGGACATCGTGGATGCGGCATGGGGCACCGGCACCCTGCCGGGCGGTGGGGTCCCCGAGCCCGGGTCGCTGGCGCTGCTGTCGCTGGGCGGGTTGGCGCTGCTGCGACGCCGACGCTAAGGCGCACACCTTCGAGCGAGTACGACATGCTGTGCGGGCGAGAGACGCGGGGCTTCGCGGTTTTATCGCTGGGCTTGGTGCTTGTGTGCTGCTGGGCCGGGTGATGGAACACGCAAAAGCTGTGGAAAATGCTTGACCGGGTTCCGGTTCGACTTATGATGCGATGGCTCCTTCCGGGGTGTCGGCGGTATCCCCTATCGCCTGTCAGGACGCGAAGCGTGCGGTGTTGTTTGCCGTGCGTCCCACCCCCGACCTGGTGCCGTGCGTGGTGCCGACAACATGAGGAATCGAGTCATGCGTTGTGTTTTGCGTAGCTGTGCCGTGCTGGTTTTGTGCGCGCCGGCGGTCTCCCTGTCCGCGTTGGATGTGAACGCCCCGATGTCGATCACCCACGAGCTGACGGTGCAGCCGATCGTCCTGTCGAATGACAACGGGTCGGACACGGCCGAGTACTTCGGCACCGCGTCGCAGCAGACGGCGATCACCGACTACATCGATGACATCTGGGCCCAGGCGGGGATCAACGTCGACTGGCTTGCCCCGACGGCGTGGAACAACACCGACGCCAACCAAGGCAACATCGGGCTCAGCAGCGTCGTCAGCAACGGCGACGCGGCGGGGGTGGACAGCGACAGCCCAACGGTCTTGAACATGTACTTTGTCGAGGACATCCTCGCATTCTCCAACCCGTTCTCCGAGTACAACGCCGCGGGCCTGGCCTTTATCGGGGGCAACGGCGTGACCCAGTACGTCGGGTCGAACCTCCTGGATTTTGACGGGGGTCGACAGACGATCGCGAGCGTTGTCGCCCACGAGATCGGGCACAACCTCGGGCTGCCGCACACGGGCACGGCCTTGTTCCAGAACCTCATGAACGGCTCGGGCACGGTCCAGCCCAATCCGCCCATTGATGATGATGGCGAGCGTCTAACACAGGAGCAGATCAACATCGCGCTGAGTAGCCCGCTGCTGGTCGAAGTGTCGACCCAGATGCCGGACCTGAACGGCGATGGCTTCGTGGGCGCGGCGGACCTGGACATCCTGCTTGCGAACTGGGGGAGCACGACCGGCACGGCAGCGACGGGCGACGCGAACGGCGACGGCGTGACGAACCAGCTCGACCTGGACATCGTGGATGCGGCGTGGGGCACCGGCACACCGTCGGGCGGCGGAGTCCCCGAGCCCGGGTCGTTGGCGCTGCTTTCGCTGGGCGGGTTGGTGCTGCTGCGACGCCGGCAGCGGTAGGGCCGGGCGCTTGGATCGAATGAAAAGTCGAAGTGGCGGGCCGATGGCGAGGAGGCATCGGCCCGCTTTTTAGGAGGGTGTGCGCCAGGCGGACCAGTAGGCGCCGATGCGGTTTGCAAAGGCCTGCGGCGTTTCGGCGAGCGCGTACTGCCGGGCCTCGGCGAGTTTGGCGGCGGCGTCGGCCTGGTCGAGCGTCGCGGCGTCTGCCAACGTCCTGGCCAGCCCGGCGAGCGGCTTGTTCTGTCGTGCGGCTTCGATGAGCCGGGCGTCAAGCAGGAGGGCGGCCAGTGGCTTTGCTGCTGCGTCGAGCATCGCGCGTTGTGGCTTGAGCATCGGCGGGCAGCACTTGTTGACCAGCTTGAGCGCGATGCCAAGCCGCACGACCGGCTGATAGGCAGCGGCGGGGTCGGCTTTGTCTTGCTCGGCCTTGGTCGCGGCGAAGCGGGCCGACCGGTAGCACGCGGCCAGCCCCGGGGGCGGCGCGTCGGGGGTGGTGGGGGTTTCGGGCCAGAGCCCGACGTGGCCGCGCAGCTCGGCGAGTTCGGCGACCAGGCGGTAGACCATCGGGTCGAAGCGTTGGCCCCGCGTGCGCAGCGCGACCTTGCCCTCGTTGTGCTCGGCGAGTTCTTTACGCAGCCTTTTGAGCAGGGCGTCGCCCGTGTTGAGCCCGGCCCGCTTGACGAGTTTGTCCAGCCGGTTGCCGAGCTGTCGGCACAGGCGGGCCTGGTCGAGTGTCTTGCCGATCGCATCGAGGCGTTTGCGGTCACGGCGGAGGATGTCACGCGGCAGGGCGGGGGCGTACAGCTCGATGGCGGCGCGTGCCCCGGCAATCGCGCGGGCGGCCTCGGCGGCGTTGTCGCGCGGGGTGTCGCGCGAGAGGGCCTGGATCGCCGACTCCAGCTCGGCACAGACCAGGCGACGGCAGCCGACGGAGACGTTTTCTTTGCGTTTGAAACTGCTCATGGGGGAGCCAATCATAGCGTCCCCGACGCCGCCGTCCGCGGGAAGTCACGGGGACCGCCTCCCACATGCGGGTCGGGCCGTGGTGTGGCACTCTGCCCCCGGCACCCCCGGCACCCCCGGCTCGGCCTCACGCCGACTCGAACCGGCCGGCGTCGCGGTTCTTGCGGACGTGGCCCGCCTCGAAGACCCGCCCGTTCATCGCGATGTACACCCCGGGGCCGAGCGTCTGCATCACGCCCCACGCGAACCCGAGGTTGAACACCGCGTCGGTCTGCGCCATCCGGGCCGGCTGCATCGCGCCTGTCAGCACCACGGTCTTGCCCACGGCGAGGGCGGCGTCTTCGATCGCGGCGGCGGTCTTGGCCATCGTATCCGTGCCGTGCGTGATGAGGATGCGCCGGGCCTCGCTCTGCGCCACGGCGTCGCGGATGGCTGTACGGTCGTCGTCGGTCAATTCGAGTGAGTCTTTGGACATCAACCGCCGCAGCGTGTGCTCGGTCTCGACGCCGGCCTGCCCCAGTACAAACTCGACGGCCGGGTCGCCGATCTGGAACTCGGAGAGCGCGTCGAAGTAGACCTTGTCGATCGTGCCGCCGGTGGTGAGGATCTCAATCAAGCGTAGCTTCCGTGCGTGGGTGAGGGGTGCAAGCGGCTTGTCCCCGCTTGCCTGGGGGCGGGATAGAGTAGCGTGATCGGACGTGGTCCTGTGGGCCGGGGGCTTTCAGCGGGCTGAAGCCTGCAATCCGGGCTGGGGGGACGGGGGGGCTATCGGACGCAGGCCGGGGGGTCGCCTCGGGGGCTGGACATCCCCGATAGAACCCCGATGCAGGATACGCCAGATGATAGGGAAGGGCTGCCCCCCGATGCCGCGCCCGCGTCGCAGCGGGGCGGTGCGATGGCACGTGCCCTGCTCGTGGGCGCGATGCTGATCGTGGTGGGCGTGTTTTTCGCGCTTTCGTTCTACGCTCACCCGCAGACGGACGACTTCTGCGAGGCGACCGATGTCCGCGAGATGGGCGTGCTGGCGACGATCGAGCACCGCTACGCGACATGGACCGGGCGGTACTTCTACATACTGGTCGAGGCGAACACGGTCAATCACCTGGACCTGACGACGCAGTTCTGGCTTGTCGGGGTGGTGACGCTGTCGCTGCTGTGGCTTTCCGTCTATGCCTTCGTGTCGAGTATCACACGCGGGACGCTATCGCGCTGGCAGACCGCGGGTCTTTCGCTGGGGTTGATGGCGCTCTACCTCGCGCTGCTGCCCAAGCCGGCCCACGCGTTCTACTGGCTCACGGGCGCGGCGACGAACCAGCTCGCGCTGATCACGCTGCTGCTGGCGTTTGCGCTGCTGCTGCGTGACCCGGCAAAGATGGGTCGGCTGCAACGCGCTATGTCGATGGCCGGTGCGGCGTTGTGTGTCGCGGCATCCGTCGGGTCGTACGACACGACGATGCTGATGCTGCTCGGGCTGCTGATGGTGGGGTCCGTCGTCTCGCTGATCGCGCGGGATGCGCGTCGGGTGCCGTGGTTGGTGGCGCTGGGCGCGGGGCTCGCGAGCGCGGCGGTGGTGCTGGCCGCGCCGGGCAACGGTGTGCGTGAAGACCTCTTCGAGAAGGCGCCGCTGTGGCAGGCGATCGACTACTCGGTAACGAACTCGCTCAAGTGGCTGGTGCCGTACCTGCTGAGCCCGGCGGTGCTGGTGGCGTCGCTGCTGTTTGTCCCGGTGGGCTGGGTGCTCAGCCGGCCGCTGCGTTCGATGGCGGGCGGGCGTCCGCGTTGGATGCTGGGGTTTATCCCGCTGTGGGGGTTGATGATCGTGTGTGCCTGGCTGCCGGCGCAGTACGTGATGCAGGGCAACCCGCCGCCGCGGACGCTCAACCCGGTGAGCATGTTCGTCTTGGTGGGTGTGTTTGCGTCGATCGTGATTGTGCTGGCCCAGCGCGAGTCGTTGGCGGGCAAGGCGCTTGTGCTGCCGCGCGGGCTGGTCAGTGCCGGGCAGGTCGCTTTAGCGCTGGTGCTGTTGACGCAGGGCAACGCGAACACGGCGTTGTTGCAGCTCAAGGGCGAGGCCGGGGCGTACGACCGCGCGATGCAATCGCGTTACACCACGATCCGCGACGCGAAGGCCCGGGGATTGACGCAGGTCAAGGTCCCCCCCAGCCCGGCGCTGCCGACGATGCTGATCCACAAGGAGCTCACGGCCGACCCGGACGCGTACCCGAACTGGGCCGCGGCGCGGTACTGGGACTTGGAGTGGATCGCGCTCGAAGCGGACGAGCAGCGCGTTGCGTCCGCTATGGATGAGCAAGAGTGAGGGTGTTGGGCCAAGGGACTTAAGTCCCTTGGCCTGGGGAGCCCCTTGGCCTGGTGCTTCAACCGTATCTACGTGTTTAGTTAAACGGCAGGTCGATGCTGAAGCTGAAGAACTCGGTTTCGTCGCCGTCTTCGTGGACGATGGGGACGGCGAAGTCGAGCGCGACCGGGGCCTGGCCGAAGAACGGGATGACAAAGCGGAAGCCCGTGCCGATGGACACACGCCACTCGTCGAAGCCGAAGTCGTCCTGCACGGTGCCCTGGTCGGTAAACACCGCCCAGCGGACAGTTTCTTCGTAGAGCGGGACTTCGTACTCGAGCCGGGTAATGAAGCGGAAGCGTCCGCCGACGGGGTCGTCGCCCAGGGTCATGGTGTCCATGCGTACGCCGCGCGGTCCCGCGCCGCGGTGGTCGAACCCGCGGAAGTTGCGCCCGCCGGCGTAGAAGCGTTCGAACAGCGGGATGTCTTCGTTGTCCTCGAAGATGTAGCCCATCTGCGCGCTGAAGCTCAGGATGCTCTTGCGGCCCAGGAAGTCTTCGTCGAGGGTCCAGAAGTGGTTGTACGCGACGTTGACCTTCGTGAAGTCGTAGTCGCCGCCGAGTGCGCCGTACTGGTCGAGGTTGACGACGAGTCGGCTGCCGCGGCTGGGCATGATGTTGGAGTCGGTGGTGGAGCGGGTGAGCGAGACGCCGACGGCCGAGAGCGTGCTGTCGCCGCCGACCGCGAAGACATCGACCGGCGCGTCGGGCTCGATGGCGTCGATATCGATCTGCTCAAAGCGGAGGTTGAGCGACCCGGTCCAGACATCGCCCAGTCGACGGCCCAGCCCGAGGCGGACGCCGGACCGGCCCTCATCAAACTTCTCGCGGACGCTCTGCGAGAAGCGTGCGTTGAAGCTGAAGAAGTAGTCGGACTCGAAGAGGTAGGGCTCGCGGAAGCCGATCTCGTACAGGCTGTTTTCGTTGCCCGGCGAGAGTGTGAGGTTGAAGGTCTGCCCGCCGCCGAGGAACGCCTTGTTGCCCAGGAACTCGTCGAAGCTCTCGGGCCAGTCGGTGATATCGAAGTTGCGTTGGGTGACGGAGATGCCGCCGTTGACCCCGAGGTCGGAGTTGACGCCGACGAAGAAGTTGAACGACCCGGTGTTGCGTTCGTTGATCTCGATGAGCACGTCACGGACGGGGTCGGTCGGGTCGCCCAGCAGGGTGACGGTGCCGCCGGTGAAGAGCGTGCTCTCGCGGACGAGCTGGCGAGTGAGTTGGAGCCCGGCGTAGTCGATGGGCCGGCCCGGCTCGATGCCGTTGATACGGTGCAGGACCTCTTCGATCTTCGTGCGTGAGTTGCCGATGACGGTGATCGCCCCGGCGTAGGTCGGGCCGCTGCCCTCGTCGATGTTGATCTCGACATCGACCCGCGCGTTTTCGCGGTCGAAGACGCGGCGGATATCGACGTTGACGTTGATGTAGCCCAGCCGGCCGTACCAGACCCGGATCGACTCGGCCGTATCGCTGATCCGCTGGTCGCTGAATACCCCGCCGCGCTGCACGGCCGCGAGGATCTCGATCTGCCTGGGCTGGAAGAGGTGCCGGTCGGTCGGCTGGCCATCACGCGAGAAGCGGACGGCGATGTCGTCGACGAGATAGCGCGGGCCTTCCTTGATCTGGAAGGTGACGATCGCGTCGCGCATGTTCGGTGAGAGCGCGATGGTGCGGCCGACGTCCGCCTCGAGGTAGCCCGCGTCCTGGTAGTACCGCCGGATCGACGCGGCGTCGAAGTCCAGCAGCGACCGATTCAGGTGGCCGGGGAAGAACAGGACGTAGGCCTCTTCGCTTTGGATGCGGTCTTCGAGGGCCTCGTCGCGGAAGACCTCGTTACCCTCGAAGCGGATCTCCAGGATCCGCACCTTCGGGCCTTCGACGATGCGGTAGATGAGTTCTCGCCGGTCGGCCAGGGCTTCTTCGTCGAAACTGACGCTTGTGGCGAAGTAGCCCTTGTCTTCATACGCCTGCTCGATCGCCCGCGCGCCGCGTTCGATCAGCGACTGGTCGATCGGGTCGCCGCTGCGGAGGACCACCCGGGAGAGCAACTGCGTCGCAAGGAAGGCCTTGTTGCCCGAGAAGCTGATCCCCGCCAGGGCCGGCTCTTCATTGACGCGGAAGATCACCACGAGGGTGCCGTCGCCCATGTCTTGCACCGCCGACTCGATCGGCGGGCCAAACCGGCCCAGCATCTCCAGTCGGCGGATGTCGGCGCTGATGACTTCGCCGTCGTAGGGCTGCCCGGCCGCGCTGCGCAGGGCGTTGCGGACCAGCTCTTCGGAGACATCGACGAGCCCCTCGATCCGGACCTCGGCGATCAGCCGGCCCTCGGGGTCGAAGCCCTGGGCCGATGCGGTACCCGCACCCACCCACAGCCATACCGAGGCGAATAGAACAGTCAATCGAGCCAAATAGGATCCGGGCAAGGGGCAGCTCCACGGGCGGTGCGAACGCTGGCGGAGTTTACCCCAAATGCCACGCATCGGAGGGCGTAGGCACAAACCCCGTGTGATCAATGGCTTGCCCGGGTTGGTCGGTGGCCCTACACTGGACCGTCCGATTCTTCGGCTGCGCATCGGGCCATGGACGGCTGCGCATCCACGAGTCCCGCCCAGCAGCGACGAAACGTCGCCCCGCCTTGCGGGCTGGTGTCGAACCGGCCCAGGCCGCTGTGTTCGGTGCCCGCCCATACCCGCCACCAGGGAACCCCATGACCATGACTCAAGCCGACGCCGCCCAGCCCGACGCCGACCTTACCAAGGGCAAACGCCCCTCCGATAAGCTCAGCCCGGACCAGCTCAAGGCCATGCTCTACGACATGATGCTCATCCGCCGCTTCGAGGAGAAGACGATGCAGGCGTACATGCAGCAGCAGATCGGCGGGTTCTGCCACATCTACATCGGCCAGGAGGCCGTCGCCGTCGGCTCGATCGGCGCCCTCAAAGACGACGACCCCATCGTCGGCGCCTACCGCGACCACGGCTTCGCGCTGGCCCGCGGCATGCACCCCAACTACTGCATGGCCGAGATGTTCGGCAAGGTCACCGGCTGTGCCAAGGGCAAGGGCGGGTCCATGCACATGTTCGACAAGGACCGCCACATGTACGGCGGCCACGCCATCGTTGGTGGCCAGTGCCCCCTCGGGGCCGGCCTCGCCTTCGCCTCGCAGTATGAGGGCAAGGACAACGTCACCCTCTGCTACCTCGGCGACGGGGCGCTCAACCAGGGCGGCTTCTTCGAGGCCATGAACCTCGCCGCCATCTGGAACCTGCCGGTCATCTTTGTCCTCGAAAACAACAGCTACTCGATGGGCACCCACATCAACCGCGGCACCGCGATGGCCAACGACCTCGCCGCCCGGGCCGAGGCCTTCGGCATGCGTTACGCCGAGTGCGACGGGCTCGACGTCCTGGCCGTCTACGACTGCTTCGCCGACCAGGTCGCCAAGACGCGCAACGCCAAGAACCCGCAGTGGGAACGCGGCAACTGGGACAAGATCAACTACTCCCGCGAGGGCAGCACGCCCGGCCCCGCGTTCATCAACGTCAAGACCTACCGCTACCAGGGCCACTCCATGAGTGACCCCCAGAAGTACCGCAGCAAGGACGAGGTCGGCGAGTTCAAAGACCGCGACCCGATCAGCGAGTTGGTCCGCCACATGATCGACAGCAACATGGTGACCCAGGAAGACTGCGACGCGATGGACAAGCGGGCCAAGCAGGTCAGCCTGGACGCGGTGAAGTTCGCGAAGGCTTCGCCGGACATGCCGGTCGAAGAGATGTTCACCGATGTCTACGCCAACCCGTTTGGCCCATACGTCAAGGGCGGGATGCCCAACATCGTGACCAACGGGAACAGCGGCGAGTAGCCCCGGCGAAGTCCGTTTCGCCAGCTGTGGCGCTTGATGCTTCGACTCGTGAATCGACTAACCATCGCCGTCCCTCCGAAAGGCCAGCTTTGACAATCAACCCTAAGCACATCCTTTCCCGGCTCGTCATTGCGGCTGGTGTTTGCGCTGCCGTAGCGCTCCCCGGTTGTGATGAAGCCCAGGAAGCCCAAGAGGCCGTCGTTGGCGCGCCCGGCGCCGGCCTGACAGCCCAGGAAGCCATCATCCACGACGCCGTCGAGGCGTTGATCGCTCGGGGCGATGGCGCTTCGATCACCGTCACCGACGTGGATGGAACGCGCTACGTCAAGCTCGGGATGGATGGCAGTGACATCGTGGCCAGCCTCCCGCTGTCCTGGCTCAATGACCCGCAAACCCATACCACCGCTCGCGAGCTCTTCGCCGACGCGGGGGCGGCCGGCTCGTCCGAGCTGCCGAGCTTCGAGTCGACCGACTTGTTCCCCGAGTTCAACGTCGAGCTCGGCGGCGACCTCGACGTCGCCACGCAGTTCACCGCCGATGTGCTTGAACTGGTCTATGCCCTTGCCCCGCAGGAATCGCTCATCTTTGAGACCGAAGACGACTAAGCGATGACCCCGGCCTGCGCTCACGCTGAATCTCCGACTTGGCCTTGGCCCTAACCCCTAGAAACTCCTCCATGGTTGCCACCACCACCGACCGCAAAATCCAGTACCGACACGCCCTCCGCGAAGCGATGGAAGAAGAGATGCGCAACGACGATCGCATCTTCCTGATGGGTGAAGAGGTCGCCGAGTACAACGGGGCCTACAAGGTCTCCGAGGGTATGCTCGAGGAGTTCGGCCCGAGGCGGATCGTCGACTCGCCCATCAGCGAGACCGGTTTCGCGGGGCTCGGCGTCGGCGCGGCGATGTACGGCCTGCGCCCGATCATCGAGTTCATGTCCTGGTCCTTCTGCCTCGTCGCCGCCGACCAGATCCTCAACAACGCGCCCAAGATGCTCTACATGTCCGGCGGCCAGTTCGGGTGCCCGGCTGTGTTCCGAGGCAACAACGGCGCGGGCGGGCAGCTCGGCTCGACCCACTCCTGGTGCGTGGAGTCCATGTTCAGCTCCGTGCCCGGGCTCAAGCTGGCGGTGCCCTCGACCCCGCGCGACGCCAAGGGCCTGCTCAAGGCCGGCATCCGCGACGCGGACCCGTTCTTCAACCTCGAATCCGAACGCATGCTCGGCATGGGTGGGCGCGGCGACAAGGACTACTCCCGTTACCTCCACGGCGGTCTCTGGGCACCCCCGGAAGATGACCCCGACTTCGTCATCCCGCTGGGCCAGGCCGACATCAAGAAGCCCGGCACCGACTGCACCATCATCTCCGCCGGCCGGCCCGTCCACTTCGCGCTCGAAGCGGCCGAGCAGTTGGAGGAAGAGGGCATCGACGTCGAGGTCGTGGATGTCCGTACCTACCGCCCGCTGGATATCGAGACCATCGCCAACAGCGTCCGCAAGACGAGCTACGCCGTGGTGGTCGATCAGTCCTGGCCGTTCGCCTCGGTCGCGGCAGAGGTGGCGTCCCAGATCTACGAGCACTGCTTCGACGACCTGGACAACCAGGTGCTCCGGGTCCACAACGACGATATCCCTGCCCCGTACAACCGCAATCGAGAGCAGGACATGCTCCCCAACGCGAAGAAGATCATCGAGGCGGTGCGTGCGGTGACCTATAACGCTTGATCGCGGTTCAATGGGCCGGGGCGGGGGCGTCCGATAATGCTTGTCCATCTGAGCTTATACTGGCCTGTCGGTATAGCTTGTGTAACCCCTGCCATCCGCCGGCGTCCTTGCCCGCGTCGCGAAAGCGGGGCGGAGAGGCGAAAAAGGGCGCAAACGCATGAAACTAGATAATTTGGATAGAGGCGGAAGGGCGAAAAAAAGTAAGATTATGGGCGGCTGGGCTTTCGCCCATCACCGGAATGGACTATAATTTATTTGTGGAGTGGCTTGCCTCGGATCACTTTTGTGGCACACTTCACTTAGCATCTAGGGGTCGAGGCCTGCGGTGGGCGTAGGCGAAGGAATAGAGACTCGACCTGTTTTTTATTGACCGTCGGGCATTGACCCGATTCGGTATCCGGACCCAGGGAAGAAAGAAGGATTTCACCATGAACAGTGTTCTCACAAAATCTCTGCTCGCGGGCGTTGCCTGCGTCGGCGTTTCGGGTCTGGCTTCGGCCGACACCGCCCCGTTCAACATCGTCAGCGGCGCAAGCCACAGCGGTGTGGACCTCTCGGTCACCGTCCAGGCCTCCGACATGGCCGGCTACGACTTCGAGTTCGTCATCAACAACAACTCGACCGCCAACGGCGCCGCCATCACCGGCATCTACATCGAGTCCGGCTGGGCCGACAGCGGCCTGCTCTCGAGCAGCGCGTTCGAGCGTAACCTCAACACCTCCGACGTCGCGGGCAGCGGTGTGAACTTCATCGAAGGTTCGGCCGACCCCAGCGTCGCCGGCTGGACGGACTCGCTGGTCAGCTACGAAGTCGGCATGACCAGCGCCGGCATGGCCGCTGTCTGGCTGGGTGTCGATGAAGGCGAATCCGCCACCATCGCGTTCGCCGCCGGCAACTCGGGCGTCACCCTCGAAGACCTCGAATCCGCCCTCGGTGCTTCGGGCTTCAACATCGGTGTCCGCCTGCAGGACCTCTTCATGGAAGACAACTACGTCGAAGGCTTCGGCCTCGCCAGCTTCGAAGGCGGCGGCATCCTGCCCATCGGCGACGGCGGCGACGAAGGCGGCAACGGTGACGGCGGCGCAACCGGCGTCCCGACCCCGACCGCTGCGGCGGCCGGCCTGGCACTGCTCGGCATCGCTGGCTTCCGCCGGCGTCGTGACAGCTAAGCCCGCAAGGTAATCCACTCGCAACCCACAGCCCCCGGCAAACGCCGGGGGTTGTTCTTTACGCGGTGCCGATCCCCGCAGGCATCAACCCCGCCCCAGCGGCCGAGGCTCCGCGCCCAGCGCCTCCACGCACACAAGAACGGCGGGGCGACGCCGCCCGATGCGTGGCGGCCCGGCCCACCACCCCCTACAATCGCCCCCGGCGAAGCCTGTCAACGCTCGCCCCAGCCACCCGCCTTCTACCTACTCGGAGCCTACCCATGCCGATCACCGTTGAAATGCCGCGACTCTCCGACACGATGGAAGAGGGCACCCTCATCAAATGGAACGTCAAGCCCGGCGACACCGTCTCCGCAGGCGACCACCTCGCCGACGTCGAGACCGACAAGGCCACGATGGAACTCCAAGCCTTCGAGGATGGCACCATCGCCAAGCTCGCCATCGGCGAAGGCGAGACCGTCCCCATCGGCCAGCCGATCCTCGTCCTCGCCGGTGACGGCGAATCGGTCGAAGACGCCGCCAAAGTCGAGATCGCCGGGTCGTCCGGCTCCGCCTCGCAGGCTGCCCCCGAGCAGGCCGAAGCGTCGGACGAATCCGCCTCCCAGGCAGCGTCTGCGCCCGTGCCGAATATCTCGGCCAAGGGTTCGGGTGGCAAGGTCCGCGTCTCACCCCTTGCCCGCAAACTCGCCGAGGAGCACAACCTCGACCTGGCCCAGATCGTCGGCTCGGGCCCCGACGGCCGGATCATCAAGCGAGATGTCCTCAAGGCCGCAGGCGGCGGCTCGGCGCAGTCAGCGCCCCGGCAAAGCGACGACGCGGATCGCGGCGCGAGCGCCCCGGCCCCTGCGCCGGTCCCCACCTCCCTGGAGTCCAAGTCCATCCCCGTCCCCGGCATGCGTAAGACCATCGCGAAACGCCTGGTCGAGTCCAAGACCACGGTGCCGCATTTCCAGGTGGCAAGCGCCATCAACATGGACCCGCTGATCGAACTCCGCGCCACGCTCAACGAACAACTCGCGTCGCAGGGCATCAAGCTCTCGGTCAACGACTTCATCACCCGCGCGACGGCGCTCGCCTGTGTCCAGCATCCGGTCGTGAACAGCTCGTGGGCCGGCGACACCATCGAGCAGCACGGCACGGTCAATGTCGGCACCGCGATCTCCCTCCCCGCCGAGCGCGGCGGCGGGCTCGTCGTCGCCGTCGTCCGCGATGTCCAGAACAAGGGCCTCCGCCAGATCAGCCAGGAAGTCCGCGACCTCGCCGCCAAAGCACGCGGCCGCGGCCTGTCGCCCGAAGAGATGGCCGACTCCACGATCACCATCTCCAACCTCGGCATGCCGCAGTACGGGGTCTCGCAGTTCACAGCCATCGTGAACCCGCCCAACGCCGCGATTCTGGCGGTCGGCGCCGCGATCGAAAAACCCGTCGTCCGCACCGTCGACGGCAAGAAGCAGATCGTCATCGGCCACGAGATGACCGCCACCATCTCCGGCGACCACCGCGTCATCGACGGCGCCAGCGCCGCCGAGTACCTCACCACCCTCCGCCAACTCATCGAAAACCCCGCCGGGCTGCTTGTCTAACCTGCCTAGGCGTACACGGGAGAGGGTGAGCGTCACGGGGTTGGCTCGCGATGTCGGGTCGCGGTCCGTGTTGGGGGCCTTGCTACAATCGGCCGCGATGATTGAAGACGCGCATGACGGCCTGCCTGCGACTGGACGCTCCTGCCATGAGCCCTGCATGCTCGGGGCGGTCGTATGCTGACCGGGGCGCTCATTGGTGCGCTCGCCGTGCTGGTCGTTGTCGAGGCCTGGCTGGTTTGGATACTGCGCGCCGCGGGGGTGTGGGCTCGGCCGATCGGTGTGCCCGCGTTGTCGGAGGTGGAGGCCACGCGAGCAATGCCCAACGCCGCGCTGCACAGGCGTGTGACACAGGCGCTAGGCGGATCGGAAGAGGAAGGCCTCGCGTTGTGCCTGGCGGCGCTGCGTTGGCTGGTCGATCTGTTCCCGGCCGATGCAAACCCAGCGGGCGGGGACGCGAAGGTGGGGCGGTGCAGCGACCCGGAGATTTTCGCGCCCGAGCGTCGGCCGCACTGCGGCGAGATCGCGGCGCTCTACCGTGCAGCGCTCGCGGCGCTCGGAATCGACAGCCGAACGATCGTGCTACGCAAAAACATCTTCGACCCGCACGACTCGCACATCAGTGTCGAGGCGCGGGTCGATGGCCGATGGGTGCTGATCGACCCGACGTTCCACGCGACCTTCGCCGATCGCGAGGGTGGGCTGCTTGGGGCGCAGCAGGTCAAGGCCCTGGCCTTCAAAGGCCAACGCGACGCGATCGCACCAACGGTCCACGGCCCAGCGCTGTGCCCGCTTGCGCTGGGCGACTACTACGTCGATGTGCTGGCCTGTTTCAACAACGTGTTTGTTCGAGCCGATCCGCCTCGGCCTGCATTGTTCAAGCTCCCGCCGGTGTGTTACGCACTCGGGCCTAAGCTGGCTTACGAGAAGCTGGCTGACGAATCGGTCACGCACCTGCGCTTTTGGCGTCAGATCTACTTCGCGGCAGCGTTTGTCGTGCCGTGCATAGCGCTTGCGGTCGCCGCGGCCCTGCTCGTTGCGGTCGTGGGGTGTTGCGGGGGCCAGTAATACACAAAGCCCACGCTCGGCGAGCGTGGGCTTCTGTTTGGGGATCCCCCCTCTAGGACTCGAACCTAGGACCTGCGGATTAAGAATCCGATGCTCTAACCAACTGAGCTAAGGAGGGTGTTGGGTTGTTACGAGGCGTCGCGTATTTTCGCAGACGGGCGGGCGGTGTCAAGCGGGCGGGGAAACAGTTTGGGGGGCGGTAGGTGCGGATGTATGATGAGGCCATGCAAAAACCGACATCCATGATGGTCCTGGGTATCCTCAACATCTGCTTCGCGGCGGTAGGGCTGCTGGCTGGGCTCTGGGGCCTGGTCGCGCCGTTCCTCCCGATGCCCGGCTCGGAGATGCTGGAGGATCTCTATGCCGATTCGACTTACCTGATGGTTGTGATCGGCCTGGGCGTGGTGGGGTTGATCTCAAAACTCGTCATGGCGCTTTCGGGGGTCGGGTTGGTCCAAGGCAAAGCCTGGGGCCGATCGTTGGGCAACCTGTGGGCGGTTTTTTCGATCCTGTTCGGGCTGTCGCTGGCGATGGTCAATGCCTTCTACATTCAACCCAAGACGATGCAGGCGATGGACACTTGGATGCAGGCCCAGCCGGGCATGAACTCACAACAGGCCCAACAGGCGCAGGTGATGCAGACCATGGAAGGGATCGCGGTGGTGATGGCGTTAGTGGTCGGCGTCTTGATGGCGACGGTCTACCAGGTGCTCTTCCTGATCCTCAACAACCGCAAAGCGGTGCGGGACTATCTGGCGGCGAAGGCGGCGGGTGGGGCGTTGGTCGATGGGCGCGGGATGCCGGCCTACGGCCAGGCGCCTGCGCAGGACCCGACCCCGCCGGCGGATTCGCCTTGGTAGGATGCTTGGCATGAATCGGCCACGCGTGTTCATTGTGTTCGGCGTGATCAACCTGCTCTTCGCGGCGGGGTGGATGCTCAATGGCTTCATTTCGCTGATCGTGCTGGCTTTCTCGCCCGAGTTCTACACGAACAACAACCCGATGGGCGTCGATACCGCACCGATCCTCGCGACCTATGCGGCGCTGGAGTCGCCGGTGTTCAAGTCCTACTGGATCGCCAACGGCATCCTTGGCCTCCTCGCTGGCGGGCTGATCGGCTTGGGGGGCGTGGGTTTGCTGATGGCCCGGCCGTGGGGGCGGCGGCTCTCGTTGATCTGGTCGGTGGCCGCGGTGCTGTTGGTCGCGGTGTCGGTGGGGATGATGAACGGCTATTTCGTGCCGGCGTATGCGTCGCAAACCAACGAGCCCCTGCCCGGCAGCGTGGAGAACGCCTTGGCGATTGTGGGCTCGCTGATTCTGCGTTGGGCGTACCCGGTGGTGCTGATGGTGTTGCTGCCCCGGCCGAAGGTTACGGCAATGTTCGAGCAGGCCGGCCGATTGCGTGCGGCGCGGGCGCATGCGCAGCCTAGTCCGGTGTTGGCTGCGGCGCCGCCCCAGGTCGCGCCATCCGTCATGCCTGCGCAATCGCAGACGCAGGCGCAAGTGCAGCCGGCCGTCCCCGCGCCGCCCGGGCCGCAGGCCCAGACACCCTCGCCCGCACTGCCGCCGCCTCCGCCCCCTGCCCAGCGCACCTGGCGCGACGACCCGTGGAACGACCCCGACGTGACCTGACCCTTTCAACGCCGGCACGGGCAACGCCCGGAGCCGGCTTCCCCTTCCCGCTTTAGGAGATGCATCATGCTCAAGTACACCCGGCTCCCGCTCGCGGCGCTCGCGCTTCTGGTCCTGCTCACCGGCTGCAAGAAGTCGGCCGCGTTCCTCATCGTCGATTCGCAGACCAACGAGCCCATCGCCAACGCACTCATCGACCACCGCACGCTCTACGACTACACCGACGCGCGCGGCGGGACGTACTACCTCAAGTCCACCGACCCGGTCGATGCAGACGGCTGGATCGAAATCGACAAGCCCCAGAGCGCCGACACCTACCTCGTCCGCGCCCGGGGCTACCAGCAACGCGAGGTACGCATGACCGAGCCCGGCGAGATGGCCGAGTACATGGTCGTCGGCGGCCCGAATGTCCAGGAGTGGATCAAAGTCGAGCCCCGCGACAATGAGGACGACGAGGTGCCGACGTTTGTGATCCCGGTTGATCCGAACTAAGCGATGCCAGCAAACTTCTGATTCTTCCGAAGCCCACGCCATTGAGCGTGGGCTTCTTGTGTGTGGCGGCTAGCTGTCGTCTGCCGGCACCTCGACGACTGCGCTGCCGATGCCTGCGCGGTCGACCGACCACACGGCGACGCGCTCGACCGGGCCGTCGCCGGGCAGCGGTAGGGCGACGCGCGATGCGTGGGCGGGGAAGATATCATAGGCCCATACGCCGCTGCGCTGCGCCTGGACGACCCAGGCCCGCGCGCCCGTGAGCGAGTGGGGCGCGACCGAGACATGGAGCAGCCCCGAGGCGACCGTGTAGCCGAGGTCGGGCTGCGGCGGTTCAGGCCGCTTGTCGCTGAGCCAGGGGCTCGCCGGGGACAGCGCGGGCTCGGCGTAGTGCTCGCGGTCGAGTGTGTCCGCGAGCCCGGCCCGGTTCTGCAATAGCGCCCGCATCGAGAAGTGGACATGCCCTTGCGCGACGCCCGCCTCGTCGGCGAGGATGCGCGACCACTCGACCTGGTAGGGGATTTCGGTCGCGCGGAACGCGCGGGCGCTGCCGTCCTCGGTCCGGCTGGTGTACAGCCCGGGGTAGACGTGTCGGCCGCCCGCGTTGTGGGTATGCCACCAGCGCAGGAGGCCGGTGAACGACTGGTCGGGGTTGTCGATCGCCCAGTAGAGCTGGGGCACGAAGTAATCGCACCAGCCCGCGTCGAGCCAGCGCTTGGCGTCGGCGTAGATGCGGTCGTACTGGTCGAAGCCCCGGACGTACGCGGGATGGCCGGGGCGGTAGATGCCGAAAGGGCTGATGCCGACCTGCACATGGGGTTTGCGTTCTTTCACCGCCGCGTAGAGGTCGCGCACAAACGTGTTGACGTTGTCGCGTCGCCAGTCGTCGCGCGTCAGCGTGCCGCCGGTTTCCCGGTAGCGTTTGTAGGTCGCGTCGTCGGGGAAGTCGATTGTGTTGCCGGCGTCGCTGACGGGGTAGGGGTAGAAGTAGTCGTCGAGATGCACGCCGTCGATGTCGTATCGCTCGACGACGTCGCGGATGACGGCGAGCGAGTGCGCCCGGGCTTCGGCGTCGCCCGGGTCGAGCCAGAGCTGTCGGCCATAGGTGCGGACGAGGTGTGGGTGGGTGTTGGAGATGTGGCCCGCCGCGTGCTCGCCGCGGAATGAGGCGTGCCCGGCGCGGAACGGGTTGAACCACGCGTGCAGCTCAAGCCCACGCGTATGGGCTTCGGTGACGGCAAACGCGAGCGGGTCGTAGTGCGGCACGGGCGGTTCGCCCTCGGCGGATGTGAGGTACGAGCTCCACGGCTCGATCGGCGAGTCGTAGAGCGCATCACAAGCGGGCCGGACCTGCAGGATGACGGCGTTGAGGTTGAGTTCGACGCAGGTGTCGAGGAGGAACACCAGCTCGGCCCGCTGCTGTGCGGGGGTCAGGCCTGGGGCGCTGGGCCAGTCGATGTTGGCGACCGACGCGACCCACACCCCGCGCAGCTCGCGCGGGACTGGCGGGAGCCCGGCGTCGGCTGTCGGGTCCGGCCCGAGCGGATCGACGGCGTTGCCCGACTGGCAGCCGAGCGTTGCGAGCGTGAGCAGAGCGAGCAACAAAAGCGGGGCGGCGCGGCGGATGGCGGCGGGGCGGTTGGGTTTTGCCGGTATGCTGGTGCGTGTTGTTTGCATCGTATTGAACGCACTATATCGACAAAGCGAGGTGGACTATGCCGGACGTGAGTGGGAAGCGCATCCTGATTTTTCTGGGCGACGACTACGAGGACATGGAGCTGCAGTACCCGAAGTACCGCCTGCGTGAGGCGGGGTGCGAGGTCGTTGTCGCCGGGCTTGAGGCCAGCGTGACGCACAAGGGCAAGCACGGCTACCCGCAGGTGAGCGAAGCCAGGCTCGCCGACCTCGACGCAAAGGATTTCGATGGGCTCGTGGTGCCCGGCGGCTGGATGCCCGACAAGCTGCGGCGCTACGACGAGGTCAAACGCCTCACCGCCGACATCCACGCGCAGGGCAAGATGCTCGGCTCGATCTGCCACGGCGCGTGGATTAACATCTCGGCCGGCGTCGTCAAGGGCTACCGCTATACCAGCACGCCCGGCCTCACGGACGACCTCGTGAACGCCGGCGTCAGTGAATGGGTCAACGAAGAAACCGTCATCGACCGCCACCACGTCAGCGCCCGAAGGCCCGACGACTGCCCCGCGTTCTGCAAGGCGATGATCGAGGTGTTGGCGAAGCAATAGAAGCGAGCGCGTGACAAGATGCAAGCAATTCTCTCCCATCAAAGCCGGGCGATGAGCGCAGCGAATCCCCGGATTGTGCGAGCGATGTGTTTAGGGTTGTCGGTTCTACTCCTGTGTATGACGGCTAGCTGCACGACTCAATCCCCCGCGCGTGACACCGCCGAGCCCTCGGCTTCCCCGGACGATCGCCTCCACCCGATCAAAGTTGTCTCCTTCAACATCCGCTACCCCAACCGAAACGACGGGCCGGACTATTGGGGCAACCGCAAGCACCGCGTCGTCCAGACGCTCGAGCGACTTGCGCCCGATGTCTTCGGCATCCAGGAGGCCTACGACCATCAAGCGCAGTACCTGCTTGACGAGATGCCCGGCTATGTGATGATCGGCGTTGGGCGCGACGACGGTCAACATGCCGGCGAAATGACGGCGATCTTTTACCACACGCAACGGCTCGCGCTGCTTGACTATGGCCACCTCTGGCTCAGCGACACGCCGGACGTCCCCGGCAGCGTTGGCTGGGACGCGTCGATGACCCGCATGGCGACCTGGCTTGTCCTGGGCGACCGCTGGACCGGCCAGACTTGGCTTGTCGTCAATACGCACTTCGACCACCGTGGCGCCGTCGCACGCGTCGAGTCGGCGAAACTCCTGGGGCGGTTTATCCAGGCCAAGTGCGACGAGCTTGGCCCCGAGGCGTCGGCGGTGTTGATGGGCGACTTCAACTCGGCCGTGGATTCCGCGCCCTACGCCGCGCTGTGCGAAGACCCCGACGGGCCGGCGCTGCGCGATACGTTCGTCGTCGCTCGACAGCGGGACGCGGCAGCAGCGGGGGAGGGCACGTTCAACGGCTTCCGTGGCCGGACCGACAGCGCACGCATCGATTGGGTCTTGGCGACGCCCGGTGTTGTGGTTGAACAGGCCGGGATCGACCGTGTCCAGGTCGAGGGTCGAAACCCCTCCGACCACGACCCGGTCTGGGCGGTGCTGCGGCGGGAGTGATGCGGCCGCGGCGGCGCACTTGTGATCGCGCCTGATCCCGCGTAATCTTCGTAGGTCGCACCGGGGGCGTGTGTGTTGCGGCGAGAGAAACCCCAATCGATCAGAAAGGTCCACCATGGCAGGCAGCTACGTCCTCGAAAAGAACGACAGCGGCAAGTTCTACTTCAACCTCAAGGCCGGCAACCACGAAGTCATCCTCACCAGCCAGATGTACGCCGACAAGGGCGGCGCGCTCAACGGCATCGAGTCCTGCCGAACCAACGGCGTGCAGGACGGGCAGTTCGAGCGTAAGACCGCGAAGGACGGCTCGCCGTTCTTCTCCCTCAACGCGGGCAACGGCCAGATCATCGGCAAGAGCGAGATGTACAGCTCCGAAGCCGCCCGCGACAACGGCATCGAGTCGGTGAAGAAAAACGCGGCCGACGCGGAGTTGAAAGATAAGACGGAGTAGGCGTCGGCTTTCAGCATTAGTTTTAGCAGCAACGCCCCGCGCAGCCGCGCGGGGCGTTGTCTTTGGCATCAACGAGCCGCGACCGTCAGGGAGCGGACCTACCAGGGTGTTTCAACCAATCCCAGGGTCCGCTCCCTCACGGTCGCGGCTCGTGGTTGGGTTTACCCCTTCTTCGCCGACTCCCACACCGCGAAGTGTTCGCCGGTCGGGCCTTGCAGCACGCTGAACCAGCCCATCTCCGGCACCTCCATGCGCGGGACGACCACCTTGCCGCCGAGTTCCTCGGCCTTCGTCACCGTCGCGTCCAGGTCGTCGACTTGGATGTACGAGAGCCAGTGCGACGGCATGCCGGGCACCGGATGGCTCATCATGCCCCCGCCGCAGCCCGGCCCGTCGCCCGACCCGGCATCGATCATCGTGTACGTCCCCTCGGGCATCGGCATGTCTTCCAGCTTCCAGTCAAACAGGCCGCCGTAGAACGACTTGGCCTTGTCCAGGTCGGTCGTGTTCAGTTCGATATGGCAGAACGGATTGGGCATGAGAGACGCTCCTTTGGTGAGGGGAAAGGGAAGAACAGGGGGTGCCACACAGCGCAAGCTGTGTGCGGTTGAAGCAGGCGCGTCAGGTACTCCCACATAGCTGCGCTATGTGGCACCCGGCTTGTGGTGCTCGCACGTGACTCTGCGGCGTGGCACCTGGTTTACTCGTCCAGATACTCCGCCGGGATGACGCGGAAGACTTCTTCGATGGCGGTGACGCCGCGGGCGACCTTGAGTAGGGCGTTGGATTTGAAGTCGCGCATGCCGTCCTTGAGCGCCTGTTCGCGGATCGTGCCGGTGTCGGCGCCGTTGGCGATGAGCTCGCGTAGTGCGGGGGTCATGGCCATGACTTCGTAGACGCCGGTGCGGCCGCTGTAGCCGGTGTGGCCCTCGACGGCACCGGGGGCGTAGAAGGTCTTGCCTTCGCCCTCTTTGAGCAGGCCCTGGATGGGTGAGAAGATCTCGGGGGCGTGGCTGATGTCGTACTCGACACGGCGCTCAGGGTCGAGCGTACGGACGAGGCGCTGCGAGATCACGCCGCGCAGCGCGGTCGCGAGGAAGTGATCGTTGACACCCAGCGACCGCATGGACTCCACGGCCGCGGCGGCGACGGGGGCGTGGATCGTGGAGAGCACGAGGTGCCCGGAGTTGGCGGCACGCACGGCCGTGGTCGCGGTTTCTTTGTCGCGGATCTCGCCGATCATGATGATGTCGGGCGACTGGCGCAGGACGCCTTTGAGCAGGTCGGCGAACTTGAGGTCGATCTGGTGGTTGATCTGGGATTGCCGGAACCCGTCGATGGCGAACTCGATGGGGTCTTCGATGGTGTTGATCTTGCGTGTGCCGTCGTGGAGGTGTCGCAGCGCGGCGTAGAGGGTGGCGGTCTTGCCGCTGGAGGTGGGGCCGCAGCAGAGGATGAGCCCGCCGGGCGAGTCGAGCATCATCTGCACGGTGTTGAGTTCGTCGTCGGCGAAGCCGAGCTCGTCCATGCCAAAGAGCCCGAAGTCGCGCGACAGGAGGCGGATGACCATGTCCTCGCCGTAGAGCGTGGGGACGGTGCTGAGGCGGAGGTCGACGATGGCGGCGTCATCGTTGTCGTCGTCATTGTCAGCGTCGTCGGTTTCCGCGCGTTCGTAGATCCACCGCCCGTCGGCGGGGTGGCGGTGCTCGGCGACATCCATGCCGGCGTTGGCCTTGATGTGCTGGGTGAACTGCTTGCCTTGCTCTTTGCCGACGATGCTCACCGGGCGGATCAGCCCGAGGTGGCGGACGCTGACGGCGTAGAAGTCCTCGTTGGCGAGGATAAACAGGTCGCTGGCGCGGAGGTTCACGGCGTGATCGATCACACGCTCCACGGCGTCCTCGACGGGGAGGCTGGCGACGTCGATCATCTGGGCGGCGGTCTGGGCTTGCGGCATCATGGGTCTAGTTCCCGCGCAGTTGGTTGAGGGCTTGTTCCTGGTCCGGGGCCAGCTCGAGGACCGTGCCGATGCGCATCATGTCGATGACGCGCTGCACGCCGGGCTGGACGGCGTAGATGACGATGCGGCCGCCGGCGTCTTTGAAGGCCTTGTGGCTGGAGAGCAGCCAGCCGATCGCGGCGGAGTCGATGTAGCCGGTCTGGCCCAGGTCGAGGGCGACGCGTTTGGTGTAGCAGCCCTCGCCGAGGACCTGCTTGAGCGGCGCGTTGCCGTCGGCGGTCATCGCCAGCCCGTCGAGCTGGGCTTCGCAGGCGAGCACCGCGATGCCGTCGTCCTCGATCCCGATCATCTTCACACTCATGGCTTCTGTGTCCGAAGGGTTGGCGACGTGTCTATGCCCGGGCTGCATATCGTACCGGCTCGTGGCGGGTGTGCCTTACAGCGCCGCCACGGCCGCCCGGCGGGCACAGCAGGTCGCGATCGCGATCGCGTCGGCAACATCCGGCGGGCTCGGCGGCTGGGCCAGGCCGTACTGGTGCTGCACCGCAAGCTGCATCTGCTCTTTCGAGGCGTGCCCGTTGCCTGTGAGGGACTTCTTGACCTCGGTCGCGCCGAGTTCCTCGATCGCAAGGCCGTGCTGCTGAGCGCAGAGCAGGATCACCCCCCGGGCGTGGCCCATGACGATCGCGGTGCGCGGGTGGGCGTAGTGAGCGAAGAGCTTTTCGACGGCGACGCGGGTCGGCTTGAGCGAATCGAGCAGCCCGTTGAGATCGATGGCGAGCTGAGCAAGCCGGGCAGCGACCGGGGTCTTGGCGTCGAGCTTGATGACGCCGGCCTCGATGAGTGTCGGCTCGATCGCGCCGGTTTGCGTCTGGACCAGGCCGTAGCCCGTGAGCCGTAAGCCGGGATCGATGCCGAGGACACGCATGCCCCCGATTCTACCCTGTTTCTGTGGAAACACCGGCCAGGCGAGGCCCGCGTGGACGCCGACGCGGTTGGCTCTATACTGCACGCCACAACGGATTCCCTACCTCGACCAGCCACGGAGGGCTGTCGCTTGGCTCGAAAAAAGAGCACGACTCGCAAGAAAACGTCGTCCCGCAAACGCGCAGCAACAAACGCGGGCGGTGGGTTGTTCGGTGGTAACGACGACGGCTCCGGCGGGGGCGGCGCGGCCGTGCTCAACGGCGAAGGGGCCGGCGGCGATGGCATCTCCCCCGTCTCGCTCCACAGCGCCGCCCAGGAACGCTACCTCAACTACTCGCTTTCGGTGATCACCAGCCGGGCCCTGCCCGATGTCCGCGACGGCCTCAAGCCCGTCCACCGACGCATCCTCTACACCATGTGGCAGGAACGCCTCTTCCACGACGCTAAGCCACGCAAGTGTGCCGGCGTCGTCGGCTCGGCCCTCCGCGACTACCACCCCCACGGCGATACCGCGCTCTACGACGCCCTCGTCCGACTCGCACAGCCCTGGGTCATGCGCGAAAAGCTCGTCGACGGCCACGGCAACTTCGGCTCGCTCGACGGCGACAACGCCGCCGCCTACCGATACACCGAAGCCCGTCTCGCCCCGATCTCCCACGAACTCCTCGACGACATCGGCCGCGACACCGTCCACTTCCGCCCTAACTATGACGGCACGAAGACCGAGCCCGTCGTCCTCCCCGCCAAGGTCCCCAACCTGCTGGTCAACGGCAGCGCCGGCATCGCCGTGGGCATGGCCACCAACATCCCGCCGCACAACCTCGGCGAAGTCTGCAAGGCCCTGCTCAAGGTCCTCGACAACCCCGAGATCAAGGACTACCAGCTCCTCGCCAACGACGCGATCCAGGGCCCCGACTTCCCCACCGGCGGGCAGGTCGTCAACAGCCCCGCCGAGCTGCGCGAGATCTACAAGTCCGGCGGCGGTTCGCTCAAGATCCGCGGCACCACCACGCCCGGCGCAAGCAAGTCCCGCGCAACCAAAACCCTCGTCATCGACTCCATCCCCTACGGCGTCAACAAGGCCAATCTCGTCGAGCAGATCGCGCAGGTCGTCCTCTCCCGCAAGATGCCGCTGCTCGTCGATGTTGTCGACCTTTCGACCGACGACGTTCGGATCGAACTCGAGATCAAGAAAGACGCCGACGAACAAAAACTGCTTGCGTACCTCTACAAGCACACGCACCTGCAGACGAACTTCGGCGTCAACCTCACCTGCCTGGTGCCGACGAGCAACCCCGAGGTCGGCGCGCCGCAGAAGCTCAGCATCCTCGAGATCCTGCGCTACTTCCTGATCTTCCGCCACGAGGTCGTGACGCGTCGGCTGGAGTACGAGCTGCGGGCCTTGGAAAAACGGATCCACATCCTCGACGGCTTCGCGCTGATCTTTGATGCGCTCGACGAGATCATCAAGATCATCCGCGCCTCCGACGGCAAGAAGGATGCGGCCGTCAAAATCATGAAACGCTTCAAGCAGCTCGACGAAGAGCAGACCGAAGCGATCCTCGAGCTCAAGCTCTACCGCCTGGCGAAGCTGGAGATCAACCTCGTCACCGACGAGCTCAAGGAGAAGCGCAAACGCGCCCGCGAGATCAAGAAGCTGCTGAACGACAAAGAGGACGACATGACCTCCGGCCGGTGGGGCATCGTCCGCGACGAGATCAAGGCCTTGATCGAGAAGTACGGCCCCCGGAAGGGGGGGGCGAAAAAAGGCGAGGACGACCCCGGCCGGCGAAGGACCAAGATCGTCGCGGTGGTGGACGAGCCGGAGTTCTCGGCCGAGGACTTTATCGTCGCCGAGGACGCGCATGTGTTGGTTACCGCCGACGGCTGGGTCAAGCGGCAAAAAGAGATCAAGGACCCGATGGCGACGCGCATCCGCGAGGGCGACCGCGTGCTGGCCTGCGTGGCGGGCTCGACCCGCGCGACGGTGATGTTCTTTAGCTCGCTGGGCACCTGCTACACCGCGCGCATCATCGACATCCCCGCGACCACGGGCTACGGCGAGCCGATCCAGAAGCTCTTCAAGCTTAAGGACGGCGAAAAAATCATCGCCGCCTACTCCGCCGACCCGCGCGTCTTGAAGGACTACAAGGAAGACCCCAAGGACCCGGACGCCTGCCCGCTCATCCACGCCGTCGCCGCGTCGTCGGATGGCTACGCGCTGCG